>JAIRYW010000032.1 GCA_031267645.1 Propionibacteriaceae bacterium
GCTTGGGCGCTCTGGGCCACCAGCGGATCGTCGAAGGTGGTCAGATTGACGTTGCCGGACTGCATGGCCGAGACGATCGAGGTCTCGTCCGGGATGATGCGGAACTCGATGCCGGACAGAGGCGGCTTGGCGCCCCAGTAATGCTCGTTGCGAGCCAAGGTCAGCGATTGGTTGGGCTGACGGTTGGTCAAGACGAAGGGGCCGGTGCCGTTGGGCTGGGTGTTGAGGGCCTCTTCGGTGTCCTCGCTGGACAGGATGGCCATGTTGATGACGGCCAGGCTGGAGGGCAGGGCGGCGTCGGGCGCGCTCAAGGTCAGCACCACGGTGCTGGCGTCGGGCGCTTCGATCGCGGTCACGGCGGCCAGCGAGGAGCGGGCCACGGCGGCCGTGGCCTCGTCCTGGATGGCATCCAAGGAGTGCTTGACGTCGACCGAGTCGCAGTCCGTGCCGTCGGCGAATTTAGCGCCGGGGCGCAGCTTCAAGGTCACGGTCAGGCCGTCGTCTGAGACTTCCCAGCTCTCGGCCAGGCCGGGTACGACGTTGAGCTCAGCGTCGAATTCGGTCAAGGTGCCGTACAAAGTCTGAGCCACGTTGACGGCGAAGAACTGCGTCGCCTTCCAGGGGAACAGGGTGTCTGGGTCGCTGGTCGTGCCGACGACCAGGACCTGCGAGTCGTCAGTCGATTGACCTGTCGGGTCGTTCGACGGCGTGCCGCAGCCGGTCAGGACCAGGGCGGCGGACAGCAGCCCGACGGCCGGCCAGGCCAGACGGGAGAATTGGGTCCGATTGCGCATGAAGCCTCCTCCATGAGGTATTCACGCCTCACCTTGATTTTTTCGGTGAGACTAGCGATGTGGGCTTGTAAATGTAGTACATCACATGACAGCATCGTGGTAATACAATTCCCAGACAATCGTCACCTGGTCGTTATCAAAAGAAACGACACTTAAGGAGGCCACGATGTCGAAGCGACGGGACGACGGCGCCGGAGCCGGCGGTCTGCCCCTGATCCGTCTGCGTTCCGCCCTCGACCGGCTGCGGCCGAGCGAGCGGAGGGTGGCCGAGCAGATCTTGGCCGACCCCAGACGGGCGGCCCAGTGGACCATCGCCCAACTGGCCGAACGGGCCGGCACTTCGACCACCTCGGTCGTGCGGTTGCACCAACGATTGGGCTACGAGCGGCTGCAGGACTTCCGCGGCGACCTCCTGCACGAGGTGGCGCGCCAGGAGTTGGCCCTGGAGCCCGGGGCGGTCAGCGGCGACATCGACCAGAGCGACACCCTGGCCGACGCGGTGGCCAAGGTGGTCCAGACCGAGACCGCCTCCCTGTCCGACACCGCCGACCTGCTGGACCTGGCCGCCCTCGGGCGAGCCGTCGAACTGGTGGCGGCGGCCCGCCGGGTCGAACTCTTCGGCCTGGGCGCCTCGGCCGTGGTGGCGGCCGACCTGGAGCAGAAGCTGACCCGGATCGGCCGCACCGCCCGGCGCTGGCCCGACTCCCACAGCGCCTGGACGGCCGCCGTCACCTTGACCTCGGACTGCGTCGCCCTGGCCATCTCCCATACCGGCCAGACCCGGGACACGGTCGGATATCTGGACCTGGCCCGCCAAGCCGGCGCCGCCACCATCGCTTTGACCAATCAGCCCGACTCCGCCATCGCCGCCGGGGCCGACGTGGTCTTGACCACGGCCGTGCGCGAGACCCGCTTCCGCTCCGGCGCTCTGGGCAGCCGGATCGCCCAGCTGATGGTGGTGGACTGCCTCTTCATCGGCGTCGCCCAGGCCAGCTACGAGAGTTCGATGCGGGCTCTGCGCGACACCCACGCGGCCGTCCTGCGGCTGGCCCCGCGCCACCCCTGAGCTCAGACTCTGGGGCATGATGGGACGGTGTCCGATCACGACCGGTTGAGTCTGGCCCAGGCCCGCCGTCTGGCCCTGGCCGCCCAAGGCTTGGCCCGGCCCCGGCCGACCACCGTCGGCAGTCGCCAGTTGAGCGCGGTCATGGACCGGATCGCCCTGCTCCAAATCGACTCCGTCAACGTGGTCGAACGGGCCCACCTGGTGCCGCTCTACTCCCGGCTCGGCCCCTATCCGCGCCAGTTGGTGGCCGACGCCGCCAGCTTGGCCCCTCGCCGTTTGCTCGAGACCTGGGCCCACGAGGCCAGTCTGGTGCGGGTCGACGTCTACCACCTGATGGCTTGGCGGCGGGCCGAACCGGAGCGGTACGCCTGGGGCCAGATGAAAGCGGTCCAGCGCGACCGACCCGACTTGGTGCGCCAGGTCCTGGCCCTGTTGGCCGAGGCCGGCCCGCTGGGGGCGCGGTCGGTCCAAAACCGCTTGGGCCCCCAGCGCCGCCGCGGCGATGGTTGGGGTTGGAACTGGAGCGAGTCCAAGGCCGCCTTGGAATGGCTCTTCCTGATCGGCCAGGTCGCCGTGGCCGGGCGGGCGCCCAATTTCGAGCGCCTCTACGACTTAGCCGAGCGGGTGGCGCCGCCCCCTCCGCCCGGCCTGCCCCAGGACCGGGCCGGTCAACTGCGGGCTCTGACCGAGTTAGCCGCCCGCGCCCACGGCGTGGCCAGCCCGCACTGTCTGGCCGACTATTTCCGGATGCCGCTGGCCGAGACCCGGCGGGCCATCGCCGAACTGGTCGAGGACCAGGTGTTGGTCCCGGTCCGAGTCGAGGGCTGGCCCGTCCCCCTCTACCGCCACCTCGGGGTGCGAGGCTCCGGGCCGATCGAGCGGAGCGCCCTGCTGGTGGCCTTCGACCCTTTGATCTTCAACCGCCGTCGGCTCGAGGCCCTCTTCGGCATGCGCTTCCGTTTGGAGTACTACCTGCCGCCGGAGCGGCGCGTCCACGGCTACTACGTCATGCCCTTCCTGTGGGGCGATCAGTTGGTGGCCCGGGTCGACCTCAAGGCCGACCGGGGGAGCGGGCAGCTGGCGTTGCGGGGGGCTTGGACCGAGCCGGCCCAGCCGGTCGGGGCGGTGGCCGAGGCCTTGGCCGAGGAGCTGGGCCGCCTGGCCGTTTGGCTGGGTCTGGAGCGGGTCGTCGTGGCCGAAGAGGCGGCCGGCGACCTGGCGACCCAGTTGCGATCCGCCCGGCTGTGAATTCGCCCTTGTCGCCTGCCGCCTGGTAGTCTGACCGCTGCCGTAGATCGGCCGCGACCTCGGAAACGCTCCCACCGCAATCCCGCACGGGGGCATCGCGCAACGGACCCAAGGCAAGGAGTGCGGATGGACCCCGCCACTAAGCAGAGAATCATCGAAGAGTACGCCACGGCGCCGGGCGACACCGGTTCGCCGGACGTGCAGGTCGCGCTCCTGACCAAGCGCATCGCCCACCTGACCGAGCATCTCAAGACGCACAAGGGCGATCATCACAGTCGCCGCGGCTTGATGCTGATGGTCGGCCAGCGCCGACGTCTGCTCAACTACGTGGCGCGTAATGACATCGAGCACTATCGTCGCCTGATCGAGCGCCTCAAGCTGCGCCGATGACTTCAAGGTGGGAGCCTGTCTCCCACCTTTGTCGTTTCGGCGTCGATCGGCTCGAGCCGCACAACTGAACATTCCCACCATCCCCAGCGAGCGCTTCCGACAGCGGGACATCGCGGTCTTTGGTAGTGGCTTTCGGGTCCTTCGCCGCCCCGCGAGCCTCAATCGAAGACCGGGAGATTCCTCCGCCGGGGCACACCCCATTGACGGGGCGGGCGTTCGCTCCTACGAAAGGAATCCCCATGGCCATGATTGGCCCTGATCTTAAATCCACTGAAGTCGTCATCGACAACGGCGTCCACGGACGTCACGTCATTCGCTTCGAGTCGGGCCTGTTGGCCCGTCAGGCGGCCGGCTCGGCCGCCGTCTACATCGACGACGACACCATGTTGTTGTCCGCCACCGCGGCGGCCAACAATCCCCGCGACGCCATCGACTTCTTCCCCTTGACGGTCGACGTGGAGGAGCGCATGTACGCCGCCGGGCGCATTCCTGGCTCTTTCTTCCGTCGTGAGGGCCGTCCCTCGGAGGGGGCCATCCTGGCCTGCCGTCTGATCGACCGCCCGCTGCGCCCCTGTTTCGTCAAGGGCCTGCGCAACGAGGTCCAGGTCGTGGTCACGGTCATGGCGCTCGACCCCCAGACGGTCTACGACGTCCTGGCCATCAACGCCGCCTCGATGTCGACCACCCTGGCCGGCCTGCCCTTCAGCGGTCCGGTCGGCGGTGTCCGAGTTGCCCTGATCGGCGACCAGTGGGTGGCCTTCCCGACCGTCGACCAGCTGGAGCATGAGGCCGTCTTCGACATGGTGGTGGCCGGCCGGGTCCTGCCCGACGGCGACGTCGCCATCATGATGGTGGAGGCCGAGTCGACCGATTCGACCTGGGAGCTGGTGCGAGCCGGCCGGACCGCCCCGACCGAAGAGGTGGTGGGCCAAGGCCTGGAGGCGGCCAAGCCCTTCATCAAGGCCCTCTGCGACGCCCAAGCCGAGCTGGCGGCCGAGTTCCCCCAGCCGACCCGGACCTTCCCGGTCTTCTTGGACTACGAGGACGATGTCTTCGAGGCCGTGGCCGAGGTCGCCAGCGACCGGGCCGTCGAGGTCAACTCGATCGCGGCCAAGCAGGAGCGCGAGGCGGCCGCCGAAGGGCTGCTGGCCAGCCTGCAAGAGGAACTGGCCGACCGTTTCCCGGAGCGGGCCAAAGAGATCGCCGGGGCTTACCGGGCTCTGACCAAGAAGGTCGTGCGTCAGCGCACCTTGACCGAGAAGGTGCGCCTCGACGGTCGGTCTCTGACCGACATCCGGCCGCTGTCGGCCCAGGTCTCCGTCTTGCCCCGGGTCCATGGTTCGGCTCTGTTCATGCGCGGCGAGACCCAGATCCTGGGTGTCACCACGCTCAACATGCTGGACATGGAGCAGAAGCTGGACACCCTGGCGCCGGAGACCTCCAAGCGCTACATGCACAATTACAATTTCCCGCCTTACTCGACTGGCGAGACCGGGCGGGTGGGTTCGCCCAAGCGGCGTGAGATCGGCCACGGGGCCTTGGCCGAGCGGGCCCTGATGCCCGTCCTGCCGCCCCGGGAGGAGTTCCCGTACGCCATCCGCCAGGTCTCGGAGGCGCTCGGCTCCAACGGCTCGACCTCGATGGGGTCGGTCTGCGCTTCGACGCTGTCCTTGCTGGCGGCCGGCGTGCCCTTGCGGGCCCCGGTGGCCGGCATCGCCATGGGCTTGATGAGCGACCAGATCGACGGCCAGACCCGTTACGTCGCCCTGACCGACATCCTGGGGGCGGAGGACGCCCTGGGCGACATGGACTTCAAGGTGGCTGGTACCTCGGACTTCGTCACCGCCTTGCAGCTGGACACCAAGTTGACCGGCATTCCGGCCGACGTCTTGGCGGCCGCTCTGCTGCAGGCCCGGGAAGCCCGTTTCGTCCTGCTCGACGTCATGGCCAAGGCCATCTCCGGCCCGGCCGAGATGAGCCAGTACGCGCCCCGCATCATCACCGTCCACATCCCGGTGGACAAGATCGGCGAGGTGATCGGGCCCAAGGGCAAGGTCATCAACCAGATCCAGGACGACACCGGCGCCTCGCTCACGATCGAGGACGACGGCACGGTCTACATCGGGGCCGACAACGGCGAGGCGGCCGAGGCGGCCCGCACCATGGTCAACTCCATCGCCAACCCGCATCTGCCGGAGAAGGGCGAGCGCTACCTCGGCACGGTGGTCAAGATCACCACCTTCGGCGCTTTCGTCTCCCTCCTGCCGGGCAAGGACGGCCTGCTCCACATCTCGAAGCTGCGCCGGCTGGCCGGCGGGGCCCGGGTGGAGAACGTCGAGGACATCCTGTCGGTGGGCCAGAAACTCCAGGTCGAGGTCTCCGAGATCGACGACCGGGGCAAGCTGTCGCTCATCCCCGTGCTAGAAGACGACGTCAGATGACGTTCGCGCGGTAACACCGCCACCGCGTCGGACCCGACCGGCCGTCGGCCCCTCTTCGGAGGGGTCGGCGGCCGGTTCGGTGTGGGGCCGCGCCGTCGGCGGGGAGCCGTCGGCGCGCCGCTGCGGCCTGGTTCCGCATCGTCCGAGTCCCTCCGCCAGGGGCCGTTTCGGAACGGAATCGGGCGTGGCCTTGACAAGCCGGGAGGGGGTGCGGCTACGGTGTCTGACATGGCCTAGTCATCTATACAGGCATAGATGATGCTGGCAGAGTAGAACAGGAACAACATGATTGATCTCTCGAAGATGGATAAATGGTCGATCGGCAAGTGCATCGACCACTCCGTCTTGCCTAAGCAGAGCACCGAGGAGGACATTCGCTCCGGGTGCCGGGAGGCGGTGGCGTACAACTGCGCTTCATTCAACACGGCTAGTCCGTATTGGACTCCCGTGGTGGTGGAGGAGTTGGCTCAATCCGACGTCCTGCCTGGCACCGGCATCGGCTTCCCCTTCGGCGTCGCGCCGGGTCGGATCAAGGCTCTGGAGACCGAGGCCGCCATCGCGGCCGGTTGTCGGGCGGTCGACATGGTGATCAACGTGGGGACCGTCAAAGCCGGTCGCTTCGACGAGGTCAAGCGAGAGCTGCGCGACTTCAAGGAAGCCGCCCAGGGCGCTTTGACCAAGCCCATCATGGAGGTCTGCTACCTGACCGACGAGGAGATCAAGGTCGTCTGCGAGCTGATCGCCGAGGTCGGCTGCACCCACGCCAAGACCTCCAGCGGACAGTTCGAAGGTCCCACCATGGATCAGTTCCTGGTCATGCGTCGGACCCTCGAGGGCACCCCGGTCAAGCTCAAGGTGGCCGGAGTCAAGTTCCCCCGTCCCCAGAACGCCTACGCCTTCCTGTTGGCCGGCGCCGACCTGATCGGAACCCGCTCCGGGGTCGAGATCATCAACGCCCTCGACACCATGCGTCAGATCGGCCTAGTGCCGGAACGGCGCCCCTGACACTCCGCCGCTGGCGCGGGCGGCCCAATCCCGGTCAGTCGGTCGACTGGCCGGGCGGCGCCGCCGGACCGTCCAGCGGATCCGGGCCGCTGGCTCGGATCGACAATCTTTGATTCACCTCCCCGCCCTGGCGCCCGCCAGAGGCACAGCCCGCCACACCGTGCAACGAAGCACGAGAAAGTGAACCATCCCATGAGCAATTACGTAATGGCCGTCGACATCGGCACCACTGGAGCCAAGGCCATGGTCATCACCGTCGATGGCCGCATCAAGGGCACCGGCTACGCCGAGTACCCGCTCCAATATCCCGAGCAAGACGCCGTCGAAGTCTCGGTCGATTTCTTGTTCGAACAGGTCTTCTCTTGTGTGCGGGACGCTTTGGCCAGCTCGGGCGTGCCCAACACCGAGGTGGTGGCGCTCAGCTTCTCGGTCCAACGCGCCACCTTCTGCCTGCTCGACCAAGACATGCGTCCGATCGACGACCGTTTCTACGTCTGGCTGGACAATCGGGCCGAGGTCGTGATGGACGAGATCAACGCCCGGATGGACCGCGACTACATGTTCAGCATCACCGGCGAGCCGATCACCCGGACCTATTCGGTGGAGAAGCTCTACTGGCTGAAGAAATTCCACCCCGACATCTACCAGAAGGCCCAGTGGTTCGCCCTGGTCGACGCTTACGCCATGTGGGTCTTCGGAGCGGCCAAGTTCTGCACCGAGACCTCCAACGCCTTCGTCTCCGGCATGATGGACGTGCGCACCCTGGAATGGAACGACGAGGTCATGACGGCCCTCGACCTGCGCCGCGACCTGCTGCCGCCGCTGGTCCCGCCGGGCCAGGTGGTGGGCCGGGTCAAGCCGGAGATCGCCCGGCTGACCGGTTTGGCCGAAGGCACCCTGATCGTGGCCGGTTCGGGCGACCAGCAGGCCGCCGCCATGGGCGCCGGCGTGATCGAAGACGGCTCGATGTCGTTGACCTTGGGCACGGTCGGTGAATTGGTGGTCGGCCTGGCCAAGCCCAATTTCGCCGAACTGGTCGATCTGATGATCCCGAGCACCCCGGAGCTGGGCATCTTCGAGATCGAAGGCAATCAGATCTCGGGCGCCACCTGCTACCGCTGGGCCCGCGACGTGCTCTGCCCGGCCGAGATGGCCTTGGGCCAGGCCATGGGCCGGGACCCCTTCGATCTGATGAGCCACTACATCGACCAGAGCCGGCCCGGCTCCAACGGCGTGGTCTTCCAGGCCGCCCTCTTCGGCACCGGCTATCCGACCCAGGACGGCGACGCCACCGCCTCCTTCGTCGGGCTCAGCCCGGCCACCACCCGGGCGGACATGGTGCGCGCCGTGATGGAGGGCGTGACCTTGGAGAGCCGTTTCATCTACGAGGCCATCAAGGCCACCGGCGTGACTCTGAAGGACACCATCACCATCACCGGCGGGGCCACCAAGTCGCCCCAGTGGCGTCAGATCATCGCCGACGTCATGAACTGCCGGATACAGACCCTGGAGGTCTCCGACGCCTCCCTGATCGGCGTGGCCATCTTGGCGGCGGTCGGGGCCGGTCTGGTGTCCGACACCAAGCAGGGCGTCCAGCAGATGGTCCGGATCACGGACAGCATCGATCCGATTCCGGCCAACGTGGCCGTCTACGACCAGTTGTTCGAGATCTACCGTGACACCTATTACGCGCTGGCCAAGGCCGGTGTATATCGCAAAATCGCCAAATTCAGAAGGGGTTGAGATGGTCTACGCGATCGACCTATCCGACAAAATTGCCATTGTGACAGGGGCGGGCCGGGGCATGGGCCTGGTCATGGCCGAGTTACTGGCCCAATCCGGCGCCCAGGTCGTGGTGGCGGACGTGCTGCCGCGCTCCGAAGCGGCCGAGGGGTTGGAACGGCTGGCCCAGATCGGCCGACCGCCGATCTATCTGCAGCACAACTTGGCGGTCGAGGCCGAGTGTCAAGCCGTGGTGGCTGAGACAGTGGCCCAGTGCGGGCGGGTCGACATCTTGGTCAACAACGCCGCCGTCACCAAGCAGCCCTGGCAGTTGACCTTCGAGATCAACACCTTGGCTCCGTACCACCTGATGGTGGCGGCCCACCAAGACATGCGTCAGCGCCACTACGGCAAGATCGTCAATGTCACCACCTCGGGCACTTTCTCCGGCGGTGGCGACGGCATCGAGTACAACGCCACCAAGGGGGCCCTGGACAACTTGACCCGTTATCTGGGCAAGCGTTTCGCGGCCGACGGCGTGACGATGAACGCGGTCGCCCCGGGTCCGACCTTGACCGACATGATGCGGAAGTACTACGGCGAGGACCAGTTCACAGAGCACTATCTGCCCACCATGCCGTTGGGCCGCACCCTGGTCCCGCTCGACCTGGCCCGGGTGGTCCTCTTCCTCTGCTCGGAGCTGTCCGACGGGTTGGTCGGAGAGACGCTGCTGCCTGACGGCGGTCGCGCTCGCCTCAACCCCTGACGGCCCCGGCCGCGGGGGCTGGGCCCGGGTAGCCCGGCCTCAGCGGATCGAACGTCCGGCTGGCCCCTAGGGGCCAGCCGGACGTTCGCCGGCCCGGCCCGGGGCCCGGCACGGCCGAGCCCCAGCGG
>JAIRYW010000063.1 GCA_031267645.1 Propionibacteriaceae bacterium
ACAAAAGCCCGACCCACATCACGACCCACCACACCCGACGGATCCACCACCGACAACTCACCAGCCGCCACACCCACATAACGATCATCAATCACCAACGGCAAACCCGACACCGACGCATCATTACCCAACACCGGAACCAAAACCTGATCCCCCACCCGCACCCGCGCCCAATCATCATTCACCACCGCCACATCCTCACCATCAGCCACCGCCGGCAACTGAGTCACCAAGACGACGCCATCAGCCCGCCGACCCGCCCCATCGGTCACGACGTAACGGACCTGAGCCGGATTGGGCGTCAACTCAGCCACCAACGGCATGACCCGCACCCACCGGCCATCCACCACCGCCACCCGCAACTGATCCGCACGATCCACCTCCACCCGAACCACCGTCAACACCGAACCCCGCGGATCCCAATCATTCGCCAACACATCCACAGTCACCGGAACCTGACCCCGCACCGCCACCTGGTCTCGCACCGCCACCAGGTCGAGTTCGGTCTCCTCCACCACGTCGACCCGGATGAAGGAGCTGCCGAAGGGGGCCGAGCCGAAGGCCAGGCTGTAATTGAGGAAGAAGGTGCCGGCTCTGGACGAGGTCACCTCGACCTGGCCGGAGGCCGGATCGGAACGCACTTCGACCCCTTCTGGAGCCGGGATGGCGCCGGCCAGGGTCAGGCGGGCACTGGGCTGAGCCGGGTCTGCCCCGACCAAGTCATTGTCGAGCGGCCTGACTCGGACGGGCAGGTTGATCTGGGCCCGCACCACGTCGGGGTGGCCGACCGGGGCGATGCCGGAGTCGCCTGGGGTCAGAATGTGGACCAGGGCCGTCCCTTGGCTCTCGGCCACGCCGTCCGAGACCCAATACCTGACCTCGACCTCCACCGTCGTCTCATACCGACCGGCCACGAAGTGGATCTGACCGTCGCCGGTGACCGGCAACTGGCCGTCGTCCCATTCCGCCCGCGTCACCGAGACGGCGTCGCTGTCCGGATCGCGCCAATCCGCCAACACGTTCAGAGCCACGCCGCCGAAGGCGGCCACCGGGAAGACCGGCTCAGTGGCGTCCAAACGCAATTCAGGTTGACTATTGACCTCGGGCGAGTGGACCGTCCCGGACACTTGGCCCCAAGCTTGGCCGACGCCGTTCGAGATTTGGTACCGGAAGCTGAATCCGGCGCCCGCCAGATCGGCCGGCCAGTCCACTTGGATGGTCTGGCCGTCCGGAGCGATGGACAGGCCGACCTGCTCGGGCAGGTCGCCGCGTTCCAGCCGCTGCACCACCAAGACCCGGCCCATGGCGTCGGAGTCATTGTCCAAGACGTGCGCCACCGCCATCCGGCCGGGCCGCAGGCCGACGACGTCGTCGACCGCCGTCGGATCGGGCGAGTCGGACCGGCGCCGGCCCTCGTCGTCCTCCGCCGTGGTGTCGTCGACCGGCGGCTGCACCTCGGTCCAATGGTCGACGCTACGACCCAGGTCGATGTCGAAGACCTGCCCGTCCAAGCCGTCGTTCAGCAGCACCAGGCCCCGGTTGACGCGAAAGATCGGTTGACCCAGGTCGACCTGTTCTTGGGGTCGCCAATTCTCGGCCGGCCCACCGTCGCAGGAACGCACCACGTCGGCCGGCCAGCCGGCCCAAGCCCCGAAGGCGCAGCCGGCCACCACCACCGGCTGTCCGGCCGGCCCGGGCACGGCCGGCGTCCAGGCCGTGTCGGGCTGGCCGCCGTCCAGCGGTAGACCGATCAAAGCGGCCGAGGTGGCCAGCCAGACCCGGTCGGCGGCCGGACCGGGCTTTTGCAAGACCAGACCGGCTCCCTCGGGCAGGTCGACCACCTGGCCGTCGGGCAACCAGATTCGGCCGGCGCTGGGGTCGGCCACCACCAGTCGGTCCCCCACCACCGTCACGGCCACGGTCGTCAGTTCGCCCTGGCCGGCGAAGCGGAAACGCTCGGGCGCGCTGAAACCGGCCGGCCCCCAGGCCAGTTTGACGGCTTCGCCGGAGGTCGAGACGGCGTAGACGACTCCGTCCTGGCCGACCGCCAAGCCGACCCGGTCGCCGCTGGAGCGTCCCGACGGCTCCAAGGTGGCCAAGGCCGGGGCCGAGACGTCCAGCCCGGACAGAGCCGGGATCTGGCCGGTCTCGTAGCGAACCGCTTTGAGGTCGCCGGACCGGGTGTCGAGGGTGGCCAAGCTGCCCCCGCCCAAGCTGACTTGGGCGGTCGGCGGCAAGGTGCTGGCGTCGTCGAACAGGTTCTTGCCCTCCAGGGCGTCGACCGGGACCAAACGTCCGCCGGCCACGTCCTGTAAGACGACGGAGGAGCCGTCTTGGTGGACGTCGAGCCGGAAACCAGCCGGCCCAGGGTCGCCCGGCACGCCCAGGACGGCGTCCATGCCGATGGCGGACTTGTTGATGCGCCCGAACAAGCCATCTTTCTCATTGGTGACCCAGACGCCGGAGTCGTGCAACTCGGTCTGACCGCGGGCGAAACTGTCGGCCGCGCCGACCAAGCTGAGCACCAGGAGGCCGCTCAGACCGCAGACGCCCCCAGCCAGCCAGGCCCGCGGCCGACCGTGCCGAAAGCGCCGCTGGGACAAGGACCGTCCTCGATCCGCCGGCCTGCGGCCGGACGTCGCGGATGCCGTCGACCCGCCAGCTGGCGTGGAACCTGACTGCGACATGACACGGATCCTCCCGCCCCGACCTCGGGGTAGGCCGTGACGCACCAGCGACCGGCCCCGGTCGGCTTCATTGCCCATCAGTTTAGTGTCCCCGGCCGGCTCGATTGACCGTCGCGACGGCGCCGCCGACCGGCCTCGGTCGGAAGCTCGACCGCCTGGGGGGAGGACGGCCGGCCCGACCTCCAGGTGCTAGCGTTCTGGGCAGGACACTGACCACGAAGGAGTGCATCAACATGACTCAGACCCCCGTCAAGGTGGCGGTCACCGGAGCAGCCGGCCAGATCGGCTACAGCCTCTTGTTCCGCATCGCCAGCGGCGCCTTGCTAGGACCGGACCAACCGGTCGAGTTGCGGCTGCTGGAGATCACGCCAGCCCTCAAAGCCCTGGAGGGGGTCGTCATGGAACTGGACGACTGCGCCTTCCCCCTGCTCAGCGGCGTCGAGATCGGCGACGACGCCCTCAAGATCTTCGACGGCGCCAACATCGCGCTGCTGGTCGGCGCCCGCCCCCGGGCCGCCGGCATGGAGCGGGGCGATCTGCTGAGCGCCAACGGAGCCATCTTCACCGCCCAGGGCAAGGCCCTCAACGAGGTGGCCGCCTCCGACATCCGCGTCTGCGTGACCGGCAATCCGGCCAACACCAACGCTCTCATCGCCATGAGCAACGCCCGTGACATTCCCAAAGAGCGTTTCAGCGCCCTGACCCGCCTCGACCACAACCGGTCCATCAACCAGGTGGCGGCCAAGCTCGGTTTGCCAGTCACGGCCATCCGGCAGATGACGATCTGGGGCAACCACTCCTCGACTCAGTACCCTGACCTCTTCCATGCCCTGGCCGACGGTCGTGAGGCGGCCCAGGCGGTGGGCGACCAGGCCTGGTTGGAGAACGACTTCATTCCCACCGTGGCCAAGCGCGGCGCCGCCATCATCGCCGCCCGGGGCTCCAGTTCGGCCGCCTCGGCCGCCAACGCCACGGTCGAGCACGTCCACGACTGGTTCCTCGGCACCCCGGCCGACGACTGGACCTCGATGGCGGTCTACGCCGACGGCTCCTACGACGTGCCCGAGGGCATCATCTCCTCCTTCCCGGTGCGCACCGGCGGCGGCGACTACGAGATCGTCCAGGGTCTCGAGATCGACCCCTTCTCCCGGGCCAAGATCGACGCCTCGGTGGCGGAACTGATCGACGAGCGCGACGCGGTCAAGGATTTGGGCCTGATCTGATCGCTGGCCCCACCCAGCGCTGACGGCGTCGACGACCACGGTCGCCGGCGCCGTTTGGCCTGTCCGGGCTAAGGACTCAGGCTCTGGGGCCGTGCGCCGCCGTGTCGTGCGCTTCTGGCCCGTCCGGGCCAGCCGGATCTAAGACTCGAGGCCGGGCGTCGTGCGCCGCCGTGTCGGGCGCTGGTCCGGCCTTCCCGGGCCGGCCGGAGCGGGCTCAGACCGCGCCCGGCACCCAGAGGGCGAAGACGATGACGCCGATGCCGAGCAGGAGATAGCAGGGCACGTCGAAACGCCGCCGCCGTACGGCCAAGATGCCGGGATCGGCCAGCCGCCAGCGCAACAGGCCGCCCACCAGAGCGCCCGAGCCGACCAGGACGCAGCCCGGCCGCCACAGCCGCAGGACCACCAGGACCAGCCCGGCCGCCACCAAGGCCACCGTCAGACACCACGGCCACTGACGGGCCAACAAGCCGAGCGGGCCGGTACGTTGGCGCCAGGGCAGACCAGTCGGTTCGGTCATGCCTGGGCCACGGCTTCGGCGCGTTCGACCACGTTGGCCAACAGCATGGCGCGGGTCATCGGGCCGACCCCGCCCGGAGTCGGCGAGACCAAGGCGGCCACCTCCCAGACCGATCGGTCGAGGTCGCCCTTCAGACCGGACTCGGTCCGGGTCAGGCCGACGTCGACGGCGACCGCGCCGGCAGCCAGCATGTCGCCGCTGATCAGACCGGGGCGGCCGGCGGCGGCGATCACGATGTCGGCCCGGCGGGTGTGGCTGGCCAGGTCACGGGTGGCGGAATGGCAGCAGGTGACGGTGGCGTCCTCGCTCCGACGGCTGAGCAACAGACCCAGCGGACGGCCCACGGTGGGGCCCCGGCCGACCACACAGACCTCGGCCCCGGCCAGCGGCACCTGGTGGTGGCGCAGCAGCTCCAAGATGCCGCGCGGGGTACAGGGCAGGGGGGCGGCCGCTCCCAGCACCAACCGGCCCAAGTTGACCGGATGCAGGCCGTCGGCGTCTTTGTCCGGGTCGATCAGGGACAGGGCCCAGTTGGCGTCTAGTCCCCGGGGCAAGGGCAGCTGGACGATGTACCCGGTGCAAGCCGGATCGTGGTTCAGCCGCTCGATGGCGGCCGCCAGCTGGTCGGGGCCGGCGTCGGCCGGCAGATCGATCCGGATCGAGGTCAGGCCGACCTCGGCGCAGTCCCTGTGTTTGCCGGCCACGTAAGCCCGGCTGCCGGGGTCGTCGCCGACCAGGACGGTGCCCAAACCGACGCTGTGCCCGGCCCGGGCCAGGTCGGCCACCCGCCGGGCCAGGTCGGCCTTGACTTGGCCGGCCAGGGCCAGGCCGTCGATCTTGCGCGCGCTCATCTTCGCCCCGTCCGGCTCAGTGGAAGAAGTGGCGGGTGCCGGTGAAGTACAGAGCCACGCCGCCGGCCTGACAGGCTTCGACCGTCTCCTGGTCGCGGATCGAGCCGCCCGGTTCGACGATGGCTCTGACGCCGGCTCCGAGCAGGATGGCGGGACCGTCGGCGAAGGGGAAGAAGGCGTCCGAGGCGGCCACCGCCCCGTCGGCCCGCTGGCCGGCCCGCTCCACCGCCAAGCGACAGGCGTCGACCCGGTTGACCTGGCCCATGCCGACGCCGACCGAGGCCCGCTGGCGGGCCAGCAGGATGGCGTTGGACTTGACCGCGCGGCAGGCCCGCCAGGCGAAGACCAGGTCGGCCAGGGTCTCGGGGTCGACCGCCGGGCCGGCTTTCAGCTCCCAGCGGGCCGGGTCGTCGCCGGGGGCGTCGACTCGGTCCGGGTCTTGGGCCAGCAGGCCGCCCGAGATGGTCCGTTGCTCCCAGCGGGGGCTGAGGTGGGGCTCGACCTCCAGCAGGCGCAGGTTGGGCTTGCCCCGGAGCATTTCCAAGGCCCCCGGCTCGTACCCCGGCGCCACGATCACCTCGGTGAAGATGGGCGCGATCCGCTCGGCCAGGGCCAGGCTGACTGGGCGGTTGGCCGCCACGACGCCGCCGTAGGCGGACAGCGGATCGCACTGATGGGCCTTGAGGTGGGCTTGGGCGACGTCGTCGCCCAGGGCGATGCCGCAGGGGTTGGAGTGTTTCATGATGGCGACGGCCGGTTCGGCGAAGTCCGCCACCGCCCGATGGGCCGCCTCGGCGTCGACGTAGTTGTTGTACGACATGGCTTTGCCGCCCAACTGGCGGGCTTGGGCCAGCCCGCCGGCCGCCGGGCCGATGTACAAGGCGGCGGACTGGTGGGCGTTCTCGCCGTAACGCAACTCAGCCACCTGACGCCAGGTCTGCCCGATCCACTCCGGCTTCGAACGGGTCCGGTCGGGGAAGGCCACTTCGGTCATCCAAGTGGCGACCTGGGCGTCGTAGCTGGCGCTGCGCTGGAAAGCCGCCTTGGCCAAGGCTTGGCGCTCGGCCAGGGTGTAACCGCCCAGCCTGAGGGCGGTCCTAAGGCCTTCGTATTGTTCGGGCGCGGTCACGATGGCGACGCTGGGGTGGTTCTTGGCCGCCGCCCGCATCAGGCTGGGGCCGCCGATGTCGATCTGCTCGACGCAGTCGTCCAAGCTGGCGCCGGAAGCCACCGTCTGAGCGAAGGGATAGAGGTTGGAGACCACCAGGTCGAAGGGCTCGACGCCCAGGTCGGCCAGCTGTTCGACGTGGGAGGGTTGGCGCCGGTCGGCCAACAGGCCGGCGTGGATCATCGGGTGCAAGGTCTTGACCCGGCCGCCCAGGCACTCCGGGAACCCGGTCAGATCGGCCACCTCGGTCACCTGGAGGCCGGCTTGGCGCAGCCGGGCGGCGGTGCTGCCGGTCGAGACGACTTCGACCCCGGCTTGGGCCAGGGACCGGCCCAGGTCCTCCAGACCGGTTTTGTCGAACACGGACACCAGGGCGCGGCGGATCGGAATACGGTCAGTCATAGTCGCCTCTCCGGCCGAACGGCCACTCTCTGATCACGTCAACTAAAAGTTGTCGTTCTTCGATTTTGATGCGCTCGTGCAGGGTGGCCTCGTCGTCGCCCGGCCGCACCGGCACACCGGCTTGGGCCACGATGGGGCCGGTGTCGACGCCGGCGTCGACCTGGAAGACCGTGCAGCCGGTCAACTTGACCCCGGCGGCTAGAGCCTGACGCACGGCTCCTCGGCCGGGGAAGCTGGGCAGCAGGGAAGGGTGGGTGTTGAGGCAGCGGCCGGCGAAGCGGGCCAGGAAAGCCGGGCCGAACAACCTCATGAAACCGGCCGAGACCACCAAGTCCGGCTCCCACTGGGCCACTCGGCGGGTGAGGACGCGGTCCCACTCGGCCCGGTCCGTGGCGTCGGTCAGGGGCAAGACGAAATTGGGCAATCCAGCCCGCTCGGCCCAAATCAGCCCCGAGGCCACTCGGTCCGCCCCCACGCCGACCAACTCGACCGCCAATCGGCCGTCCTGGCTGGCCTCGATCAGAGTTCGCAGCAACGACCCGGCGCCCGAGATGAGAACCGCCACTTGAGGGCGTTCGGATCGGCTCGGCACGGTCGTCATCCTAGTGCCGCGGATCCAACTGTCAGGCGCCCGATCGGCCCGACCACGGCCGTTAGACAAGGTCGGAGTCGCGTCCGGCCAGGGCTGGCGCGGTCTGGCCCGACCGGCCGCCGCCAGCTCCGCAGCCCCTGGCCGCCGCTCCTAGGCCAGGGCCACCGGCGGTGGTCGCGGACCTCAGAGCCCCGACCGGCCAGCGGCGGATCAGACCCAGTCGTCCGGATCGGTGAAGTCGAGCGGCGGTTGATTGGGCGGCACGGCCGTCTCGGAGCGACGCCCGGCGGACGGACCCATCGCCACCGTGTCCGGCAACGCCAGGGGCCGGGCCGGGGCGACCACTGGCGGCTCGACCGGCCTCCGCTCCGGCGAAACTGACTCGACCGTGGCCGTACTGGGATAAGCCGGCTCGACCATAGCCGTACGAAGCGGAGCTGACTCGACCGTGTCCGTACGGGGAGCGGCCGGCTCGACCGTGGTAGTACGAAGCGGGGCTGGCTCGACCGTGTCCGTACGGGGAGCGGCCGGCTCAACCAGCGACACTCGCGACAGGACCGGCCCATCCGGAACCGACCGGGTAGGGGCAGGCTCAACTGGAACTGGCCGGAGAGGGACGGGCTCGGCTGGAAGCGACTGGGGAGGGGCCGACTCGACTGGAGTCGAGGGCTCAGAGCTCGACCGGCTCGACGCCGGGTGCGGCGTCGGGGCCGCCGACCCGGAGCCGTCCGCCCGATCAAGGGCGTCCAGCGCGGTCGGGTCGGGATTAAGCCCGCTCCCGGCGCCGGCTTGACGCAACCGGAACAATCGGGTGCCGGCTCCGACCCGCCGCACCCCCCGGTCGAAGCGGCGGGCTTCCCAGAAACTGGGCCGTAGTTGGTCCGCCCGCCCGTCGTCCTGGCCCTGATCGAGCGGCCGGCCAGCCACCGAGTCGGACCGGCCGGGGTCGGCCAAATCGGAGACGGCTGCGCCAGAGCCGCCCAGCTCGGAGACGGCTGCGCCGGAGACGGGCTCGCCCGCGACCTCCGGAGCGGAGACCGACCCGACCGAAGAGACGCCGCCAGCGGTCGGACCAGACCCGCCCGCAGCATCCGAAACGGGAACCGACCCGCCCGCAGTCTCAGAACCGGGAACCGACCCGGCCCAAGGACCCGAACCGGAGACCGGACTCTGCTCCAGGGTCGCGCCGCCGGCGTCCGACCGCTGGGCTGGACTCGTCGGCGAAGCAGCGACGATCTGGCCGGAAGGAGCGGGGAGCGGGCTCGGACCCGGGCCGGAAGCGACGATCCGGGCTCGGACCGCCGTCGGCGCCGCCCCCTCGGGCCCGCCGTCGAAGACACCGTCCCGGTCTAAGAGCGGCGCTCCTTCCACATGGCCTTCGGGCTGAGCTTCGACTAGCCGAAGGCCCGCCCGGGCCGGGGCGGATGGTCCAGCTGAATCGGATGGTCCAGGCTCGGTCCCGCCCTGAGCCCAGTCCGGAGCGGCGGCCCCCGCCGGAGCCGGCCGGAGAAGCTGACCCAATCCAGTCGAGCCGCCTGGAGCAACCGGGTCGAGCCGGCTCGGACCGCCCTTGGTCGATCGACTCGAAGCGGTTGAGTTCGGCCAAGAGACGGGGAAAGCGGTTGGGAGCCGACTAGGGGCGATCGCTGAGCCGGAGTCGACCGGACCGACCAGATCCGCCGGCTCGACTGGACCAACCGACGCGACCGAACCGATCAGGCCAACGGACCCGACCAAACCGACCGGCCCGACTGTCCCGATCGAATCAACCGGTGCCACGGACCCGACCTGATCGGTCGGCCCGGCCGGGTCGGCGGAGTCAGCCGAGGCGATGGGATCAGCCGGACCGGAGGTCTCAGCGATTCCGGAACCGGCCAGATCGGTCTGGCCGACGGCCGGATCGACTCGGTCGGCGGCCGGATCGACTCGGTCGGCAACCGGATCGGCCTGGCCGGCGGCCGGATCGACTTGGTCGGCCGGCGTCGGGCTCGCGGCCGAATCAGCCCACGGCGCCGGGTCGTCCGCTCCGACCGGCCCCAGCTCAGCTCGGGCCAGGGGCGGACGCGACAGGCCCAGGATCAGGCCGGCGACCAGCCCAGACAGGCCCAGCAGAGTCGGGGCCAGGACGGCCAACTCGGTCAGGCGCGGACCCAGCCCGGTCAGGAGGACCGTGCCCAGGTCGCCCCGGGCCAGGACGGACAGCAGCCAACAGGCCAGGCCGGCCAGGACTCCGCTCAGACCGCCCACCAAGGCGGTCTCGTCGAAGCGAGCCCGTCGCCGAGACCGCAGCACGATGACGGCGGCCATGACGCCGGCCAGCACGCCCCAGACCAGCCAAGCCAGGTTGGACCAGGGGGCGGGGTTGGTTTGGGGGATGGCTCCGATCAGGGGAAAGCTGGGCAGGACCTCGACCTGGTTTCCCATCAAGGAGACGAAGGAGTCCTGACCCAGGCTGAAGCCGGCCCCCAGAGTCCAAGCGGTGGCCCAAAGCACGACATTGACCAGGTAGGCCCCTTGGAGCAGGGTCAGCAGCAGCGCTCCGGTCCCGTCCGGGGCCAGTTGGGCGGTCAGCGCCGTCACCATCTGATGGTGGGTCAGCAAACCGGTCACGGTGGCGGCCACGCCGCCCAGCGCCAAAACCAGAACCGCGGCCAAGACGGCCCGCGGGATCGCCCTGGCCCAGGGCGGCCAAGCCTGTTGGGGCCGCCAGCCGACGGCTTGACGGGCGCCGGCCAGTCCGATCAGACCGGCCAGTCCGATCGCCACCGCCACCGCCCTCAGACCGGATTCGGCGGCCACGCCGCTGAGGACCAGCACCGCCGTCAGGACGACGGCGTAGACCCCGGCCAAGACCCCGGCCAGGCTGAGGCAAAGCCGTCGCCGCTCGGCGGCGGACCAAGCTCGCCCCGGCCGGCCCAATTGGGCTTGGCGGGCGGCGTACCCAGCCACGCCATGCAACCCGACGCCCACCAACACGGTCAGGCTGAGCGGGGCCAAGGTGACTCGCACGCCGTCGATCACGACCGGCTCACCGTGGGCCAACAGCCACAGGTGGGTGGCCAGAGTGAAGCTGGCCGCGTCGACCCCGCCAGAGGCCACCACCTGCCCAATCACCGTGCTGGCGGCGATGACGACCCAGCCGGCCGCCGCCACCAAACCGGCTCCACCGCCGGCCGCCAACCACCAGGGCATGGTCGCCGCTTTGGGGCTGGACCGCGCCGGATCGACCGACCGCACCTCCAGACTGATCCGGGAACGGTCGGAGCGGGCCCGCGACCGGGGGAACCAGCCCCGGGCCAGGTTCCGGCCGGCCGGCGTCGGATCGGGCGGTCCTCCGCGTCCGGACGTCGGGGAGACGGGTCCGCCGTCGCCCCCGCGTCTGTCTTTGGATCCCATCCCGCCCGGCACCTCCTCGTTCGGAACCGCCTCGGCCGGCCGTCCCCCAGGGCTCTTCAACTCAGGTCCATCGTTCCGGCTCCTGGGGCCCGGCCCGACCGGGACACGCCCGGCGACCCCCGATCCGTCGGTCGGCTCCAGGTCCGATCGAAGCCGCCATCCGAACCGAACCCCGGCCCGGCCCCGCCGGATCCAACGGCCGGGCCGGAGTCAGATCTTCTCCAGCGGGGCGTAGAGCAAGGACAGGCGCTTACGGCCGCGCGACCCGAAGTCCACTTCGGCCACCGCCTTGGCCCCGCTCCCGCTCAGACCGACGACTCGGCCCAGGCCGAAGCTGGTGTGCAGGACGCGGTCGCCCTCGGCCAGGTCGACCATCGGTTGGGTCCGGGGCCGGGCCACCTGCTGGCGCAGGCGGTCGGCCGAACCGGCGCCGGCCGGCAGGGGCGAGCGGGCCGGCCCGGTTTGGCTGGTCCGCCAATCGGCCACCGCCGGCAGACGGCGCCAGTCGAACAGATGGGCCGGGATCTCGTCCAAGAAACGGCTGGGCGGGTTGTAGCTGGGCCCGCCCCAGAGCGTACGCGCGACGGCCCGGGTCAGATACAGCCGGCGGCGGGCCCGGGTGATGCCGACATAGGCCAGGCGGCGTTCCTCTTCCAATTCGGTCTTGTCGCTCAGAGCCCGTTCGTGGGGGAAGACGCCGTCCTCGAAACCGGTCACGAAGACGGTGTCGAATTCCAGGCCCTTGGCCGTGTGCAGAGTCATCAAGGTGACTTGGTCGGCCACGCCGCCGTCGGTGGGCAGCTGGTCCGAGTCGGCCACCAGGGCGACCCGCTCCAGGAACGCGGCCAAGGAGTCGTCCGGTTCGGCCGCCCCCAGCAGGGAGGCCTCGCCTGGAGCCGGGCTGGACGGGCCGGTCGGAGCGGAGCCAGATGACTCAGTCGCCGCCGAGTCGGACGGGGCGCCGGAGGCGGAACTCGATGAGTCGGTCCGCGCGGGGTCGGATGGCTCGGCCGGGGCCGAGCCGGATGAGTCGCCCGGAGTCTGGTCGGTCGGACCGTCCCCCGGGGAATCGGCCTCGACCTCCACGACGTGGGCCTGGTGGACGAGCTCGACCGCCACCGCCAACAGCTCGGCCACGTTCTCCAACCGGGTCTGGTCTTGCGGGTCGTCCGACCCGGTCAACTCGGCGACGTAGCCGGAAGCGTCCAGCAGGCTGGCCAGGATCCGGTCGGCCGGCTCGCCCCGGGCCACCATCTGGCGGTGTTGGGCCAACGTCTGGGCCAACGCGGTCAGCGGCCGGGCGGCCCGGGCGGACAGGCCGGGGATGTCATCCAGCCGCTCCAGCGCCTCCGACAGAGTCAGGCCGTGCTCAGCCGCGTACTGGTCCAAGAGGGCCTGGCTGGTGGCTCCGACGCCGCGCTTGGGCACGTTGACGATGCGTCTCAGCGAGACGTCGTCGGCCGGGTTGGCCACCGTCCGCAGATAGGCGACGACGTCGCGCACCTCGCGCCGCTCGTAGAAGCGCACCCCGCCGACCACCTTGTAGGGCAGGCCGGACCGGATGAAGACCTCCTCCAAAGCGCGGGACTGGGCGTTGGTGCGGTAGAAGACGGCCGTGTCCTGGTTGCGGGTCGCCCCCTCGGCCGTCAGCTGGGCGATCTCCTGGGCGATGAACTGGGCCTCGTCGTGCTCGCTGTCGCCGACGTAGCCGGTGATCAGAGGCCCGTCCTCGGCTTGGCTCCAGAGGTTCTTGGCCGGCCGGTCGCCATTGTTCTTGATGACGGCGTTGGCCGCCGTCAGGACGTTCTGGGTGGAACGGTAGTTCTGTTCCAAGACGATGGTGCGGGCGCCGGGGAAGTCGGTCTCGAAGTCGAGGATGTTACGGATGGTGGCGCCCCGGAAGGCGTAGATCGACTGATCCGAATCGCCCACCACCATCAGCTCCGGCGGCTCGATGGCGACCGCCGGGCCGCCCGGCGGAGCGGGGGCGCAGAGCTGGCGGACCAGGCCGTACTGGGCCTGGTTGGTGTCTTGGTACTCGTCCACCAGGACGTGCCGGAAACGGCGCCGGTAGGCCTCGCGCACGGCCGGGAAGGCCTCGAACAGATTGACCGTCATCATGATGAGGTCGTCGAAGTCCAAGGCCTTGGCCTTGGCCAGACGGAGCTGGTACTCGGCGTAGACCTCCGCGTAACGCCGCTTCAAGGGGTGCTGGCCGACCTGGGCGGCGGCCCGTTCGAAGTCGATCAGGTCGTTCTTCTGCTGCGACACCCAGCTCCGGATCCCCCGGATGGGAAATTGCTTGGTGTCGAGGTTGAGGTCGCGCATGACCTGCGAGATCAACCGCTTGGAGTCGGCGTCGTCATAGATGGAGAAGGACTTGGTCCAACCGAATTTGTCGATGTCGGCCCGCAGCAGGCGCACGCAAGCGCTGTGGAAGGTCGACACCCACATCAGCCGGGCCCGCCGCCCGACCAGGTCCTCGACCCGATGACGCATCTCGGCGGCGGCCTTGTTGGTGAAGGTGATGGCCAAGATGGAGCCGGGGTGGACCCCCCGCTCCGCCACCAGGTGGGCGATCCGTCGGGTCAGCACCCGAGTCTTGCCCGAGCCGGCCCCGGCCACCACCAACAGCGGCGAACCGCTGTGCAGGACGGCCTGGCGTTGGGGCGGATTGAGCCCCTCCAACAGATCGACCCCGGCCGGGACCCTCAGGCCGGGGGCGGGCGACGGGAACAGCGGCTCAGACATAGCTCGCCCACTCTACCGGCGCCGTCGGACAGCTCCGGTAGACGTCGCCGGGACCCCACCTGACGCTCGATCCGGCCCTACAGCAACGGCCGCAGAGGAGCCAGGATGGTCTCGGACAGACGGGCGTAGAAGGGACGGCGGCGCCACTCCTCCAATTCCAACTGGACGCAGTTGGACAGATCGACCCGGAAGACCTCCTCCATCAGGGCGGCCAGGGAGCGGGAGTAGATCTCCAAGTTGACCTCGTAATTGCCGACCAGGGACAAACGGTCCAGATTGGCGGTGCCGATGGTCGACCAGGTGTGGTCGATGGTGGCCGTCTTGGAGTGGATCATGGCCCCTTGGTAGAGGAATAGCTTGATGCCCGAGGCCAGCAGGTTCTCGTAGTGGTCGCGGGCCAGCCAGTCGGCTATGACGTGGTTGGACTGGGCCGGGATGATGATGGAGACGTCGACCCCGCGGCCGGCGGCGTCCAGCAAGGCCCCGGTCAGGTCGTCGTCCGGGATCAGGTAGGCGTGGGTCAGCCAGATGTGCGACTCGGCCCGCGCGATCGCCTCCAAATACATATTCCGGATCGGATAGACGAACAGGCGTGGGATGTTGCGGTGCAAACGCAGATCGGGCAGCCAGGGCCGTTGCGGCGGAGCCGGCAGCCGGCGGCGGGGGGCGCCGGGGCTGGAGTTCCACTGATCGACGAAGGAGTATTCCAACTCGGACACGAAGTCGCCGGTGACGCGGGCGTGGGTGTCGCGCCAGCGGTTCTCGTAAGTCGAGCCCAGGTTGTAACCGCCGGTGAAGGCGACCTTGCCGTCGACGGTCATGATCTTGCAATGGTCGCGCCCGGAGTTACGGGGGTGGAAGAAGGTCAGCCCGCCCCCGAAGAGCGGGAAGGGATGCAGCATGACATTGTCTGGGAAACGGAAGAAAGCCGACGGCACCACGATGTTGGCGAAGACGTCGTACATGCAGGCCACCGTCACCCCCCGGTCGGCCGCCCGCGCCACGGCGCGCAGGAAACGTTGGCCGACGGCGTCCCCCTTCCAGATGAAGGTCTCCAGGTAGACGTGGTCCTGGGCCTGGTCGATGGCCTCGATCATGGCGTCGTAGAGGTGGGCGCCGTAGCTGTACACCGTGATCTCGTTGTCGGCCACCGTGGCCGAGAGGGGTTGGCTGTAGGGGAAGCCGCTCGGGGTGCGGCGGCGCCGGCGCAAGCTGGCGATGGTGTTGACGGCGATGGCGGTGCCGAGTTCGACCGCCACGGCGGCTCCGGCGCCGAAAGCGACGGCCCGTCCGATCTTGCGCTGCATAGCCATGCCCTCAATCTAGTGCCCCGTCCCAACGGACCGTCCACCACCTGACGGTGGCCGCGGCCGCGCGGGCCATGACTGGCCGCTGGGCCGACCCGCCGCCGGCCCGCTCAGGGACATCTCAGGGCCAGGTCGGATTGGCTAGGGGGTATCCCGCACAGCCAGGCTTCGCCGCCCGGCGTAGGGTTGAGCCATGGGTTTTATCAGCTGGGTTCTATTGGGCTTGATCGCCGGTTCGATCGCGAAGGCGATCCTGCCCGGCCGCATTAAAGATGGCTGCCTGCCCACTCTCGCTCTCGGCGTCGGCGGCGCCGTCGTGGGCGGTTGGCTGGGCAGCATGTTGTTCAACGTCGGCCTCGGCCGCTTCTGGAGTCTGAAGACTTGGGCGGTGGCAGTGGCCGGTTCAGTCGTCGTCCTAGCTATCTGGGGCGTGATCACCCGGCGGAAGATGCGCTGACTCGGCGCTGCTCTCCTGGGACACGAGTCCAGGCCTCGGGGGCGGGGCCTGGACTTGTCGTTTTCCGGGGTCTTAGACCAGGCGGCGGTCGGAGGCCCACTGGGCCAACTGGTGCCGGTTCGTCAGTTGGAGCTTACGCAGCACGCTGGAGACGTGGGTCTCGACCGTCTTGACCGAGATGAACAGTTCGCGGGCGATCTCTTTGTACGAGTACCCGCGTGCGATCAAGCGCAGGACCTCACGCTCGCGGGTCGACAGCCGATCCAGGTCCTCGTCGATGCTGGCCACCTCGATCGAGCCGGAGAAGGCGTCCAGGACGAACCCAGCCAGCCGGGGCGAGAAGACGGCGTCGCCCTCCGCCACCCGACAGATGGCGTCGATCAGCTCCGGCCCGGAGATCGACTTGGTGACGTAACCCCTGGCCCCGGCCCGGATCACGCCGATGACGTCCTCCGCCACGTCGGACACCGACAGGGCCAAGAAGCGGACGTCGGGCTGGCGGGAGTGCGTCCGTTTGATCACCTCGGTGCCGCCGCCGCCGGGCAGGTGGACGTCGAGCAGGACCAGGTCGGGCGTGGTCTGGGCGATGACGGCCACGGCTTGGGGCACGTCCTCGGCCTCGCCCACGATCTCGACCGCTCGGCCGATCTCGTGCCGCACCCCGGTGCGGAACATCTCGTGGTCGTCCACCACGACGACTCGGTAACGCCCCTCTGGGCGCATTGTCGACGGCTCAGTCATCTGTCTCCCGCCTCGGACGCTCACCGATCGACCTGCAACCGGACCTCGGTGCCCTCACCGACGGTCGAGCGCAGACCGACCACACCACCGTAGCGGTGCATGCGATCCAGGATAGAACGACGCACCCCCATCCGATCGGGACCGATCTGATCGGCTTGGAAGCCCTGCCCCCGGTCGCGCACGAAGACCTCGGCTTGGTTCGGGGCCACCTCGGCGTAGACGTCGACCCGGTCCGCCCCGGAGTGCTTGGCCGCGTTGACGATGGCCTCGCGCGCCGCCCGCACCAGGGCGTCCAGCTCCGGCGACAGTTCGGCGTCGCCCACCGTCACCAGATCGACTCGGACCGAGAAGGCGTCTTCGACCTCGGCCGCCACCGCCCTCAGGGCGACCTTGACCGTCTCGGCGTCGCCGGCCTCGCCGTAGAGCCAGGTCCGCAGCTCCCGCTCCTGGCGCCGGGCCAAGTGGGCCACCGCCTTGGCGTCCGCCGCCTGCCGTTGGATCATGGCCAGGGTCTGCAGGACCGAGTCGTGCAGGTGGGCCGCCATGTCGGCCTTGGCCTGCAGCAGCACCTCCTCCTCCCGGTCGCGGGAGGCGCGGCGGGGGTGCAGCAGCCAAGGCGCGGCCAGGACGACGGCGAAACCGACCCCCAGGGCCACGATCAAGGCGATCCGGGGCAGCGCCGACCAGCCCAAGCGCCAGCCCAGGGTGAGCCCGAGCACGGTCCCGGCCACGACCACGCCCAAGACGACCTTGCCCCGCGCCACCCAGATGGCCGCCACCTGGTCGGCCGGTCGCGGACGGTCCCATTGGCGCCAGACCAGCGCCACGCCGGCTCCGACCCCGACCACGCTGAAGGCGTCACGGGCGATCCAGCCGGAGCCTAAGACATTGACCAATCCGGCCGCGCCGAAGCCGTACACCAGCAGCATGAGGGTCTGCACGGCCGTCACCTTGACATTGGTCCGTGGGGTCTGCCGCAGCCCGCCGCGACTGGCCGCGGCCAGACCGACGGCGGTCGGCCGGTCGGCTCGGGGCAACACCAACCAGAGCAGGGCGTAGACGACCGCTCCGGCGAACAGCCACAGTCCGGCCGCCATGAAGGCGGCCCGCAGCAAAGCCACCGGCCAACCCAGTCGGGCGCTCAAGCCGACGCAGACCCCGCCCAGCCAGGAGCCGTCCAAGCGGCGCGACAGGGTCGGAGCGGTCGGCTTCGGCGGCGCGTCCTGGCCCAGCGAAGCGGCGATGTCGGCGCCGGCCTCAGCCGGCGGGGCAGAGTCATCCATGGCGCCTCCAGGCTTCCACATCGAACCGCCCCAAGCCAGCCCGCCGCCCCGGCCGGCTCGATCGCTCCGACCGGGCCGCCGCCGCCCGGAAGCGGACTGGAACTGGACCAGCCGCTCCCGGACCCCAGTGGAGCCCGACCGCTTCAGGGTCGTCCACAGCCAGCCGGGGGTCGGCTCAGGGTCAACCCCAATAGCCGAAAGGAGGGCTCGCCGGAAGTATGGAGCCTGTGAGTTCGACCGCCCTGCGCCGCAGTTCCAGCGACAAAGTCATCGCCGGCGTTTGCGCCGGGGTGGCGCGCCATTTCGGGCTGCCGGTCGCTTGGGTCCGGTTGGGCGCGGTCGCCCTGGTCTTGCTCGAAGGCTTCGGTTTGATCGTTTACGCCCTGGCTTGGCTGTTGATCCCCGCCGAGAGCCGATCCAGCGCGCTGGCTCAGCGTCAGTCGTCCTCGACCGCCCCCCCGCGCCGGGCTTTGATCCTGGGCGCCGCCGGCTGTGCCGTGCTGGGGGTGTCCGCCTTGGTCAACGGGGTCAGTTTCCCGTTCTGGATCGTCTTCGTCGTCTGCTTGGTCATAGCGCTGAAGTTGGCCAAGCGGGCCAACCGGGGACGGCGCTCCCGGCCGACTCTCCCCGCCACCCCTGGCTCAGCCTCCTTCGACCAAGCCAAAGCGGCTTGGCTGCAACGCCTGGAGACTTATCAGCTGGACTCGCAGCGGACTCGGAACGACGATCTGACTCTGCCCTCGTCGCTCCTGGAGGCGGCCAGCCTGTGGCCGGACTCGATCGGCTTCCAGCCCAATCCGCCCGCCGTCGACCCCTTCCAGATCGACTCCGGCGGTTTGACCGCGCCCCTGCCAGCGGTCCCCTGGTCGGCCTCGCCGGCCCCGGCCGGCTCTGGCGACCGGTCGGTCGCGCCCCCTTTCCAACAGGACCCGCCGCCGACGTCCGGACCGACCTCGGCCGCGCCGCCGTCGTCCTCCGGCGCCGGGCTGGGACCGTCCCGACCAGCCTCGGCCACCGTCGCCCCGCTCGGGCCCGCGATGCGGCTGAGCCACCCCGACCCGACCCCGGTGACCGCTCTGGGGTCGCTGGACCCGGCCGGATCGGTCAAGATCGAGCGACTGACCGGTTCTGGGCCGATGGCCGAGCCCATCCAGCTGGCCGCTTTCTTCGCCCATGCCTCGCCCGCTCCGCACCACCCGACCGGCACGGCGGTGGCCGTCCGGCGGCGCCATCCCGCCCTGGTCGGCTGGTTGACCCTGCTGGCCTTGGCCGGTTCGGCCGGCGGACTCAGCTGGGTCTTCGGCCCCCCCTTCTACGACTACCCCTACCTGCTGGCGGTCTGCTGGCTGGGCTTGGTCGGGCTGGCCCTATTGGTCTCGCCTTGGGCCGGCCGGCCGCGTTGGCTGTCGCCGCTGGCTGGTTGTCTGGTGGCTCTGACCGCTCTCCTGCCGGTCCTGGAGTGGGGCTGGATAGGTTTTTGAGATGGTCCAGGGATATACGACAGTGAGTCGGGTATGAACGTCAAACCCCGCCGCCGGCCCCACGACATGGCCGCCTTCTGCCTCGGCCTGCTCTGCCTGGCCGTGGCTGGCGGCGCCTTCTTCAAAGTCGTCTTCGGGGTCGCCGTGGCCGTCGTCCAGGTCGCCGTGCCCGTCATCTTGATCTTGTTGGCCATCTTGGCCTTGTTCGGACTTCGTCGCTGATCGTAGAAAGGAATCACCCATGTCCGCATCCTTGACCCGCTCCCGCTCCGACAAAGTTCTAGGAGGTGTCTGCGGCGGCATCGCCGCTTTCACCAAGATCGATGTCGCCATCATCCGCATCATCTTCGCCGTCGGCATCCTCTTCTTCGCCCTCGGCCCGGTGGTCTACATCATGCTCTGGCTGCTGCTGCCGCAGGAAGGCGCCGCCTCGTCCGGCTTGGACCAGATCCTGGGCGCGATCAAAAAAGACCGCTGACACAACCAGTCCCGGATCCGCTTCCGGGATTGAGCTGAGCGCTCGCTCACTGGCGATGATCGAGGCGGCCCCGCCCTGGGGCCGCCTCGATCGCGTTTCGGCTCACTCCCACTCGATGGTGCCGGGCGGTTTCGAAGTGATGTCGAGCACCACCCGGTTGACCTCCCGCACCTCGTTGGTGACACGGGTCGAGATCCGTTCCAGCACCTCGTACGGCAGCCGCCCCCAGTCGGCCGTCATGGCGTCTTGGCTGGTGACCGGACGCAGCACGATGGGATGTCCGTAAGTGCGGCCGTCGCCCTGCACCCCGACCGAGCGGACGTCGGCCAGCAGCACGACCGGGAACTGCCAGATCTGACGGTCCAGGCCGGCGGAGGTCAGCTCCTGGCGGGCGATGGCGTCGGCTTGGCGCAGGATCTCCAGGCGCTCCGAGGTGACCTCGCCGATGATGCGAATGGCCAGTCCGGGGCCGGGGAAGGGGTGGCGCCAGACCATCTCCGGGGGCAGCCCCAGCTCCAAACCGACCTGACGGACCTCGTCTTTGAAGAGGCTGCGCAGGGGCTCGACCAAGGTGAATTTGAGATCGTCGGGCAGACCGCCGACGTTGTGGTGGCTCTTGATGTTGGCCGCCCCCTGGCCGCCGCCGGACTCGACCACGTCCGGGTAGAGGGTGCCTTGGACCAGGAAGTCGACCCCCTCGGCGCCGGCCAGCCGCCGGGCTTCGGCCTCGAAGGTGCGGATGAACATCCGCCCGATGGTCTTGCGTTTGGTCTCCGGGTCGGTCACCCCGGCCAACTGGGACAGGAAGTCCTGGGTCACCCGGGCCACCTCTAGCTTGGCTCCGGTGGCGGCCACGAAGTCTCGCTCCACCGCCTCGGCCTCGCCCTGGCGCAGGAGGCCGTGGTCGACGAAGACGCAGGTCAGCTGGTCGCCCACCGCCCGTTGGGTCAGGGCCGCCGCCACGGCCGAGTCGACGCCGCCGGACAAGCCGCACAGGACCTTCGCCGAGCCGACCTGGCGGCGGATGGCCTCGACCGCCTCGGCCACGATGACGCCCGGGGTCCAGCTCTGACCCAGACCGGCGATCCGATGCAGGAAGTTCGACAAGACGTCTTGGCCGTGTTCGGAGTGCAGCACCTCGGGGTGCCACTGCACCCCGGCCAGACGCCGGTCCGGGTCCTCCATGGCGGCGACCTCGGCTCCGGCGCTGGCGGCCAGGGCGGTGAAGCCGGCCGGCGGACGTTGGACCGAGACGCCGTGGCTCATCCAGACTTTGAGCTGTGGCGGCAGCCCGGCCAGCAGTTGGCCCGGCCGCGTCAGGCTGAGGGAGGTGCGGCCGAACTCGGACAGATCGGTCCGGTCGACCTGGCCGCCCAGGGCCAAAGCCATGGCCTGGAAGCCGTAACAGATGCCCAGGACGGGCAGGCCGGCCTCGAACAGGGCGGGGTCGACCTGCGGCGCGCCCGGCTGGTAGACCGACTGCGGGCCGCCGGACAGGATGATGGCGGCCGGACGGCGGGCCAGCAGTTCGGCCAGCGGCATGGTGTGGGGGACGATCTCGGAGTAGACGTGGGCCTCGCGCACTCGGCGCGCGATCAGTTGAGCGTATTGGGCGCCATAGTCGACGACCAGGACGAGGTCACGTCGGTTTGCCATGTTCCCAGAGTCTACGTGACCGCTCCAGGCCAGTTGGCCGCTCGGGACTCTCGGGGCCAGACGACCCCGTGTCGTGGGAATGGCTCGGGATAGTGAAGAATGGGTCCTATGCATATCGATCACGTCGTGTACGCGGCCGGCCCCATCGGCCTGAGAGCGGAGGCGACGCGCTTCGAAGAACTACTAGGCGTCAAATCGGTCGACGGCGGCCTGCACCCTCGCTTCGGCACCCGGATGCGCCTGATCCCGTTGGCCCAGGGCCGCTTCATCGAGGTGGTCGAGGTGCTGGACCATCCGGCCGCCGAGAAGGCCCCCTACGGCCAAGCCGTGCGGACCCGCAGCGAGTTGGGGGGCGGCTGGTTGGGCTGGGTCGTCTCAGTGCCCGACCTGGCCCAGTTCGAGCAGCGCCTGGCCCGTCACGCCGTCATCGGCACCCGCCACTTCCCCGACGGCCGGCTCCTGGAGTGGCAGCAGATCGGCGTCAAGGGTCTGATCGCCGACCCCCAGCTGCCCTATTTCATCCGTTGGGTGTCCGAGCCGTCGGTCCGGCCGGCCGCCCTGCCCGGCACCGTCGGCCTGACCGAGTTGGACATCGCCGGCAACCGCCAGCGGGTCGAGCAGTGGTTGGGGGCGGGCCTGTCCGAGGTCTTCGACGGCGTGACCTTGCGCTTCGACTCCCCCAGCGGCTACCCCGGTCTGACCGCCGTCGTCTTCGCCACCGCCCGCGGCCCGGTCCGGATCTGACCATCTGACCATCTGGGCCCAGGCCCGCGGGTCGTCCGACCCGACTGTCGTAGCTCCCTCCTAAGCTGCCGCCATGACCAAGTCAGTCAAACCGTCCTATCGCTGCGGCGAGTGCGGCTGGGCCAGCTTGCGCTGGGTCGGGCGCTGCGGCCAGTGTCAGGCCTGGGGCTCGGTCGAGGCCGTCGCCCCCGCCGCCGTCGGGCCGACGGTGGCTCCGCCGTCTCAGCCGGCCGTCCCCATCACCGAAGTCGATCCCGGACGGGTGACCCATCGGCCGACCGGTCTGTCCGAGCTGGACCGCGTCTTGGGCGGCGGTCTGACGCCAGGCGCGGTCGTGCTGCTGGCCGGCGAGCCCGGCGTCGGCAAATCGACTCTGTTGTTGGCCTTGGCCCAAGCCTGGTCCACCCATCAGGGCCGGACTCTTTACATCAGCGGCGAGGAGTCGACCGGGCAGATCAAATTGCGGGCCGGCCGGACCGGCGCGGACAGCCCCGAGCTGTTCTTGGCCGCCGAGACCGAACTGGCCCAGGTCCTGGGGCAGATCGAACAGGTCCGGCCCAGTCTGGTCGTGGTCGATTCGGTCCAGACCATCGGCAGCCAAGCGGTGGACGGCTCGGCCGGCGGCGTGGCCCAGGTGCGGGAGGTGGCCTCGGCCCTGATCCAAGTGGCCAAACGCAGCGGTCGGCCCGTCATCCTGGTCGGCCACGTCACCAAGGACGGCTCCATCGCCGGCCCCCGCACCCTGGAACACCTGGTCGACGTGGTGGTCTCGGTCGAGGGCGAGCGGCGTTCCGGCGTGCGGCTGCTGCGGGCGGTCAAGAACCGCTTCGGTCCGGCCGACGAGGTGGGCTGCTTCCAGCTGACCGACGGCGGCGTCGAGGAGGTGCCCGACCCCTCCGGCGTCTTCACCAGCCGCCACGACCAGCCCGTCACCGGCTCCGCCCTGACCTTCGTGGTGGAGGGGCGTCGGCCGCTGTTGACCGAGTTGCAGGCCCTGGTGGCGCCGACTCGGGCGGCCGGCCCCAGACGGGTCAGCCACGGCTTCGACTCCGGACGTTTGGCCATGCTGCTGGCAGTCTTGCAACGGCGGGCCCAGCTCCGGTTGCATCGCGACGACGTCTACGTCTCGACCGTGGGCGGAGCCCGGGTGAATGATCCGGCGGCCGACCTGGCGGTGGCCTGCGCGGTCGCCTCGGCCGCCCGTGACGCGCCCTGCCCGGACGATTTGGTGGCTCTGGCCGAGGTCGGCTTGGCCGGCGAGTTGCGCCGTCCGACCGAATTGGGGCGGCGCCTCAACGAGGCCCAACGTTTAGGGCTGAGACGGGCCCTGGTGCCGGCCGGGTCGTTGTCCCAACTGGCCGGGCCGGGCGGATCGAACCCGGTCTGGCCCGGTTTGCAGGTGATCGAATCGCCCCATCTGCTCGACGCCCTGACCCGGGTCGGGCTCGGCCCCAAGCGGCCCAGCGCCGACCAGATGTCCCGCCATCCGGCCTTCAGCCGCTCCGCCGGCGACCAGCTTTGGGACCCGGAGCGAGACGGTCCCCTCGACCGGGCCGACCCGACCCGCTTCGAACGGTCCGGCCCGGCCCGGGCTGGTCGAGCTGGCTCGGCGCGGGCCGACCACGGCGGTCGGAACCGAGTCGAGGGGCCCGAGTTGGTGGTTTTGCGCGGCGGCGACAACTCGGCCCGGAGCGCGCCCGGCGGGCCGGGCTAAGAGGCTGGAGGCCACCGCCGCGATCGCCGTACTGTCACGGACCCGGATCCCGGCTGGATCGGTTGAGACGCAGCTCCGAGGGCCGGATTGAGCCCGGAACGCGCCCGGTGGGCCGGCCTGAGAGGCCAGAGGCCACCGCCGCGACCGCCGTACCCGGTCACGACCCCAGAGCTCAGCTGATCGGTTGAGGCGCGCTCTGAGAAGCGGGATGAGAGCCAGAAGCGCGCCCGGTGGGACGGCCCCCCTGAGAGGCTGGCCCTCGGGAGGCGGAGTGCGCCGGATCAGTCCTCGGGCGGGGCGTCCTCGGGCCAGACCTTGAGCTCGGGGCGACGGATCAAGAAGGCGACGCTGGCCAGCAGGCCGCCCCAGATGATGACCATGGCCAGGATCATGAAAACGATGGCGGTGTCAGTCATGTCAGGACCTCACTTTCCGTTCGGTGCGAAGAGGGGCCAGGCTTCGAAGCGGTCGGGGTCTCTCCTCCAAGCCAGCTTGGTCAAGACCAGGGCGCCGACGATGGAGAGCACGATCGAGCCCCAGCCGTCGATCAACAGGAACCACTGGGGCATGCCGCCGTAGGGCTCCTTGATCAGGCTGATGACGACTTGGACCAGCATGTAGACCAACATGGTCGGGCTGAGCACGCCGGCCAGGAAGAGCCAGACGTTCTTGACCTTGAAGGTGGACAGGCTGGACAGATGGAAGGACAGCTCGCGGCCTCGGCGGCAGACCCAGATCACCGCCACCGACATGATGATGGCGGACGAGACGATGCCGATCTCGTTGATCCACTTGTCCATGGCGTCGAGCACGTTGAGGCCTTGGACGGTGGCGAAGAGCAGGGTCGAGACCAGGCCCATGACGCCGCCGACCCAAATGGCGGAACGGCGCACGCTAAACCCAAATTTGTCTTGGAAGCCGGCCATGATGACTTGCAGGATGCTGATCAAGGAGGTGAAGCCGGCCATCAGCAAAGAGGCGAAGAACAAGGCCCCGAAGAGCCAGCTCTGGGGCATCTCGGAGACCACCTTGGGGAAGGTGATGAAGGCCAATGAGACGCCCTTCAGACCGCTCAGCTGATCGACCGTGGTGCCCTGCTGGTGGGCCATGAAGCCGACGATGGAGAAGACGCCGATGCCAGCCAGGATCTCGAAGGAGGAGTTGGCGAAGGCCACCACCAGGCCGGGCGCGGTCTGGTTGGCCTTGCGCCGACGGTACGAGGCGTAGGTGATCATGATGCCGAAGGCGATGGACAAGGAGAAGAAGATCTGGCTGTAGGCCGCGATCCAGACGTCGGCGCTGCCCAGTTTGGAGAAATCAGGCGTGAAGAGGGCGTTCAGGCCGTCGGTCGCGCCGGGCAGGGTGACGGCCCGGACGACCAGCACCAAGAAGGCCACCACCAGCAGAGGCATGAAGACGATGTTGGCCCGCTCCACTCCCTTGGCCACGCCGAAGGCCAGCACCGCGATGGTGGCGACCCAGATCAAGACCAAGGGGATGAGGACGCCGGGCACGAATTGGAGCGAGTAGCCAGCCGGGGCGTCGGGCAGGTGGAGGTAATCGAAGAGGAAGAAGCTGGCCGTGTCGTCGCCCCACTTCTGGGTGAAGGAGAAGACGAAGAAGCTGGCCGCCCAAGCCAGGATGACGGCGTAATAGATGCCGATGAAGAAGCAGATCATGACCTGGAACCAGCCCAGCGACTCCAGCCAACGCTTGATCCGGCGCAGGGCCAGGGGCGCCCCGCCCCGGAAACGATGGCCGATGGCGTAGTCCAGGAAGAGGATGGGGATGCCGGCCGTCAGCAAGGCGATTATGTAGGGGATGAGGAAGGCCCCGCCGCCGTTCTCGTAGGCCACGCCGGGGAAGCGCCAGATATTGCCCAAACCGACGGCTGAGCCGATGGCGGAGATGATGAACCCGAACTGACCGCTCCATTGCTGTCGGGCGGGCTGGCCGGCTGTCTCGACAGCCGGGACTGGGGAGCCTGGGGTGCCCATGGCGTACTCCTACCGATGTGTCCGATCAATGTGACTCCGGGCCAGCCCTCGGACCGCCCCAGAGTCAGTTCAAGACCAGACTCTATATCCCCCAGCCGGCATATCCCCCAGCCGGCGGGAACGAAGGCTCCCTGTCCAAAGGCTGGGCGGCTCGGACCGGCCGCCGGACTGGACCTGTCCCTTCGGCCGGCCGCCGGGACTGTTAAATCGACAGCAGCGTGCGCAACTGCCCGCTCCAGACGGCGGCCAGCAGTGAGATCAGGGGGATGGCCCCGGCGGCGATCAAGCAGAGGCGGTCGATCGGACCGCGCCGGGAGACCCGGGCCCAGCTGCGGCCGGGCCGGCCGAAGCCGCGCGACTCCATGGCCGTGGCCAACTCAGAACCGCGTCTGACCGCCGTCACCAAGACGGCGAAGGACAGCCCGGCCAGGCGGCGCAGGGCCCGGCTGTCGCCCAGGCCGCGGGCCCGACGGGCCAATTCCATGGACCGCCAGTCCCGGCTCAAGCGGCCGGTCAGGCGGAAAGCGGCCAGCGCCCCTAAGACGAAGCGGTGGGGCAGGCGCCAGACCTGGGCCAGGCCGTCGGCCAGGTCGGTCGGGTCCATCCGACCGAGCAGGACGACGCAGGGCAGGCCGAGGGCGATGACCCGGATCAGGACGGACAGGGCCAGGCTGACGGACTGCTGGGAGACCACCACCAGCCACCAATCGAGGTAGATCCGCCCGCCCGGACGGCCGTAGAGCAAAGGACCGATGGCGGTGACGGGGGCGATCAAGAGCAACGGCGCCAGTCGACGGACCAATTGGCCCGGCCGCCAGCCCAGGGCCAGACAGACGATCAGTTCCAGACCGACCGCCACTGCCCCGGAGACCGGATCCAAGCTGATCAACATGGGCAAGGTCACGATCCCGGCGGCGGCCACGCGCGTGGTCGGGTTGACCCGGTCCAAGAGATTCCGCCGACCGCCCCGGCTCCCCCGGTCACTCCGCGCGCCAGCCCCCCCGTCGTCCAACGCGCCGTCCCGGGCGCCAACCCCCGCGCCATCCCCCAGGCGGTCCCGAACGCCAACCCCCGAACCGTCCACCACGCCACCCAGCCCGCCGACCCCCACGCCGTCCGACGCTCCGCCTCGCACGCCAGCCCGCGTGTCGACCCCCCTGCCAGCACCCCCGTCATCCTGCGCGTCAGTCGCAGGATCCATCCCGGTCGGATGGACGCCAGGCCCGGACGCGGCCGGACAAGACGCGGGAATCGAGGCGGCGGACTCCTGCCATCCGGATTCCGGGCCGCCAACTCGGAACTGACGCCGGTCGCCCGGGCCAGGTCCAGCCGGCCCCGGTTCTGGACGATCTGAGGGAGACAGCACCAAACGATGCTGGCCCAGCAGGGCGATGTAGTCGTCGTCGTGGGTCGAGGAGACGACGGTGACGCCTTGGTCGAGCAGTTGGCCGATCAGTTCCACCAGCGAGATCCAGGTCCGTCGGTCCTGGCCGAAGGTCGGCTCGTCCAAGACCACGACGGCGGGCGAGGTGGCCAGCACCGTCGCCACCGACAGGCGACGTTTCTCCCCCCCGGACAGGGTGTAAGGGTTGGCCCGCGCCAAATGGGACAGGTGCAGCCGTTCCAACAGCTCGGTCGTCTGACTGGCCACCTCTCCCGGCGGCCGACCCAGAGCCCGTAACCCGACCGCCACCTCGTCGGCCACCGTGTTGGCCACGAACTGGTGCTCGGGTTCTTGGAAGACCGTGCCCAGCCGGGTCAGCAGCTCGCGTGAACGCCAGGTCGCCGGATCGGGCCGACCGGGCGGGGCCGGCGGGTCGGCCATGGCCAACTGACCGCCCAACCGGGGCAGCAGACCGGCCAGGGTCAAGGCCAAGGTGGTCTTGCCGGCGCCGTTGGGGCCGGTCAGGACGGTGGACTGGCCGGCCGCCAGATCGAGGTTGAGGTCGGTCTGGACCGCCCGCCCGGGATCGTGGCCGATGACCAGGCCGCGCCCGCTCAATATGGTCGGCCCGGCCGGGCCGGCCGGCCGGGGGGTCAGAGCCAGAGGTTGGCCGGGCGTCCACACTCCCAGGTCGGCCAGCTCTCGGCCATGCCGCTCGAAGACCTCGGCCGGCGACCCGTCGGCCAGCAGACCGTCCGCCGACAGCACCAAGACCCGATCGATCACGGGCAGCCAAACTTGACTACGGTGTTCGACCACGATCAGGCCGCGACTACGGTCGTCCACCAGGTCGGCCACGGCCTGGCGCACCTCCCGGACCCCGTCCGGGTCGAGGTTGGCGGTCGGTTCGTCCAGCAGCAGCAGGTCGGGGCCCATGGCCAGCACACCGGCCAGGACCAGCCGTTGGCGTTGCCCGCCCGACAGTTCGGCGGTGTCGTGGTCGAAGGGCAGGGACAGACCGACGGCGTCCAAACTGGAGCGCACCCTAGGCCAGATCGACTCCCGGGCCAGCCCCAGGTTCTCGCAGCCGAAGGCGACGTCGTCGCCGGCCCGAGCCAGCACCAGCTGGCTGGCCGGGTCTTGCATGACCAGGCCGGTGCGACCGGGTTGACGGTTGGCCGGCTGGCCGTCCAGGCTCAGACGACCGGCTTCCTCGCCCTCGTCGGCCCCGCCCAGCAGCCCGGCCAAGGCTCGTAACAGAGTCGACTTTCCAGCCCCGGAGGCCCCCAGCAGGAGCACCCGCTGTCCGGGCTCGATCCGACAGGTCAGGTGACGGACGGCCCATCTGGCCCGGCCGGCGTGGCGCCAGCCCCAGTCCTCCAATTCGATCAGAGGAGGGCGGCGGTCCGACCGGGCGAGAGCCGAGGCCGCGCCGCCGTCGGGTCCGCTGTGACGTCTCACCGCGTGGTCCGTTCCCGAGGATCCGTTTAGACCCGCTGTCGGGTCTCGCGCCCGGCCTCGAAGCGGTTGAGGGCGCCGGTGCGGGCCAAGGCCCGGGTGATCAACCAACCGCCGCCGCCGGCGATGACGGCCCCGGACAACAACATGGTGACGAGGTAGACGATCTTGAACAGTGGCACCGTGGCGCCGTAGTAGAAGATCAGCTCGACGGGGTATTCCAGCAGGGCGCAGCCGGCGCCGGCGGCCAAGGCCGGCAGCAGATTCCAGCGGCGGTAAGCCAAGACCAGGAAGATCAGTTCGGCGCCGAGGCCCTGGGCCAAGCCGCTGAGCAGGGACAGCAGCCCCCACTGGCTGCCGACGGCGGCTGACACCAGAGCCGCCACCACTTCGACGAAGACGGCCGCGCCGGGTTTGCGCACGATCAGCCCGCCCAGGACGCCGCCGATCATCCAGCCGCCGGCGGCCAGACCGCCCAGACCGGGGGTGAGAGCGGCCAGGACGTCGCCGCCGGCCGCGCCGACGGTGTTCCAAGCCACCAGGATGAGCCCGGTGGCGGCGCCCAGAACGGCCGCCACCACGATGTCGACCACCCTCCAATTGAGATGACGGGCAGCCGGCCGGGCGATGGACGGGTCGAGGTCGGAGCCGACCGGGTCGGGAGCGACGGAGCGATCAGACATTGAGTGCCCTTTCCTTATCAGATGCGGGCACGGGTGAACGCCGCGGTTCGACGTTCGGAGAGCGTCCCTGCGCTGGCATGACCCAGATCAGGTTCATTCGGTCGAAGGCTGGCGCCTTCCTCTCAGCCCGGACATTCCCCGGACTCCCGTGTCAGGGACGAGTATAGGCGCCGTCGGCGGCGACGCTGGACCACGACCAAGTTGCCAGTCCGTCGGCGAGCGATGCCGCGCCGCAGCCGGTCAAGTCCGACCACTGACGCAGGCGACCGCTACCGGTCGGGTCGAGGGTCAAGCCGGGGCGGGTGGCGAACCCACAACCCCGGCCCGCCGTCCCGCCGCCCCCCGGGACGACGGGACTAGACCTCAGGCCGCGTGCAGACTGCCCCGACGCTCCTCCCGACGCGCCCCACCGGCCGCCGCCAACACCAACAACCCAGCCAACACCAGCAACCCAGCCGCACCCGCCGCCGAACCATCCGACACCGAACCAGCACCAGGCAACCAACCAGCCCCCCGGACCGAAAAACCAGCCTCAGCCGACCAACCATCCCGGAACCCGACCGACAAAACATGCTCACCAACTGATAGGGAGCCTAAGAACCCCGAACTCAGAACCACCGTGGTCGGACCACCCGACACCGCATAATCCACCCCCGAACTCAACACCAGCCCGTCGACCGACACCACACCCGAATGCAACGACCTGTCCCGCGCCGACACATGCGCCATCGAATCCGACGAACCCAGTGTGAACACCGAACCGGACTGGAAACCATGCACGACCGAACCCGAACCCAAACCAGCCCAAGCCGACTCCAACACCCCATACGCCCCCGCCACCGACTCACCCTCGGCAGCCGGATCAGCCAACACCAAACGGGCGGCAGACAACGCCCGCAGCAAGACAGCGGCGGCCTCCGTCAAATCAGTCTGATCGAACGACACCGACTCCACCGACGCCACCAACACCTCCAACTCGGCCCGCCCCACCGGAACCGGCGACGAAGACGGATCCGGAGACGGACTCGGCGACGGCGTCGGCGGAGGCGTGGGAGTGGGAGACGGCGTCGGATCCGGCGTGGACGTAGGAGTAGGAGACGGCGTCGGATCCGGCGTGGGGGTAGACGTCGGCGACGGCGTCGGAGTCGGATCCGGCGTGGGCGACGGCGTCGGATCCGGCGTGGGGGTCGCCCCCGCCACCAAAGCCTCGGCCTCCACCAACACCCGATAAGCCGACGCATAAGGCTCCACGTTCCGGAACAACCACGGCAGATACCCCACCGAACGAGACGCCGTACTCGGCAAACCATCCACACCAGCCCGCGCCGCCGACACCGCCGACCGACCACCCACCGGATCATCCCCGATCAACCCCACCAAATCCATCACCAGATCCAACGGGCCGGCCAACACCGGATCCAACCCCCAACCCAGGTCCAACCCCGGATAAAGCTCCGCCAACCCATCCGCATCCGTCACCGACGGATCCGGACCAGCCAACCCCAGAGAGGCCAACTCCCCATCCGACACACCAGCCGCCCGCACCAGGCCGACCGCCCAAGCCAAACCCACATCCGACCGCGTCAACACCGTCCCCGGCGCATGACCCGGCCGTGACGACGCCAACCGGTCATTCCACAACACCACCTCACCATCAGACACCAACCACTGCCCCGCGCCCCGATCCGCGTAAAACCCATTCACCGTGAATTGGCCCCAACCCTCATAACCACCAGTCCAATCACCCACACCAGACATCACACCCGACGGATCCACCCCCACCGAATTCACAAAACCACCAAACACATCCACATACCAAGAACCCCTCGGATCACCGGCCGGGAACTCCTCCCCCAACACCGCCACCATCGCCTCCAACAACGTCGAACCCACCGGCACATGAACCCAACGCGGCTCCAACACCCCCGGAACCGACACCACCACACCAACCTCGCCCGACGGCGCCACCGGCAACACAACCGGACCCGACACCGTCGAAAACACCAAATCCGGCAACAACGAATGCCACGGCGTGGTGTCCACATGCGACGCCACCCCAGGCGAAGCCATCCCCTGCTCCGGAATCCACCGATGCCTCGGCCACGCACTGCCCCACTGCGTCGTGTGGATCCGACCATTGCCCAACCGGGTCTCGCCCTCAGCCGTGACCTCGAACGACAAAGTCATCCCATGACCGATGGCGTACTGAGTGTGGTTGGACTCCACGACCCGGCCGTCGTCGGTGGTGTACTCCAGATACACCGTCGGACCCGTGTCGTCATACGAATAACCCGGATTATAGATCCCGGCCAGCTTCGGCACCGGCGTCACCAAACCATCGAACCGCACACTCAACCTGTCCCCCACCGCCACCGGATCACCCTCGCGCCACCCCGGATCAGTCTCGTTGGTGACCGTGATCGGAACCGCCCGCGCGTTCACCACGTGATAACGCACCACACCAGCCGAATCAGTCACCTCCAACAAATTACGACCATCCCTCAAATCAACCGTGAAAGACGAACCACTCGGCAGGACGTCGTAATCCGACCAACACTCACCCAACTGACAACCACCGACCTGATCATGGATCGGGGCGTGCGCCCGCACCGACACATCCCCACCCGCTGTGGAAGAAGCCGTGAACGAGAAACTGGTCGACCCCTCACTGTCACGGAAATACACCACATCGTCTTCACCGCCACCACCACGGGCGCCCATCTCAGCCAAACCCAGTGTGATCCCCGAAGCGTCCGGAGCGCCGACCGTCACCACCACCAAACCAGTGCTACGCGGCTCCGTCGGACCGAAATACGCCCCCGCAGCAGTCGGATTCACATGCGTGAACGTGCCATCGTTCAACTGATTCGCAGCACTACTCTGCCAGGCCACAGCGTCGTAGGTGATCTTGACCACTGCCGTGCCCTCGGCCAAACCCGTCACCCGATACTCCTGTCGACCCGGAGACCCCACCGGCGTCAACGACACCGACTGAACCTCAGCCGAGCCACCCACGAAGGAGTCCAACACGTCCGAACCACCAGCGAAATCCACCAACTCCAAATGGTAATCCGGCTCCACGAAATAATTCCCAGTCACACCCTGCATGGCCTGCCAAGTCCGGATCGGGAACAGATCAAACGACTCCCCCACCGCCAGCGACAGATGCTGCGAATCATCCAAATTCAACAACAACCCCGACTCAAGAGACTCCGGACCCGACGGGGCAGTCGTCGCCGGACCCACATCCACCGACACCCGATACACCGGCACATCCGGCCGCACCATGAACCGTTTTGCCTCGCGCAGAAACTCCCCGCCACCGGCCTCATAATGCACCTGCACCGCGTCCGGCACCATGAACACATAACGGTCATAACCATCCTCGCCCGCCACCGGACCCTCGACCGGCAGATGCTCGATGAAAGCCGCGAAATGCCGCGCCCCCTTCTCGAACACCCGGAACCGCGCCCCCGCCGTCACCGCCACCTCGAACCGATGCGGCGCCGCCAAATTGAGCGCGTCGATGGCCGAGACGTACCGTCTCCCGTCCACCGTGTACATATACATGTTGGTCCACGTCAGCATCGAGTTGAACTTGGTCCGGAAATACGGATCGTCCAACTCCGGCAACTCCACCCGCGGCCAATACAACAACCCGCTCCGCGCCGAATAAGCCGCCTCATCCTCCGGCGTCACCCGATACGAATACGCCTCACCCACATCAGTCGGATTATCCACCGCGTCGAAGAACTCACCGACCTGACGCGCCAACAACATATAATGAGCCGTCGGAGAGGAAGCCGAGCCCCCCGTCGCCGGCCCCGTCACCGCCGCCGGCTCCACCACATTCCCCAAATAATCCCACAGCTCGAACCCACACGCCGGCGCCGTGGGCGCCCCCGGCAGATTCGCCACCGAGATCCGAGCGTTGGAGACGAAAAGATTCAACGCCCCCTCGCCCACGGGAACCTCGAACACCCCACCGCCGACCTTGAGACCACCATGCCCCCAACCCTCCCAACCATACGAACCCGGCGCCAGCTCGAAAGCCAGACCATGCGCCTCCCGCGTCCCACTCTGATACACCTGCCGCAACGGCGTCCCCACCGAATCAGGCACGTAATCATGAGCCGAACCGGTCAACCGCGCCCCCGCCGCGTCGAACACCCGCAGATCACCGTCCGCGATCCAATACGGCTGCCGCCAGTGGACCAGATCCTCGTCCCATGCCTCCAACTCGTCCCAAGCCTGACAATCCGTCACCTCATACAACGCCATCGACTCCGCCGACGGACAGGTCTCCTCCGACCAGAAGAACCGCACCAACCGCGTCCCCGCCGATTGCCCCGCCGGCTCATCCGCCACCGCCGGTGGGGCCGCCACTGGCGCCAAAGATCCCACCAAACCCAAAACCGCAGCCAAACCAGCCAGCCGACGACCCCACGACCCCATCAGAACCCTCCAAAACACAGACACTTCAGAACCCGAAACAATAACCTGTCCCAACCTCAGGCCAGCCGGTCGGGACCGCCCCGGAAGGCGACCCCGACCGGTCAGACCAAGGTCTAGGCGGCGAAGGCCAGAGTCGGCGGAATCAACAAGTCGTAATATTCCCCTGGACCGTACTTCCAGACCACCAGCTCACCCGGATACAGCCGATACACATCGGCCCCCACGAATTTGGACACGTCGACCCGCACCCACTGATTCCCATCAGAGCGGTAGACCCCATAGAGCCACCCCTCCTCATTCACATAATCCGTGGACCAGGGCACACCGTCGACCGTCATCGAATCAACCAAATCACCGGTGCCGTACAGGTAGTCATAACCGATGCTCGTCAACACGGGGATGCCACCGGCGTACCACATCTGATAGATCGCGTCCAGACCAGAAGGATAATTCGTATTCAAATCCTCGTAGAAAGAATTCGCCAGAATGGTTTGATCTTCGACCTCGATGAACTCCTCACCAGTCGGATCGTTCGGATCGTAGAGACGCACCGAAACCGATGCCACATCGGCCACATATTCCGACGCCAAACGCGCCACCGTGATACTGGCCGAATTATGAGCAGCGATGCTGGCATCCGGACAAACCGCCGGAATCGGATTGCAGAACCCGACGCTCAGAGCCCCATACGTGCTCGTACCGGTCAAGTCTATCTCGGAGTAATCGAACCAGTCGGCGCCCTGTTCAGCGGCGTACCAATAAACCGCGTCCACTGTGAGCCCATCGCCCTCACGGGTGACCGACTCCAACTGATAGGCGTCCGCCTCGGTGTCGAAGAAGCTCGGAAACAAGTCCGATCCGATCAGCTCCCCCGGTGCCACCCGAGGAAAGGCCGACTCGTCAGTGTCCCAAAGCATGTAGGTGTACCGATAAGAACTACCCCCGATGTCATCGACCGACATCATCCACTCATCAGTCGACGCGGCATAACTGCTCGGCGCGACCAAACCCAAAGACATGACAGCCGCAGCCGCCACAATCGAAACGCCTAAGCGCTTCCTTCTCGTAATCATCTGAAAACTCCTTAAACAAGATCATCTAGTCGAACGGATAAGGAAATGACAGCCACCGGGGTGGGCGGCCGTCTGGGACGGGAACGGCCTCAGCCGACCCGTCATCATCACTTTCACCCGACCGGCCCCCAGGACCGGACGGACGGACCACAGACTCCTGAACCAGCCAAACTGGCCCGAATCCCGGCCTAGGACAGCCCTCCCACTCGGATTCACAACCCGGATCCGACCTGGCGCCGGACCCCGCTCGCCCATCACGCCATCCGACCAAACCGCCACCACAGACGAAAAACCCGGCCACACCACACCAGACCGAACCGCCGGCCGGCGGGGAACGACCGACTGGGCTGGATGACTGGATGGTGTGGCCGGAATCATTTCGGACCTTTGGGCTAGCGATCCGGGGATCGCCCAGCCTGGGCGCCCCCCGTAGTCTCGACGGATAGAAGCGCTAGCTGCCAGTTGGTGCTCGGACTCATCAGGGCTGACGCCCTGATCCACCGTTGCGGCTCAGTGCCGGAATTCGACCGGCTTCCCCAAACAAGCAGCATATTAAATTGTGAGACCCTGACCGCCCCGGAAGACGGAGAAGGAGTCTGCCCGGCATCCTTCCACCACTCGGACCGAGACGCAACCCTCAAATCCTGGGACGCCTGGATCCTGCGACTGACGCGCAGGACGACGGAGGACGGACCCGCTGGATCCTGCGACTGACGCGCAGGACGACGAAGGGAGGAGGCGCCGGATGACGGAGGGCCGACACCAGATGACACCTCTGATCTGGAACGGATCCCACTTCCGCTCCAAGGTCGGCCGAGTGGAAGCCCCAGCACTAGAGTGAGCCCAATGACCCTGGAGCAGCCCAATCAGACGCTACGGGTCGTCTGCGTGGCGGACGAGCCGGACCGACGCCTGCTCCGTTTCGTCGCCAGTCTGGCCCAGGCCAGCGCTCTCCAACCCGACCTAGTGGTGGTGACCTCCAATCTGCGCCACCCGCTGCTGGAACCGGTGCGGGCCCGGGGGGCCCGGCTGATCGAAGCCGGCCGTGGCCTCAGCTACGGCGCCCGTGTCAACCTGGGCGTGGGCGACCTCGGCACCGACTGGTTGGCCATCGCCCGGGCCGACATCGAGTGGCGACCCGGTTCCATCGACCGTCTGATCGCGGCGGCCCAGACCGACCCCCGAGTGGGGGCGGTGGGGCCGCGCCTGCTGCGGCCGGACGGCCGCGTCCACCCCTCGGCCCACCGCTCGGCCCGGGCCTTAGCCCACTTAGCGCTGGGCTTGGGGCCGGTCTTGGCCAGCCGGGTCCAGCGCGGCCAGCCGCGCCCGCCGCACCGGCTCGACCTGGCGCCGACCGAGACCGCCCGCGGCGTGGGCTGGCTGTCCAGCTGTTGTCTGCTGCTGCGGCCGGCCGCCTTCGCCGCCGTCGGCGGCTTCAACGAGAACTACTCCCATTTTTTTGAGGACGGCGACCTGGCCGAGCGTTTGGAGAGCGAGGGCTGGTCCAGCCTCTACCTGCCGGCGGCCGAGGCCAGCTTCACCCCGCACCAGCTCTCCCGCGTCCAGGCCATCGGCCTGGTCCGGTCCCACTATCGCGGGGCCCGGCTCTACCTGGCCGACCACCTGCCCCGCTGGTTCCAAGCCCCCCTGCGCTGGTGCGTCGGCCTCAGCTTGGTCTTCCGTCTCCGTTTGGCCGTGCTGTCGATCTTGCTGCGCCGACCACGCCGCCTCAGCCAAGCCGGCGACCGGACCGGCCGTCCTCGACGCTGGCGCCGCCGCCCCGGCCGTGGGAGCCGGAACCGACGGAGCTGAGCCGACGGAGCTGAACCAATGGGACTGAACCGACCTGGGTTGAAGCGATGGGAATGAGTCGACTGGGCTGAGCCAATGGGGCTGAGTCGGGGGTCCGCCGTGAATCCGGCCCCAGCCGACCGCTCTGACCCGCTCCCAGTCCCGAACGACCCGACCGACCAGACCCGATCGACCTGCCCGAACCACACGGCACCCGGCCGACCGTGCTCGACCGGGCGCCGGATGACTGGTTCAGGCGGCTGGCTCGGCTGTGGCCGTCAGCTCCTCGACCGGCAGATCGGGGATGCGGCCGGCTTCGGCGCCGGTGAAGACGAAGGGCGCCTCGGCCCCCTCCTCGGCCACGTCGACCAAGACGACCTGGCCCGACTTGAGTTCGCCGAACAGAATCTTCTCGGCCAGGGCGTCCTCGATGTCGCGCTGGATGGCCCGCCGCAGAGGGCGAGCCCCCAAGACCGGGTCGTAACCCCGCTGAGCCACCAAGGCCTTGGCCGCCGGCGTCAGTTCGATGCCCATGTCGCGGTCGGCCAACCTGGTCTCGATCTGCCGCACCAACAGATCCACGATCTGCTCGATGTCGGCCTGGGTCAACTGGTGGAAGACGACGATCTCGTCCACCCGGTTGAGGAACTCGGGACGGAAGTGCTGCTTCAGCTCGTCCGACACCTTGGCCTTCATCGCCTCGTACGAAGCGGCGGCGTCCCCACCCCTCTGGAACCCCAGATTGACGGCCTTGGAGATGTCGCGCGTGCCCAAGTTAGTGGTCATCACAATAACCGTGTTCTTGAAATCGACCACACGGCCCTGGGCGTCGGTCAAACGGCCCTCATCCAAGATCTGGAGCAGCGAATTGAAGATGTCCGGATGGGCCTTTTCGATCTCGTCGAACAAAACCACCGAGAATGGCTTACGACGGATCTTCTCCGTCAACTGACCACCCTCTTCGTATCCGACATAGCCGGGCGGCGAGCCAAACATACGCGAGGCGGTGTGCTTCTCTGAGTATTCGCTCATGTCCAAGGTGATGAGGGCGTCCTCGTCGCCGAACAGGAACTCCGTCAAAGCTTTTGTCAACTCGGTTTTACCGACCCCGGAAGGGCCGGCGAAAATGAACGAGCCGGAAGGCCGTTTGGGGTCTTTCAAACCGGCCCGCGTGCGCCGGATGGAACGGGCCAGGGCCTTGACGGCGTCGGCCTGGCCGATGATGCGCCGACCGATCTCGTCCTCCATCTTGAGCAGACGGGAAGACTCCTCCTCGGTCAGTTTGAAGACCGGGATGCCGGTGGACGAACTCAGCACCTCGGCGATCTGCTCCTCGTCGACCTGGGCCGGGATGGCCTCCTCGCCGGAGCGCCACTGCTTCTCCAGCGCGGTCCGCTCGGCCGCCAAGCCCTGCTCGGTGTCGCGCAGGCCGGCCGCCCGCTCGTATTCCTGGGCTTCGATGGCGGCGTCCTTCTCCAGCCGCACCTGGGCGATGCGGTCGTCCAGGTCGCGCAGGTCGGGCGGAGCCGTCATGCGCTTGATGCGCAGCCGGGCGCCGGCCTCGTCGATCAGGTCGATGGCCTTGTCGGGCAGGAAGCGGTCGGAGACGTAACGCTCGGCCAAACGGGCGGCCGAGGTCAAAGCGGCGTCCGTGATGGTGATCTTGTGGTGGGCCTCGTAGCGGTCGCGCAGGCCCTTCAAGATGTCGATGGTCAAAGCGACCGACGGCTCCGCCACCTGGATGGGCTGGAAACGACGCTCCAAGGCGGCGTCTTTCTCGATGTGCTTGCGGTATTCGTCCAAGGTCGTGGCGCCGATGGTCTGCAACTCGCCCCGGGCCAGCATCGGCTTCAGGATGCTGGCGGCGTCGATGGCGCCCTCGGCAGCGCCGGCTCCGACCAGGGTGTGGATCTCGTCGATGAAGAGCATGACGTCGCCCCGGTTGCGGATCTCGGCCAAGACCTTCTTGAGCCGTTCCTCGAAGTCGCCGCGATAACGCGAGCCGGCCACCAGGGCGCCCATGTCCAAGCTGTAGATCTGCTTGTTGCGCAGGGTCTCGGGCACGTCGCCGCGCACGATGCCCTGAGACAGCCCCTCGACCACGGCCGTCTTGCCCACGCCAGGCTCCCCGATCAGGACCGGATTGTTCTTGGTCCGCCGGCTCAGAACCGTCATGACCCGCTCGATCTCCTTGTGCCGACCGATCACTGGGTCGAGTTTGCCGTCGCGGGCGGCCTGGGTCAGATTACGACCGAACTGATCCAGGATTTTGGAGCCGGACTGCCCGGAGCTCTTCTCCGGAGCGCCGGAGGTGGCGGCCTGCTTGGTCTGGAAGCCGGACAGCAGTTGCAGAACGGTGTTCCGGATCGGAGTGGTGTCGACTCCGAGCTTGATCAAGACCTGGACCGCCACGCCCTCGCCCTCGCGGATCAGGCCCAGCAGGATGTGCTCGGTGCCGATGTACGAGTGGTTGAGCTGCAGGGCCTCGCGCAAGGACAGCTCCAAGACGCGTTTGGCCCGGGGGGTGAAGGGGATGTGGCCGCTGGGGGCCTGCTGGCCGTGGCCGATGATCTCTTCGACCTGCTCGCGCACCGCCGCCAGGGTGACCCCGAGCGACTCCAAAGCTTTGGCCGCGATGCCCTCGCCCTCATGGATCAACCCCAGCAGGACATGCTCGGTGCCGATGTAGTTGTGGTTGAGCATGCGGGCCTCTTCTTGGGCCAAAATGACCACTCGACGAGCACGGTCCGTGAATCTCTCGAACATTACTTCTCCTTGACCACTGGCGACGCCGCCCGAGCGGTGGCGTGCTTCGCGATCACCATTTCAGTCTAGTGAACGCGACCAGAGCAGTTGATCTTCCCATCTAGCTGTGACACAGGGCCGGCCCGCCTGAGTTCGACCGACCGGGGCGGGGGCGAGGCGGCGGCCAGACCGCCGACTGGGACCGGCTGGCCTGGGCGCCCGGGTCGAACGACCGGATCGATCGATGGTACCAGCCGCGCCGGCCGGCCGGCGGCGGCGCGGGTTGGGCGGCAGCCCTCCGCCACCCCGAAACGGCGACGCCGCCGCTGGCGGGCGGCGGCGTCAGAGTCCGACCTGGTCGGCTGAAGGCTCCCCCGTGTTGCCGGCGAGGGAGCCGGACCAGGTCGGCGACCAAGACCACGATACGAGGCGGGGTCCGGTCGGTCCGACCGACGGGCGGCCCGACCCAAGGCTGGGTCAGGGCCTGGCCCCGGCGGACAGATCAGTGGGCGTCGTTGTAAGCCTCCCGGATCTTGCCGGGGATGCGGCCGCGGGCCGAGACCTCGTGGCCGTTGGCCAAGGCCCAAGCCCTGATCTCGGCGATGTCGTCGCCGGCGGACGGGCGCCGGACGGCCAAACGCCGGCCGCCCACTCGCCGGGATTTGTCGATCCACTTACCGAAGTCGGCGCGCAGATCAGCGGCGTGGGCCGCCGACAAATCAATCTCGTAAGAAACCCCATCCAAAGAAAAAGCCACCATACTGTCGGCGATCGACCCATCGATATCATCGATCAGAACTACTTCGGTCCGCTTAGCCATCGTTTACCCCTTAGTGATGTCCGTTCAGGTCCGGGTCGGATGCCATCCAATTACTACCCGGCTGATTAATCTGGCAGAGATCGTACGCTATATCTCGCCGAATTACAAACAGTAGAACCGGTCGTTCCATAATTGACTCCCACAAGTCAGTTGATTTCAAGTCCAGATCCGCCGTAGGGGCCAAGTCGGGGGCCGAGTCAAGTCCTGATGATAAGTATGGTGACGGAACGAGCTAGATTCGGACCGGACCGGACCGGACAGGATCGGCCGGGACTCGACCCGACCCGGCCTGGCCCGAGGTGCGGCCCGGGGAACGATCCGGCATGATGGCTTCTTGGAGGTGGCAGCGTGGCTGAGAACCGAGCCCGGATCCGGGACGTGGCGGCTCTAGCTGGCGTCTCCACCGCCACGGTCTCGAACACCCTCAACCATCCCGAACAGGTGGCCGCCACCACCAGGGCCCGGGTGGAACGGGCCATGGCCGATCTCCACTTCGTCAAGAACGCCTCCGCCCGGCAGCTGCGGATGGGTCAATCCTTGATGGTCGGGGCCATCGTGCTCGACATCAGCAATCCCTTCTACACCGCCTTGATCCGGGGCATCGAGGACCGCTTGGCGGCCGACGACTGCACCTTGATGATCTGCAGCTCGGACGAGGACCCCCTCAAAGAGGCCCGCTTCATGCGGCTGTTCGCCGAACAGGGCGTGCGCGGCGTCTTGCTGACCCCTTCGGGCGACCCGGCTGAGCCCCTGACCTACCTGGACCGTCTGGGCATCCCGGCCGTCCTGCTCGACGCCGAGTCGGACCAGGTCAGTTCGGTCAGCGTCGACCACGTGGCCGGCGCCAGGCAGGCGGTCGGCCACTTGCTCGACCAGGGCCACCGCCGGATCGCCTTCGTCAACGGCCCGCCCGATTTGAAGCAGTGCCGCGACCGCGCCCAGGGCGCTTGGGAGGCGGTCAAGGAGCGCTCTTTGGACCCCGCCGCCGTCCTGGTCGCGCAGTCCTTGCCCTCGATGAGCGCGGCCAGCGGCCAGGCCGGCCTGGCCCGCCTGCTGGATCGCTCCGATCCCCGGCCGACGGCCGTCTTCTGCGTCAACGACGTGGTGGCCATGGGCGTCATCCGTGAGCTACGGAACCGCCACTTGGCCGTGCCCCAGGACGTGGCCGTGGTCGGATACGACGACATCCCCTTCGCCGAAGAGTTGATCACACCCCTGAGTTCGGTCCGCCAGCCCATGCACGACCTGGGCTGGAGCGCCGTCGATCTGCTCTTGACCGAGCCGGACCGACACCGTCACATCACCTTCACGCCCCAACTGGTGGTGCGAGCCTCCTCCCGGCTCTTCGGGCCGAGCGGCCAGCTGGAGCCGACGCCGGCGGCCTGAGGCCGGCCCGAGACTCGGCTCAGTGGCCCGACCACAGCGGCTCAGTCGCAACCAGGGTGCGGTCGGAGTCGGAGTCGTCGCCGGATCGGCCCACCGGGCGGAGCGGATCGGCTCAGTCGGAGCCCGAGTCGTCGCCGGAATCGCCGTGGCGGCTGCGGCATTCCCGTTCCAAGACCAGGCCGGCCACCATCACCAGCAGCGACAGCAGAGCGCAGGCGGCCCCCCTCAGGACGCGCTGGTGCGAGGCCGCCAGGTCGAACCGGGGCAGGTTGACCAAGGCCAGGACGGTGTAGGCGGCGGCCAGGGCGGCGCCGGCCAGGGCGCTGGCGCGGGCCCAGGCCAGCAGGGCGACGGAGCGGCTGGGATCGGGGTAACGGCGTTGGACGTGGTAGCGCTGGTGGGCCGCCCGAGCGGCTCCGAAGCCGGTCAGGGCGACGGCCCCCAGCAGGCCGGCCACCAGCCAACTGGGCGGGGCCAGGCGATGGCCGACGACCTCCAGCACGACTAGGCCGGACCAGCCGGCGGCTGCGCCCAAAGCGGCGGCGGCCAGCAGGACGGGCCAACGCAAGGGTCTCAGAGGCGGACTCACCGCGATCCTCCTTGGCCCGCTCCGGCCTCCGGCCGGGCCGTCAGCGGGGCCAGCAGGGACAGGTCGTCCCGGCGGCTGACGGACTGGGGTCCGAGCCGGTCCAGCCACTCGGCCAGGGGCCGCCCGTCCAACCGGGCCCCCGGATCGACCTCCAGCCAAGGGATCAGGACGAAGGCCCGTTCCTGGACCCGGGGGTGGGGCAGGGTCAGCTCGGGGCTGTGGCGGGTCGCCTGGTCGAGCGCGATCAAGTCGATGTCGAGGTTGCGGGGGCCGTGGGCGACGTCGCGCCGCCGCCCGGCCGCCGCTTCGATGGCCAGGCCTCTGCCCAAGAGCTCCTCGGCCGAGCGGTCGGAGTCGACCAAGACCACCAGGTTCAAGAAGTCGTCTTGCTCGACCGGACCGACGGCGGCGGTCTGGTAGACCGATGAGGCCGCCACCAGTTCGAGGCCGTCGGCGCTGGCCAGACCGGCCAGGCCGAACTGGAGCCAACCGGCGCGGTCGCCCAGATTGGAGCCGAGGCTGAAGACGGCCCGTCGTCTGGCCCGGCCGGCGCCGACTCGACTGGCCGGACCGACCGGGTGGTCGGCTGAGCGGCGCACGGTCACGGACACGTCCTCGAAGACGGCCGCCAGCGGGGCCTCGGGTTTGTGCACGGTGACCTCGACCGCCTGGAGGCCGCCCAGGGCCAGGACGGCCTGGGCCGAGCGCTCGGCCAGAGTCTCGATCAGATCGACCGACGGCCCGGACACCGACGCGGTCAGCGCTTGGGCCAGCCGCCCGTAGTCGACGGTCTGGTCCAACTGGTCGGCCCGACCGGTCGGGGCCGGGGCCAGCCAAGCCCGCACATCGACCCGGAAGGGTTGGTCGGTGGTCTTCTCCCAAGCGTGGACGCCGTGGCGCCCGGACACCGTCAAACCGGTCAAGTCGATCCGATCGCCCAGACCAGCGGCGACCGGCGCCGGGCCCGGCCGGCCCAGACCCCCGACCGCACCATCGCCCGGCCGACCCAGACCTTCAGACGCACCGTCGCCCGGCCGACCCGGCCCCACGGCCACACCGTCGACTGGCCGACCGGAATCACCGGCCACACCGTCACCAGCCCGGCGCAGGCATTCGGCCACCGCCACGGCCGCCCGGTGGCCCGGCACGGTGTGGCAGCGGACCGCCCAGACCCGATGCCGGGCCAACCAGGCGGTGACCGCCTGGCCGGCCGCCTCGCGCTGGTCCGGGTCGGTCGGCCCGGGATAGGCCTGGGCCAAGAAGCGTTTACGCGAGGCGCCCCACAGCACGGGCCAACCCCAGCTCTGCCAACGCTCGGCCTCCCCCAACAAGGCCCAGTTGTGCTCGGGCCGTTTCGAGAAGCCCAGCCCGGGGTCGATGATCAACCGTCGGCGATCCACCCCAGCCGCCAGGGCGGCCTCGATCCGGTCCGCCAATTCGGCCGCCACCTGGCGCGGGGCGTCGTCGTATCGGGCCAAGGAGTCGGCTTGGTCGAGCCGCCCCCGCCAGTGCATGACGACGTAGCCGGCTGGACTGTCCGCCATCAGATCCAACAGATCGGGGTCGGCTTGGCCGCCGGAGACGTCGTTCACGATCAGAGCCCCGGCCGCGACGGCGGCCTGGGCCACCTGGGCCCGGGTGGTGTCGACGCTGACCGCCAGACCGGCCCCGGCCAAAGCCTCCACCACCGGCACGACGCGGGCCAGCTCCAGCTCGGGCGCGACCGGTTGGGAGCCGGGCCTAGTCGATTCGCCACCGACGTCGATCAGGTCGGCCCCCTGCCGGGCCAGGTCGAGGCCGTGTTGGAAGGCCCGGGCCGGGTCGAGCCAACGGCCGCCGTCGGAGAAAGAGTCCGTCGTCAGATTGAGCACGCCCATGATCCGAGTCGGCCCGGGGCTGAGCAGCTCCGCCAAGCGCTGGGCCGGACCGGACCCGGTCACGACCGGCCGGCCATGATCAGGGCCATCGCCTCCGCCCGCGAGGCCGGGTCGTGCAACTGGCCGCGCACGGCCGAGGTGACGGTGCGCGAACCGGGCTTGCGCACCCCCCGCATGGTCATGCAGAGGTGTTCGGCTTCGATCACGACGATGACGCCGGCTGGGGCCAAAGCTTGGACCAGGGCGTCGGCCACCTGAGTGGTCAGGCGTTCTTGGACTTGGAGCCGTTTGGCGAAGAGATCGACCAAACGGGCCAGTTTGGACAACCCCACGATCTGTTTGCTGGGGCCGGGGATGTAACCGACGTGGGCCAGACCGGTGAAGGGGGTCAGATGGTGTTCGCAATACGACCACAGCTCGATGTCCTTGACCAGGATGAGCTCCTCGTGGTCGATGTCGAAGCGAGTGGCCAAGATCTCTTCCGGGTCGCCGCCGAAGCCCGAGAAGGCCTCGGCGTAAGCCCGGGCCACCCGTTCCGGGGTGTCGACCAAACCGGAGCGGGCCGGATCCTCGCCAATGGCTAGGAGAAGTTCCCGGACTGCTCGGACGACACGCTGATGGTCGAAGGCCACGGCCGCCTCAACTCCGGTTCCATTGCGGCGGGTCCCACTGGCCGACCGGTTCGGGGTCGGTCCAGGAGTCGTGGGCCTGATCGACCTGGCCGGCCGCCGGCGGGATGCGGTCGAGCTGGTCCAAGTCGACGCCCTCGGGTTCCTCCGGAGCCGGCACCGGCGGGATCTCCGAGGGGATCCGGTTGGGCGAACCAGTCCAAGCCGGACGGTCCGGATGGCGCCGCAAATCGACGAAGATCTGGGCCACCTGCTCCTTGTCCAAGGTCTCGTGCTCGATCAGTTGGCGCACCAGCTCGTCTAAGATGGAACGGTTGTCGACCAAAGTGTCGAAGGCCTCCTGGTGGGCGGCGTTGACCAGGTCCGCCACCTCGGAGTCGATGATGGAGGCGGTGTGGTCGGAGTAGCCCTGGGCATGGCCGACCTCCAAGCCGACGAAGGGCTCGCGGTCGTCGGAGCCGAAGCGGACCGCGCCCAGGGTCTCCGTCATGCCGTATTGGGTGACCATGGCTCGGGCCAGCTTGGTGGCCTTCTCGATGTCGTTGGCCGCCCCGGTGGTGGGATCGTGGAAGATCAACTCCTCGGCCGCCCGGCCGCCCAACATGTAGGACAACTGTCCCAGGAGCTGGCCCCGGGTGCGGGAGTACTGGTCCTGGTCCGGCATCACCATGGTGTAGCCGAGGGCGCGCCCCCTAGGCAAGATAGTGATCTTCTGGACTGGGTCGTTGCCCGGCATGGCGGAGGCCACCAAGGCGTGGCCGCCCTCGTGGTAGGCCGTGATGAGGAGCTCTTGCGAACTCATCAGACGGGTCCGCCGCTGGGGGCCGGCGATGACTCGGTCGATCGCCTCGTCCAAGGTGGCGCTGTCGATCTCAGCCAGATTGTTGCGGGCAGCCAGCAAGGCGGCTTCGTTCAAGACGTTGGCCAGGTCGGCTCCGGTGAAGCCGGGGGTACGACGGGCCACCGACCGCAGGTCGACGTCGTCGGCCAGCGGTTTGCCGGTGGCGTGGACGCCCAGGATTTGATAGCGCCCGCGCAAGTCGGGGGCGTCGACGGCGATCTGACGGTCGAACCGGCCCGGCCGCAGCAGCGCCGGGTCGAGCACGTCCGGCCGGTTGGTGGCGGCGATCAGGATGACGCCGCCGTGGACGTCGAAACCGTCCATCTCGACCAGCAGCTGGTTCAATGTCTGCTCGCGCTCGTCGTGGCCGCCGCCCATGCCGGCCCCGCGATGGCGGCCGACGGCGTCGATCTCGTCGATGAAGACGATGGCGGGGGCGTGCTGTTTGGCCTGCTCGAACAGGTCGCGCACCCGCGAGGCGCCGACGCCGACGAACATCTCGACGAAGTCGGAGCCGGAGATGGAGAAGAAGGGCACCTCGGCCTCGCCCGCCACCGCCCGGGCCAGCAGGGTCTTGCCGGTGCCGGGCGGACCGTACAAAAGGACGCCTTTCGGGATCTTGGCTCCCAGGGCCTTGAATTTGCCCGGTTCAGCCAAGAAGTCCTTGATCTCTTGCAGCTCCTCGACCGCCTCGTCCACCCCCGCCACGTCGGCGAAGGTGGTCTTGGGGGTGTCCTTGCTCATGGCCTTGGCCCGCGATCGGCCGAATTTGAGCACCCGGCCGCCGCCTTGCATCGAGTTGACCAGGAAGAAGAAGAGGGCTCCGACCAGGACGAAGGGGATGAGGATGCCGAGCGGGGAACTCCAGAAGCCGGGGGTGACGTTGACGCCGTTCCACTCTTTCAGAGTGCCGGCCGCGACCCGGGCGTCCAGCCGTTGGACCAAGGCGCTGGACTGGTCGCCGATCCAGACGGCCTCGAGCTTGGTGCCGTCCGCCTGGACGATCTGGATGACCTGCTCGCTGTCGATCAAGACGACCTCGTCCAACGCGGAGTCCGAGTTGATCAAACTGACGGCTTGCGAGGTCGGGACCTCTTGGTATCCGCCCAGGCGTTGCACCAGGGAGAAGCCCCAGCCCAGCGCGACGATGACCAACAAGACCCAGATGAAGGGACCCCGCAGGATCTTCCGAAACGTGTCCATACACCAACCTTGATTCGCGACGCTGGATCGACGATACCAGTCCGGACGATCGGCTGGCAGCCGCCCAGCGGACTGATCCGATCCCTCCCGGACCGGCTCCGAACGGCCTGCGCCCGGTGAGACCGGGAGACCTCCAGCCGGCTGGAGACCCGCCCAGCCGTCCAGGCCCGGCTCTCCCGAGCCAGGCCGGCCGGCCAGCGGCGGCGGGTTCTACGGTCAGTGCCGTCCCAGGTCGATGACGCGGTCGCAGCGGGCGGCCAGGGACTCGTCGTGGGAGATGACCAAGACGGGCCGGGAGTCCAAATTGGCCCAGATGTCGTCCATCAAGGCGTCGGCCGTCTCGCGGTCGAGGTGTTCGGTCGGCTCATCCAAGATCAGCAGCCCGTAGTCGCCCACCAGCAGCCGGGACAGCGCCAAACGGCGGGCCTCGCCGCCGGACAGGGTGGAGCCCAGCTCCCCCACCACCCGGTCCGGGTCCAAGCTCAGGCCGGCCCGGCCCAAAGCGGTCACGACCCGCTCCCGGCTGGCCTCCTTGTCGCCGATACGGACGTTCTCGGCCACGCTGGTGGCGAAGATGTGGGCGTCCTGGGCCAGGTAGCCGATCCGGCCGGCCGTCTCCAAACGGCCGCCCCGGGCCGGGATCAGACCCATGATGGTGGCGGCCAGAGTGGTCTTGCCGATGCCGGAGGGGCCGATCACGGCCAGGCTCTGGCCCGGACCCAGTTCGAGGTCGACGCCGCGCACGACCGGCTCGGCCCCGGGCCAGCCGACGTCGACCTGGCTCAGGCTGAGACGGGCGGCCTGAGCGGAGCCGGACGTTTCGGCGTCGCCCCGGCCGACCGGCTCGGCCTCCAGCACCGCCACCACCCGTTCCAGGGCGGCTTCGGCCCGGGTCTGGGTCTGGGCGGCTTGGGCGAAGTTGGCGAAGACCTCGTGCAGGGCCAGCGGGGTCAAGACCAGGACCGCCAGCAAACGTCCATTCAGTTGGCCGGCTGCCACCGCTTGGCCGCCGATCCACAGCGCGCCGACCACGGCCAGACCGGCCGCCACCACTTGCAGGCCGGCTCCCACGCCCTTGGCCCAGGCCGCTTTGGCCTCGACCTGGCGCAACCGTGAGTCGACTCGGTCCACCCGGGCCAGGGCGGCCGAGCTGGCGTCGTAAGCGGCCAGATCGGGCGCGCTCAGGGCCAGATTGTGGACCAAGGCCCCCAGCTGGCCGCGCAAAGGCACGGCGGCCCGGTCGGCCCGCTGGGAGACGCGCTGGGTGAACCAGGGCACCAGGAAGCCGCCCACCAGGGCGCTCAGGATCAAGACGGCGGTGGCCCCGACCGAGAAGCGAGCCAGCATCAGACCAGTCCCGCCCACCACCACGGTGGCGGCGGCGAAGGGGATCACGATCCGGGCCACGACGTCCTCGATCGCCCCCACGTCGGACACCACCCGGACCAGCAGGTCGCCCCGTGAGCGGCCCAGCAAGGTGGTGCGGGCCAGGCGGGTGTAGGTGCGCAGGCGTAGGGCCGATTGCATACGCAGGGCCAGATCGTGGCCGACCAGACGCTCGACGTAACGGAAGACGGCCCGCGACAGGGCGAAGGTCCGCACGCCCACCGCCGCCACCGTCAGGAGCATGAAGTTGGGGTGCTCGGCGGCGCGGGCGATGAGCCAGGCCGAGACCGCCATCAAGGCGACCGAGGCCCCTGAGGCGACGCTGGCCAAGGCGATGGCGGCGGCCAGACGGGAGCGGCCCTTGGGCACGGTCCGCAGCAGGCTGGACACCAGACGGCGCAGCGGGGAGTGGCCAGGGACGGCCGACGGCGCGGTCGACTGGCCCTCCGGGTCGTCCCAGTCGTCCGTGGGGTCGAAGTCCGGCGACGTCGAGGACCCGGCCTCGGGCCGGGCGGCCGCGTCGGAGGGATCGACCGGATCAGCCAGATCAGTCGGATCAGCCAGATCAGCCGGATCAGCCAGAGCGGACGAATCAGCCAGAGCGGACGGACCAGCCAGAGCGGACGGACCAGCCAGTGCCGACGGACCAGCCAGGGCGGCGACTGGGGTCGGGACGGCGTCTGGACCCGACTGGTCGGCCGGGTCGAGCCGCTCGGAGGCGGGGGTGGCCTGGTCGGAGACGGCTTGGTCGGCCGAGGCCAGCTGGACCACCCGGTCGGCCGCCGCCAAGACGGCAGCCCGGTGCGACACCACCAGGGCCGAGGCGCCGGAGGCGCGCAGACTGGCCAGTACCTTGGCCTCGGTGTCGGTGTCGAGGCCGGCCGTGGGCTCGTCCAAGATCAGCAGGCGGGCCCCGCCGTGGTCGATCCGGAGCAAGGCCCGGGCCAGGCCGACCCGACGGCGCTCCCCCACCGACAGACCTTCGCCGCCCTGGCCGATCGGGCGCGAGGGGTCGAGCGAACCGGCCCCGGCCTGTTCCAAAGCCCGTTCGATCTGCTCCGGCCCGGCCTCCGGCCAACCCAAGCGGACATTGTCGGCCAAGCTGCCGTCGACCAGGCCCGGCGTCTGCGGCACATAGGCCGTCAGGCGTCGCCATTGGGCCAGGTCGAGCTGGTCCAGCTCGACGCCGCCCAGGCTGAGCCGGCCGCTCTGCCAGGGCAGGAAGCACAAGATCAAATTGAGCAGGGTGGTCTTGCCGCCGCCGCTGCGGCCGGCCAGAGCCACGATCTGGCCTGGGACCAACTCGAAGTCGAAGTCGGACAGGGCCGGGCGGTTCGACCCCGGATAGGTGAAGGACAAGCCCTGGGCGCTGATGGCGACCGACTGGGGGGCCAGCCGGTCGGACGGCGTCGGGCCGACCGGCCAACCCCGGTCGATCTCGCGGAAGGCGGCTTCGGCGGCGGCCAGGCCGTCGGCCGAGTCGTGGTAGTGGACGCCGACCTGACGGATCGGCAGGTAGACCTCGGGGGCCAGGATGAGGACGAAGAGGGCGACGTCCAAATGAAAATCAAAATTGTAGACCAGGCGGACGCCGACGGTCAGGGCGATGACGGCCACGGCCACCGACGAGAACAGCTCCAAGACCAGGGCGGAGAGGAAGGAGATGCGCAGGATGGACATGGTCTCGCGCCGGTTGGCCGACTCGGTCCGGCGCAGTCCGGCGGCTTGGGCCCGGGCCCGGCCGAAGACCTGCAAGGTGGGCAGCCCGGCCACCAGGTCGGCGAAGTGGTTAGCCAGCCGGGTCTGATAGGCCCAGCGCCGTTCGACCTTGGCCTGGGTGGTCCAACCGACCAAGGCCATCAGCAAGGGGATGAAGGGGATGGTGACGGCCAGGATGACGGCCGACCGCCAGTCCGCCCACAGCACGGCCGCCCCGATGATGACGGGCACGGTGACGGCCAACAGGAGCTGGGGCAGGTATTTGGAGAAGTAGCCGTCCAGGGCGTCCAGCCCCTGGGTCACCAGGGTGACCAGGGCGGACGAGGTCGACTCGGCCTGGGCCGGGCTGCGCAGCCGGGCGGCCAGAATGTCTTGGCGGAGCTGGGATTTGACCTGGGCGGCGGTGCGCTGGGCCAGCCAAGAGTTGAGCCAGCTCATCAGGCCCCGGCCGATCAGGACGGCGGTCAGCCCCAGCACGGCCCAACCCAGCGAGAGGTCCTGCCGGCCGTAGAACAGGCCGGCGATGGAGTCTGACAGCAGCCAGGCCTGGAGCAGGACCAACACGGCCGTGACGCAGCCGACCCCCACCCCGGCCATCAGATAGGGACGGGTGGCCCGGGCCCGCCTGACCAGCCGGGGGTCCAAGGGACCCTTGGCGGTGCGGGCGGAACGGCCGGCCGGGGCGGTCGACGGATCGGAGCGGTCGGCTGTCTCGGACAGCCCGACGGCTCGGGGCCGCCGTTGGCGACCCCGAGCCGTCGGATTGGATGGATTGGATGCCATCAGATGGCGCGAGCGGCTCCGACCGGGGCCGAGTCGTCCACGATGTTCTCCGTGCTCAGGCGACGCCGGAACACGAAATAGGTCCAGACCTGGTAGGCCAAGACGACCGGCACCATGATGGCGGCGAAGATCGTCATCAGTTTCAAGGTGGTGTGCGAGTTGGCCACCAAGGTCAGATCGACCGAGATCCCGCCCAGAGCGTTCGAGTTGAAGCCCAGGTTGGGGAACATGTGCAACAGGACCATCAAGATCATGGTCACTGTGGCCACCGAGGTGCACAGGAAGGCCAAACCGTCACGGCCCTTGGCGCTGAAGAACCAGGCGCCGACCAGGGCCAGCACGGCCAGCAGGCCGACCACCCAGGCGATGGTGACCAACAGGCCGACCTTGCCGGGCACGAAGTCGGTGCCGCCGTAAATGGCGTTGCCCCAGATCACGAAGGCGGCCATCAAGACCACCGTCACCAGGACCGACTTGGACGCGAAGCCCTTGGCCTTGGCCTGGATGTCGCCCCGGGTCTTGAGCGATAGGAAGATCGCCCCGTGGGTGATGAAGAGGGCCACGAAGAGCAGCCCGCCGACCAGGCAGAAGGGATGGAACAGGCTCCAGAAGCCGGAGTAGACCGGGATCACGTGGCCTTCCCAGTAGGACACATCGGACGCCACCAGGACGACTCCCTTGAGGAAGTTGGCGAAGCCGACGCCGAAGACCAAGGTGGGCAAGAAGCTGCCAACACAGGCGGCCCAGTCCCAAGCCCGACGCCAGGTCGGCGACTCCTGCTTGCCTCGGAACTCGAAGGCCACACCACGCAGGATGAGGCCGACCAGGACCAAGAACAAGGGTAGGTAGAGCGATGAGAAGAGGGAGGCGTACCAACCGGCGAAAGCGGCGAAGGTGGCGCCGCCGGCCGTCAGTAGCCAGACCTCGTTGCCGTCCCAGTGCGGGCCGATGGTGTTGACCATGACCCGACGGTCGGCGTCCTTCTTACTCAAGAAGGGCAATAGCATGCCGACGCCGAAGTCGAACCCCTCCAGGAAGAAGAAGCCGATCCACAGGACGCCGATGAGAATGAACCACAGTACGGCCAGCTTGTTGTCGCTGAGCGGGTAAGCGGTCTCAAGAGCCGTCAAGGCGAGAGTGTTCATGCCGATCCCTCTCAGTAGGCGAAGGACAGAGGAGCGTCCTCGTCCTTGTTCAGGTCGACGGGTGGGACGTCAGTCTCGGGTGGCAACCCGATCTTGATGTACTTGAGCAGCAGCTTGACCTCGATCACAGCCAGGACGCCGTAGAGGACGGTGTACAGGATCAAAGTCAGCAGCAGGATCGGCGTCGAGTGGGCCAAGGTCGGATCGGGCGAGATGGCTAGCTGCGTGGGCAGAACGCCATTGACGATCCAGGGCTGGCGGCCCATCTCGGTGAAGATCCAGCCGAAGCTGTTGGCCAGCAGCGGCAGCAAAGGCATCACCACGGCGATGGCGGTCATCAGGCCGCTGGGCCGAGGCACCTTGTCTTTGCGCACCGCGACCAGGAAGAAGATCCCGCCCAGCATGGCCAACAGGCCGATGCCGATCATCAGGCGGAAGCTCCAGAAGGCGATCGTGGTGTCGGGCGACAGGTCGCCGATCTGACCCCGGTCGGCGATGGTGGCCAGCTGGTCGGCGAAGCCGGCCTGCAGGCCCTCTTGACCCAAAGGATTGCCGTCGGTGTCGGTCAGGCAGCTCTGCGGCGCGCCACCGTTCTCGGCCAGGCAATCGATGAAGGTCTGCTGGCGGTAGCCGTAATCGCGGAACTGGGCCTCCAGCTCGTCCAGACCCTGAATGTTGTCAGTGCCGTAGAGCCAGTTCAAGAAGCCTGGGAACAGCTCGACCCCGGGCAGGATCTGGAAGGTCGCCTCACCCGGCGTGGGCGAAGTTTGGAGGCCTTCGGCGGCGGCCATCTTGCTTGGTTGAGTGACGACCATCTGCTTGCCAAGCAGGTCGCCCGTCACGATCGTGCACAGGCCGGCCACGATCAGGACCCAGGCCCCGATCTTGGTGCCCTTGCGGTAAGCCACCAGATCTCCATCCGGCGCGGCGGCGGCCTTGGCCTTGACCAGACGGTAGAAGGAGATGGCGGCCATGAAGGCCCCAGCTGTGACGAAGGAAGCGGCGATGGTGTGCGGCCACTGGGTCAAGAAGACCGGGTTGGTCAGCAAGGCGAGGAAGTCGTTCAACTCCGCCCGCCCGTTGGCGAAGACCGCTCCGGTCGGATTCTGCATCCAGGCGTTGGCCGCGATGATGAAGATCGAGGAGATGAAAGTGCCGATCGATCCCAGCCAGATGGAGGTCAGGTGGACGCCCTTGGACAGGCGCCCCCAACCGAAGATCCAAATGCCCAGGAAGGTGGACTCGAGGAAGAAGGCGATCAGAGCTTCGAGCGCCAAAGGCGCGCCGAAGATGTCGCCCACGAATCGGCTGTACTCAGACCAGTTCATGCCGAACTGGAATTCCTGAACGATGCCGGTGACAACACCCATTGCAAAGTTGATCAGGAAGAGCTTGCCGAAGAACTTGGTCAGCCTCAGATACGCCGAATTGCCCGTCCTAGTCCAGACGGTTTGCAAGACGGCGGTCAGAAGACTGAGCGCGATCGTCAAAGGGACGAATAGGTAGTGGTAGACCGTCGTGATGCCGAACTGCCACCTGGCTACGGTTTCCGGACTCATGCCGCGAAACTACATCGGCTTGGGCACGGTTGTCCAGCGCGATCCACCCATCTGGACCGATAACCACCCCTCGTCGATCTTAACAAGCGCCTTCCCGGACCCCGTCAGGGGGGTCGATGTAAGGCGACGAATGGCTTCTGACTAGGTATTACGCTGACATTTAGAGCGGCTGGAAAAATTTTGACGACCGCCGACGGGAATTCAGGATTGATCCTGCCCCAGACCAGCGAACTGAGCCTGATAGAGCCGCCAGTAAGCCCCCTGGGCCCGTAGCAGTTCGGCGTGGCTGCCCTGTTCGACGATGTCGCCGTGCTCCATCACCAAGATCAAGTCGGCGTCCCGAATGGTGGACAAGCGATGGGCGATGACGAAAGAGGTCCGCCCCTTGCGCAACGCTCCCATGGCCTTCTGGATCAAGACCTCGGTGCGGGTGTCGACCGAACTGGTGGCCTCATCCAAGATCAGCAGGCTGGGCTCGGACAGGAAGGCCCGGGCGATGGTCAAGAGCTGGCGCTCGCCGGCCGAGACGTTGGAGCCCTCCTCGTCGATGACGGTGTCGTAGCCCTCGGGCAGCGACCGCACGAAGCGGTCGACGTAGGTCGCCTTGGCGGCCGCCAAGACACTCTCCTGATCGGCCCCCGGCCGCCCATAGGCGATGTTGTCGCGGATGGTGCCGTTGAAGAGCCAGGTGTCCTGCAGCACCATGCCGATCTCGTCCCGCAGGACGCCCCGGGGCAGGGTGGCGATGTCGATCCCGTCCAGCCTGATCTGGCCGGACTGGACGTCGTAGAAACGCATCAGCAGGTTGACCAGGGTGGTCTTGCCGGCCCCGGTCGGTCCCACGATGGCGATGGTCTGGCCCGGCTCGGCCACCAAGGAGAGATCGGTCATGAGGGGATGGTCCGGCTCGTAGGAGAAGCTGACATGGTCGAACTCGATCCGTCCGAGCACCGGCTGAGGCAGCTGGGCGGACAATTCGGCCGGCTCCTCGGCCACGTCCAAGACCTCGAACACCCGCTCCGCCGAAGCCACGCCGGACTGCAACAGATTGGCCATGGAGGCCAGTTGGTTGATCGGCTGGGTGAACTGGCGGGAGTACTGGATGAAGGCCTGGACGTCGCCCAGGCTGATCTGGCCGGAGGCCACCCTCAGGCCGCCCACCACCGCCACCACGACGTAGGTCAGATTCCCCACGAAGCCCATCAGGGGCATGATGACGCCGGACATGAACTGGGCCTTGAAGGCGGCCTCGTACAACTGGCCGTTCTTGTCCGCGAAGACCTGGCCGACCTCGCGCTGACGGCCGAAGACCTTGACCAAGGCGTGGCCGGTGTAGGCCTCCTCGATGTGGCCGTTCAACTCGCCGGTGGCCTTCCACATGGCGGCGAAGCGCTTCTGGGAGCGTTTCATGATCAGTCCGGCCAGCACCACCGAGATCGGGATCGAGATCAGGGCCACCAAGGTCAGCAGCCCGGACAAGGTCAGCATCATGATCAGGACGGCCACCACAGTCAATAAAGCATTGACAACTTGGGACAGGGTCTGCTGTAAAGACTGGGAGATGTTGTCGATGTCGTTGGTGACGCGCGACAGCAGCTCGCCCCGGGGCTGGGAGTCGAAATAGCGCAAGGGCAGGCGGTCGAGTTTGTCCGCCACCTGCTGGCGCATCCGCAGCACGGTGCGCTGGACCACGCCGTTGATCAGCCAGCCGGCCACGATCATGCCGGTGGCGCCGAGCAAGCAGAAGGCGATCGCCAACATGATGACGTAGGCCATCTGGGTGAAGTCGATGCCCACGCCGGGGGTGAAGTCCATGCCCGACAACATGTCCCCCATGGACTGGTTGAAGCCGCCGGCCCCGCCTTGGGCGATCAGGTCGAGCACTTGCTGGCGCGACACGGTGGCCGGGTCGATGCCGCGTTGGCTCAGCTGGTCGCCCACCATCTGGCCGACGATGCCGGAGAAGATGACGTCGGTGGCCCGGCCCAACAGTTTGGGCACGTAGACGTTGACCGCCACCGAGACGGCGGCGAAGGCGATGGCCAGCGCGACCCGGAACCGTTCCGGCTTCAGGTAGCCCAGCAGACGACGGAAGGAGGGGCCGAAGTCGACCGCCTTCTCACTGACCCGGGCCCCGGGCGGACCGCCGCCAGGGCCGCCGCCGCGGCCGGGACCGAAGCGGGGCCTGGGATTGGCCTTAGCCGCCGAGTTCGAGTCGCCGCCGGCCGCGGGGCCGGTCGGGTCGGTCGACGCCATCGACCGGTCACGCTCGCTCATGCCACCATCTCCTCGGCGCTGAGTTGGGATTCGACGATCTCGCGGTAAGTGTCACAACTGGCTAACAGCTCGTCGTGACGGCCCCGACCGACGATCCGGCCGGCCTCCAAGACCAAGATCTGGTCGGCCTGGCGGATGGTGGAGACCCGTTGGGCCACGATCAAGACCGCCGCTTGGGCCGTCTCGTCGGCCAAGGCGGCCCGCAAGCGGGCGTCGGTGGCGACGTCGAGGGCGGAGAAGGAGTCGTCGAAGATGTAGACCTCGGGCCGTTTGACCAAGGCCCGGGCGATGGACAGCCGCTGCCTCTGCCCGCCCGAGACATTGGAGCCGCCCTGGGCGATGGGGGCGTCCAAACCCTCGGGCAGATCGGACACGAAGTCCTTGGCCTGGGCCACCTCCAAGGCCTGCCACAGCTCCTGCTCGGTGGCGTCCGGTTTGCCGTAGCGCAGATTGGTGGCCACCGTGCCGGAGAAGAGGTACGGCTTCTGCGGCACCAGACCGATCTTGGACCACAACAGGTCGGGGTCGAGCTGGCGGATGTCGACCCCGTCGACCATGACCTCGCCTGAGCTGACGTCGAACAGCCGCGGGATCAGGTTGATCAGGGTGGTCTTGCCCGAGCCGGTGGCCCCGATCACCGCCGTGGTCTGGCCCGGCCGGAGCTCGAAGTCGAGGTCGGACAGCAGAGCCTCTTCGGCCCCGGGGTACCGGAAGGAGACCCCGCGCAGCTCGACCTGGCCCCGACCGGTCGGCTGGACCGGCTGGGCCGGCGGCTGGACGGTCGAGTCGGTGTCCAGCACCGCCATGATGCGGCGGGCGCAGACGGCCGCCCGCGGCACCATCACCAGCATCATGGTAGCCATCATGACCGACATCAAGATTTGCATGATGTAAGAGATGAAGGCGGTCAGCTGGCCGACCTGCATGGCCCCGGCGTCGATCTGGGAGGCCCCGAACCACATCACGCCGACGTTGGACAGGTTGAGCACGATCATGACCAGGGGGAACATGGTCATCATGAGCCGGCCGACCCTCAGCCCGGTGTCGGTCAGTTCGCGGTTGGCCTGGCTGAAACGTTCGGCCTCGTAGTCCTCGCGGACGAAGGCGCGCACCACCCGGATGCCGGAGATGTGCTCACGCAGGACCCGGTTGATGGTGTCGGTGCGAGTCTGCATGGCGGAGAAGAGGGGACCCATGCGAGTCAGGATGATGGCCGCGATCAGGGCCAGGGCGCCGACGGCGGCGGCGATCAGCCAACTCAGCGAGACATTGGTGCGCAAGGCCATGTAGACGCCACCGACCATGGTGATGGGCGCGCCCAAGATCAAGATGCAGGTCATCAAGACCACCATCTGGACCTGCTGCACGTCATTGGTGTTACGGGTGATGAGGGAGGGGGCGCCGAACCGGCCCAGCTCCCGGGCTGAGAAATCCAAGGCCCGCTCGAAGATGTGCTGGCGGACGTCGCGCCCGAAGCCCATGGCCAGCCGGGCCCCGAAATAGACGGCGCAGACCTGGCTGACGACTTGGACGGCGGAGACGGCCAGCATGATGGCGCCGGAGCTCCAGATGTACCCAGGGTCGCCTTTGGCCACGCCATTGTCGATGATGTCGGCGTTCAGGCGGGGCAGGTAGAGGCTGGCGATGGTGGCGGCGAACTGGAAGGCCACCACCGCGATGGCCTGGCCGACGTACGGTTTGAGGTGGCTGAAAACCAGCCGGATCAGTGGATTGCGGGTCATTGACGGTCTTTCGTGTTCTGGCAGTCGAGCAGGGCGCCCAAGACCAGTCGGCTGACGACGGTCGGGTCTTGGAGGCCGGGGTGGGCCAAGGGAGGCATGGCCGAGGCCAAGGCGAGCAGGCGGATGTAGGCGGCGGCCACTTCCAGGTCGACCGCCAAGCGTTCGCGGTCGGGGGCTAAGACGGCGGCGATGGCCTCCAGCAGGGCTTGCCCGCGCAGTTCAAGCTCGGATTGGTGGTCGCCCCAGAGGCCGGCTTTCCAGGAGCCGTCCGGCCCCCGCCGGGAGCCCCAACCACCGGCGGTCGGGCGGCCCCGCCAAGCCGGGCCGAAGCGGTCGGCCGGGTCGGCCTCGGCCGCCCGATCACAATGATCGGCCGGATCGCAACGGTCGGCCGGGTCGAAACCGCGATGGGGACCGAATTTCCCGGCCGGGTCGAAGCGGCCATCCCGTCCGAACACGAATCTGGCCTGGGGGGTGTGCATGACCATCATCAGCGAGCGCGTCCGATGGCTGGCCTCCAGCAGCAGCCGGATCAAGCAGTCGATCCGCTGGGGCAAGGGCTGGTCCAGCGCGATGGCCTCGACCTCGCTCACCAACTGGCTCGGCTCCAAGGCCGTTCGGATGGCTTGGACAAGCAGGTCACGTTTGGTCTCGAAGTAGCGGAAGATGGTGCCCTCGGCCACCCCGGCGGCGGCCGCGATGGCCCGGGTCGAGACGTCCAGACCGTGCTCCAACAAGAGCGGTATAGTGGCCGCGATAATCGACCGCCGGCGTTCTTGGGGCGGTTGGGCAGCTGCTCGGACCATGGGTCGAGATCATAGTGAGTGAGTCCTCACTCATTCAAATCGACGCGCCCGCCACCGCTCCGAATCGGCTCTGGCAGCTGGCCGCGGGGGGAATCGCCCGCCGCCACCGGAGACCGCTCCGAGCCGGTCCCGCCGGCCGGGCCCGCTGGACAGTCCACCGCCCGACGCGGAAGAATCGCTGCGTCCCCGGGCCGTTTGGAGCCAGCGCTTGGCGCGACCCGGCGCCCGATCCCTGGGAGAGGTGGTCCGTCAGTGGCAGAGATGGCCCGCACGGCGCGGCGGCGGCCGACCCGGTGAGGGCGGAGACCAGTCCGGCGACCTGGATCCGACAGCGCGCCCGGTCCGCTGGGCACGGTCTGACCGCTTTGATCAGGCGCCACCGGCCCGGCCCGGTCCTGATCGCGGCCAGCCTGGTCTTGATCATCCATCTGGCCGTCGCCTGGCACCGCTACGCCACCTACCAACTCGGCTTCGACCTGGCTCTGTTCGGGGAGTCGGTGCGCGAGTACAGCCACCTGCGACCGCCCCTCTCGACCATCAAATCGGGCCAACCCTTCAACATGCTGGGCGACCACTTCACCCCCATCCTGGCCCTGCTGGCCCCGATCTACCGTCTGGTCCCGGACATCCGGCTGCTCTTGGCGGCCCAGGCCGTCCTCTTCGCCCTGGCCGCCGCCATCATCGGGCTGTGGGCGGCGGCCCGTTTGGGCCGCGGCGTCGGGGCCTTGCTGACGGTCGCCTTCGGGCTGTCCTGGGGCATCGTCCACGCCTTGCTGTTCGACTTCCACGAGATCGCCTTCGCCACTCCCCTGCTGGCCGGGGCCCTGATCGCGATCCAACGCCAGCGCTGGGCTTGGCTGTGGCTGCTGGTCGTATTGCTCTGGCTGACCAAGGAGGACACCACCTTCGTGACGGCCGGCCTCGGCCTGCTGTTGCTGACCCGGCGCCGTTGGCTACAGGGCCTGGCCCTGGGCGGCGCCAGCCTGGCGGTCTTCCTGGCCTTGGTCGAATGGGTCATCCCCGGGCTGTCCCAGAGCGGCACGTACACCTACTTCGACGTGGTGGAGGGTTCGCCCTGGAGCGCCTTGGGGGCCAACCTGACCAGTCCCGCCTTCGCCACCTTCGTGCTGGCCGTGGCCTTCGTGGCCGGCCTCGGCCTGGCCTCGCCGATCATGGTGACGCTGGTCCCGCTGGTGGCGTCGCGGCTGGTGTCCAGCCGGTCGATCTACTTCGTCATGCAGCACCACTACCACGTCCTGGTCATGGTGGTCTGCGCCATGGCCTTGATCGACAGCTGGGACCGACTGCGCCGGCTCGACCACCGACCGCGCTGGGACCAGCTGATCAAACTGGTCGGCCTGGCCCAGATCGTCCTACTGGGCCTGGTGACAGCCCACGGGATCGAGATCCTGATCACCACCGGCGGCCTCGACCGGACCTATTCCAACTGCTCGGTCTGCGCCGACATCGACCGCGCCTTGCCCGTCATCCCGGACGGGGCCGACGTGGCGGCCGAGGTCTACATTTTGCCCCACTTGGTGGACCGCGCCCGGCCCCGCATGGCCATGCCCGACTGGCTGGACCAGACCGGGCGCCCGCTCGACCCCGACTGGGTGATCTTGAATCTGAACTCCTCCGCCAACGACAACCTGACCAATCATTGGGAGGCCCTCACGGCCGAGCGGCTGCTGGCCGGCGGCTACGTCACGGTGTACGAGTCGGGCCCCATCGTGGTGCTCCAGCGCTGAGGCCGTCCGACCCGAGCGCCGGACCGCTCGATCAGCCCTCGGCTGGCGGCGGGCTGCCGGCCCGGCTCTGGCGACCGGACCGGGGCTCGGGGGCCCCGGTCGGCCCGGGCCGGCCGCGGGAGGCCGCCACGGCCAGGTCGACCAACCGCCCCAAGTCGCTCGCCATCGAGATGTCCGAGTCGTAGAGCCACTGGATCTGCAGACCGTCGGCGGCCGCGATCAGGATCCGGGCCAGCCAGGCCGCCTGGTCCTGGGAGAGGCCTTTGGCCGCCAGCAGACCTTCGGCCAGACCGTCCACGAAAGACTGGTAACGATCCCGGAAGTAGGCGTGGGCCGGGTGGGTGGGGGCAGCGCCGGCGACCGCCTGCTCGAGGTAGAGCCGCACCAGTCCGGGCGTCTCGGCGTTGCGGGCGATGAGCTGCCCCAGCCGGTGGAAGTCCTCCGGACTGAGGGATTCGTCCGGGGCCCGGAAGCGGTCGCGGTCGTCCCGGACGCGGACGACGCCCAGGAATAGCTCTTGCCGATTGGGGAAGTAGTGGAGCAGCGCGGTCTGGGTCAGGCCGACCTTGTCGGCGATGGCTTGGAGGGTGGGGCCGCCGGCGTCCGACTCGGCGTAGGCCTCCAGAGCAGCCCTCAGGATGGCGCTCCGGCGCTCGACGGACTTCTTGTACGGTCCACGCTTCTCCTTGGCCATGCCGCCATTATCCCGGTCCCGACCGCCACTGGCGGGGCCGGCGCGGCCCGGCGCGGCGAGGGCCGGGCCAGCGGCCCGAGGAGGGTTGACAGACCTTAAAACTGAGTTATACTCAATTTTGAGCACAGTTCAATTCTTCCGAAGGAGTGAGGATTGAGTACCCAGATCGAACCACCGACCGCGACCGGCGCGACCGGCCCGACGCCCGCCGCCGAGACCCGGACTGAAGCGGCCGCTCCGGCCCAGCTGGCGGACCAGCCGGGCGTCTACACCACCAAACTGGGCCGCTTCGGCCTTTTGACCCTGCTCGGGGCCTTGTCTTGGGCCATCCCCTCGGCCAACTACGGGACGCTGTCCCAGTCTCTGTTCGCCACCATGGACCCGGTCCACAAGGTCAAGATGGTGGCCATCTTGGCCACCGTCTCCTCGATCGGCGGGTCGCTGGCCGTGATCGTGGGCGGCCTGCTGTCGGACCGCACCCGGTCCGTCTACGGCAAGCGCAAGCCCTGGCTGCTAGCGGGCTCGTTGCTGGCGGCCGGCTCCATGGGGGCGGTCTGGTTCACCACCAGCTTCCCGCTCCTGGTGGTGGAGTTCACCGTCAGCCAGATCGGCCTCAACATCATGGTGGCGGCCCTGTCCGCCCTGCTGCCGGACCGCGTGGGCAAGGCCCTGCTGGGCCGGGCCTCGGCCTTGGCCGGGCTGGGGAACCTGCTGGGCGGGGCGATCGGCGGCGTCATCGCCTCCGGCTTCCTGCCGACCCCCAAGTTGGGCCTGGTGATAGTCCCCTGGACCATGGTGGCGGCGGCCGTGGCCATCTGCCTGCTCCTGCCCACCATCTCCAGCCAGGACGCCCCGGTCGAACGGCTGGTCGGCCGCCGGCTGCTGCGCCAGCTGGCGCCCCCGGCCGACCGCGACTTCTGGCTGGTGTTCGGCGGCCGGGTGCTCTTCCTGCTGGGCCTGCTCACCACCTTCGCGTACCAGCTCTACATCCTGACCGACCACTTCGGAGCCGACGCCGCCGTGGCCCAGAGCATGATCGCGCTGTCCGGCGTCATCCTGGCTCTGGGGGCGGGCGTCTTCACCGTGGTCATGGGCCCGGTGTCGGACAAGGTGAAAAGGCGCAAGCCGTTCGTGATCGGCGCCGGCGTGGTCGGGGCCGCGGGCGTCTCGCTGCTGTTGACCTCGCACAATGTGGCGGTCTTCCCCATCTCGATCGCGGCCCTGTCGGTGGCCTACGGCACCTTCATCTCGGTCGACCAAGCCCTGATGGTGGAAGTGCTGCCTGACCAAGCCAACGCCGCCCGCGACCTGGGCTTCCTGACCGTGGCCAACTCGGCTCCCGGCGTCCTGGCCCCCGGCCTGGCCGGCCTGCTAGTCGGGATCGGCGGCTATCCGGCGGTCTTCGCCGGCGGCCTAGCCATGACCCTGATCAGCGGGGTCTTCTTGTTCTTCGTCCGTCGAGTTCGCTGAAAGGAACCAACCATGGCCCAATTCCCAGCCGATTTCAGGTGGGGCGCGTCCACTTCGGCCCACCAGATCGAAGGCGGCAACGTCGCCTCCGACTGGTGGCACCTCGAACAGGCGCCCGGCAGCTTCGTGGCGGAGCCCAGCGGCGACGCCTGCGACTCCTACCACCGTTGGCGCGAAGACCTCGCCTTGCTGGCCGAGGCTGGCCTCAACGCCTACCGCTTCTCGATCGAGTGGGCCCGGATCGAGCCGGCCCCCGGCCGGATCTCAATCGCCCAGTTGGACCACTACCGAGCCATGGTCGAAACCGCCCTGGAGTTGGGAATCCAACCGCTGGTGACCCTCCATCACTTCACCAACCCGGCCTGGCTAGGTGCGATGGGCGGATGGGCGCATCCGGAGGCGCCGCCGCGGTTCGCCGCCTACGCCGCCGCCGTGGCACCGCTGTTGGAAGGCGTCGAACACGTCTGCCTGATCAACGAGCCCAATATGGTGGCCCTCTTCCCGGTCTTGATGGCGGCCGGTTTGGACGTCCTGGGCCAGTCGCTGCCAGCGGTCGACCCGGCCACCAGCGCCGGCCTGATCGCCGGCCACCACGCCGCCCGGGCGGCTCTGCGCCCCCTGCTGCCCCAGGCCCAGCTGGGCTGGTCCATCGCGGCCCAGACCTACCATCCGGCCCCGGGGGCCGAAGATCTGGCGGCGGCCTACCAGAGAGAATCCGAGGACCTGTTCTACGACGCCGCCGCCGGAGACGACTGGATCGGAGTCCAGGCCTACACCTGCCGCCGGGTCAAGGCAGTGGACGGCGTCCTGGCCCCCGACCCGCGCCCAAACGTCGAACGCACCATCAGCGGTTGGGAGTATTACCCGGCCGCCCTGGCCGAGTGCGTGCGCCGGGTGGCGGCCCTGACCGGGTTGCCGGTCCTGGTGACCGAGAACGGCATCGCCACGGCCGACGACGCGGAGCGCATCGCTTACACCCAGGCCGCTCTGGACGACCTGGCCCAGGCCATGGCCGAAGGCGTGGACGTCCGGGGCTACTTCCATTGGAGCCTGCTCGACAACTACGAATGGGGCTCTTTCGCCCCCACCTTCGGCCTGGTGGCAGTCGACCGCCAGACCTTCGTCCGCACCCCGAAACCATCTCTGGCCTGGCTGGGCGGCCTGGCCCGCGCCGCCGCCACCGCCCCTGAAAGGAAATGACCATGACCACCGAACCGACTGACTTCACCGCCGCCCGCCCGCCCGTCCCGAGTCCTTTCTCGGTCGGTATCCCAGACCAGGAGTACGCCGTCCTGGCCGCCGCCCCCGACTACCGTCGGCGCTTGGACCCGGCGCTGGGCCCCTTCGTCGAATACCTCAAAGGCGATATGCCCGACGTCCCGATCGAAGTGGAGCGGGCCCAGTCGTTGGCCGCCTCCCAGGCCCAGGTCGGCGTCGCTTTCGAGCCCGCGCCGGCCGAGGTCGAGATTGGCCGGCTGTGGATCCCGGGGGCTGAGTCAGACCAGCGGATCATGCTGAAGACCTACCGCGCCCCGACCCCGGACCAGCCCGCTGAGGCGCTGCGACCGGGCCTGCTCTACATCCACGGCGGCGGCTGGTGCGCCGGCTCGGCCGACGCCGCCGAGGTCGACGCCTGGTGCGGCCAGGTGGCCCACGAGGCCGGCTTGGTGATCGCCTCGGTCGAATACCGGCTAGCTCCCGAAGACAAGTTCCCGGCCGGTTTCCTGGACTGCTGGGCGGCTCTGGAGTGGGTCGCCGCCAACGCCGAGCTGCTCGGGATGGACCGCTCCCGCCTGGCCGTGGGCGGCGGCTCGGCCGGCGGCAATCTGAGCGCGGCGGTGGCGCTGAAGGCCAAGGCCGCCGGCGGCCCGGCCATCGCGCTGCAGTTGCTGGAGATGCCGGCCTTGGACTTCACTTTGAGCTCGCCCTCGACGCACGAGTTCGACGCCGATTTCCCGGCTGTGGGCCAGATGGTGACGACCATGCTGCCGCGCTACCTGGACGACGTCGCCCAGGCCCAGGACCCGTACGTCTCGCCGCTGCTGGCTCCAGACCTGACCGGCCTGCCGCGGGCGGCGATCCTGATCTGCGAGATCGATCCGGTGCGCGACGACGGTCTGCGTTACGCCGAACGGTTGCGCCAGGCCGGCGTCGAGGTGGACGCCCGGGTCTACCAGGGGATGCTGCACGGCTGCTCCTCGCTGACCTTGATGTTGCCCAGCGCCCGCGCCTGGCGCGACCACTGCGTGGCCGCCCTGAAGACGCTCTGACCCGGCCTGGCCCGGGGTTCCCCATCGACCAGAGGAGGTTTCCATGTCCAAATCCGACCGACGCGCCAACCCTCCCGGCGGCGACGGGGGCCCCGGCGGGCCTCAGACCCCCGGCGGATCTCGCTCCACCGGAGGGTCTCAGGTCCCCGGCGGGTCCCAGATCCCCAGCGGGACCCAGACACCCACCGGGCCTCAGTCCCCCAGCGGGCCTCAGTCACCCGCCGGGTCTAGGTCCCCCGGCCGACCTCGGCTACGCCGCGCTCTGAAGATCACCGGGCTGTCGCTGGCCGGGCTGCTGGCGCTCCTGACCGCCCTGGTCTACTGGCTGGCCGGTTTCTGGCTGTGGCCGACCGAGGGGCTGTGGGCCCGCCACCTGGCGTCCACCTTCTCCGACCGGGAGCCCGGCGAGGTGGTGTTCTACGGCGCCTCCAACTTCCGGCTCTGGAGCGACCTGGAGACGGACCTGGCCCCGTACCGGGTCCAGAACCACGGCATCGGCGGGTCGACCGACCAGGACCTGATCGAATACGCCGACCGACTGCTCTATCCCTTCGAACCCTCGGTGGTCTTCATCCAGACCGGATCGAACGAATACGTCCTGGGGCTGAGCGTGGAACAGGTGGAGCGGAACAAGATCGACATGTACCAGCAGTTCCGGGATCGCCTGCCGGACACCACCTTCGTGGTGATGTCGGGCTTGCCCCTGCCCGGCCGGGCCGAGCACTGGGATCAGATCCAAGAGGTGAACGCCTTCCTGGCCGAGTATTGCGCCGACCATGAGCGGATGGTGTTCATCGACGCCACCGCCTGGCTGACCACGCCGGAGGGCGACTTCCGCCCCGAGCTGTTCCGCTTCGACGGCGTCCACTTGAACGCGGCCGGCCAAAAGATCTGGGCCCAGCCGATGCTGCGCGTCCTAGCCGACCTCGACGCCCCGCGTTAGGGCCCAGTCCCACACCGACGGCCCGTCATCCTGCACGCAGTCCCAGGATTCATACGGCCCCGCCCCACAACACCCGCCATCCCACACACAGCCGCCAGACCCATCCACCATCGACCGCCCTCCCGTCATCCTGCGCGCATCGCAAGATCCAGCCGCCCCGGGGCGGACCTTTCTCAACTCCGTCCCACCACCCGACCAGGGGCCAGTCTCATCTCGACTCTGGCGACGCCCAAACCCGCGCCCTGCGATCGGAAGCTCTCCACTGAAACCTTCGGAAAGGACCTGACCATGCAGTCGACCTCGCGTCGTGGCCGCGGCCCCCTGATCGCGGCCGCCGTCCAATCTGGCGCCCTCGTACTGGCCCTGATCGCGGCCATCGCGGCTTGCCTCATCACCTCGACCGCCGCCAGCGGGGCTTCGGCCCTGGCCGACGGATCGGCCGTCCTGAGCGACGGTGTGACCGCCCTGGACGCCGGGACGGACGCTCTGGGCTCCGGTGCCGGCGCCTTGCGCGACGGCATCGGGGCGGTCGGGGACGGCGCCGACGCTCTGACCGAAGGGGCCAGAGGCCTGGCCGCTGGCGCCGACGGGCTGGACCAAGGATTGACCGTTCTGGTGGACGGCATCGGCGCGGCGGGGTCGGGGGCCGACGCCCTGGCCAGCGGCGCGGACGCTTTGACCGGCGGGATCGGCGCTCTGCGCGCCGGTTCGGCCGCTCTGGCCGACGGAACGGTCGGCGCCGCGGCCGGAGCGGGCGGCCTGGCCGATGGGGCGACCGCCCTGGCCGGCGGCGCCCGGGCCCTGGACCAGGTCGCCGGGCCGTTGCTGGAAGGAGCGCGCGGCCTGACTGACTCCGCCGTCGCCTTGGCCGGCGGGAGCGGGGAAGTCACCACCTGGGCCGAGCTGGCGGCGGCGCTGGCCGACCAGCTGGCAGCGGAGGCGGCGGCGCTCGACGGCGCCCTGGCCGACCTCCTGGCTCAGGCCGCGGCCCCCGAGACGGCCGCCCTGCCCCCGAGCGAACGGCTGGCCTGGCTGATCGACGCCCTTGAGACCACTCAACGGGCCGCGGCGACGGTCGGCGCCGAAGCCGGGGAACTGCTCGCGACCACCGCCGCGGTGGCTGGCGCGGCCGGGTTGGTCACAGCCGGAGCGGACGCCTTGGCCAGCGGCCTGGAACAGCAATTCTTGCCTGGGCTGACCGGCTTCGCCGCCAGTGTGGGCGCGCTGGCGGACGGCGCCGACGGCCTGGCGGCGGGCGGCGCCGCGCTCCAGGACGGGATCACGGCTCTGGCCAGCGGGGCGGCCGGTCTGCGCGACGGGTCGGCCGCCGCCGGCCTGGGCGCGTCCGCCCTGACCGTCGGGGCGACCACACTGTCCAGCGGCATCGGAGCCATCCAAGCAGGGGCCTCAGCGGCCGGAGCGGGCGCGACGGCGCTGGCCCAGGGCGCTTCTGCGCTGGTGGACGGCGCCTCGGCCCTGTCCGAGGGGTTGGTGCAGGTCGAGGACGGCGCGGCCACGCTGGCGTCCGGTTTGGATGGGCTCGGGGCCGGCAGCGACGCCGCCCAAGGCGGCGCGGACAGCTTGGCTGGTGGCGCCTCCGCCTTGGCTGGCGCCATGCCGCTCGGCACGGCGGCCGACGGTCTGACGGCCGCTTTGGTGCTGGTGGCGCTGGGCCTGGCCGCGACGTCATTGGTGCGGCTGATCCGGGCCGGCCGGCGGGCGTCTCAGGATCCATCCGCCAGGGGATGAGACGAGGGCCGTCCCCGGTCGGTCCGGTCCTGGGTATCCTTCCAGGGTGACCGATGACGCCTTGGACCCGACCGCTCCAACCGCCGCACCCGACTTCAACGAACAGATGCGGATCAGGCTGGACAAGCGGTCCCAGCTGGCCCAGGCCGGCGTCGCTCCTTATCCCGCCGCCGTGGCTCGGACCCACTCCCTGGCCCAGGTCCGCCAAGGCTGGGGCGACCGCTTGGAACCGGGCCAAGAGACCACCGACGAAGTGGCGGTGGCCGGCCGGGTGGTCTTCCTGCGCAACACCGGCAAGCTGTGCTTCGCCACCTTGCAGGACGGCTTCTCAGCCGACAGTTCGGGGGATCGGCTCCAGTTGATGCTGTCACTGGCCGAAGTCGGGCCTCAGCGGCTGGAGGACTGGAAGTCGCAGGTCGACCTGGGCGACTTCGTCTCCGCCTCCGGCCGGGTCATCGCCTCCAAGCGGGGCGAATTGTCGGTTTTGGCCCACAGTTGGACCATGGCCGCCAAGGCCCTGCGCCCACTGCCGGTCCTGCACAAAGACTTGAGCGAGGAGACCCGGGTGCGCCAGCGCCAGGCCGACCTGGTGGTGCGCCAGGAGGCCCGCGACATGGTGCGGCTGCGCTCGGCCGTGATGGGCGCCCTGCGCCAAGGCCTGGAACAAGAGGGTTTTCTGGAGGTCGAGACCCCGATCCTGCAGCTGGTCCACGGCGGCGCGGCGGCCCGCCCCTTCCGTACCCATCTGAACGCCTTCGACCAGCCCATGACCATGCGCATCGCCTTGGAGCTGCACCTGAAAAGGGTGATGGCCGGCGGCGCCGACCGGGTCTACGAGATCGGGCGCATCTTCCGTAACGAAGGCATCGACTCCTCCCACTCAGCCGAGTTCTCGATGCTGGAGTTCTACGCCGCCTGGGGCGACCAACGCTCGGTCGCCGCCACCTGCCAGCGCCTCATCCAGGCCAGCGCCGACGCCGCTTTGGGCCGGCGCCAGGTCGTCTTGGACGGCCAAGAGATCGACCTCGACGGCGACTGGCGCTGGGCCAGCTTCTACGACCTGGTCAGCCAGGCGGTCGGCCAAGCGGTCGATCCGGGCACCCCGGTCGAGACCCTGCGCCAGGCGGCCGACCGCCTGGGCGTGGAACACGACCCCAAGCTTGGCGCCGGCAAACTGGCCATGAAGATTTACTCCGACTTGGTCGAGCACCACCTGGCCCAACCCACCTTCGTGCACAGCTTCCCCGCCATCGCCCAACCCTTGGCCCGCCCCAGCGACGACGACCCCCGCCTGGTCGACGCCTGGGATCTGATCATCGGCGGCCTCGAACGCGGCACCGGCTTCTCCGAGCTGATCGACCCCGTCATCCAACGCCAACGCTTGACCGAACAGTCCCTCTTGGCCGCCGCCGGCGACCGTGAGGCCATGGAACTGGACGAAGACTTCCTGACCGCCTTGGAGCAAGGCGTCCCGCCCATGGGCGGCGTCGGCTTGGGCGTCGACCGGCTGCTCATGCTGCTGACCGACGTCGGCATCCGCGAGACCATCCTCTTCCCCCTGCTGCGTCCCTTGGGCTGAGACCGGGGCCGGGGTTGCCGGGGAATCTGAGACCCAACCCGGCGAAGGCTCGTGCCTCAGGTCATGACCAGGCGCCGAGTTGGCCCGGTTTTATGTACTCAAGATATAGAATATGTATCAGATTTAGATACAAGGAGGCACTGGGTGGCACGCTCGATCAGTCCGTCGATGGCCTCCGTCCTGGAGCGCCTTGAACTCGACCGCCCTGAGGTCGTGACGACCACGGCTCTGGCGGCGATTCTGGATCAGACCAACGTGGCGACACCCACGCGCGTCGTGGCGGACCGATTACGGAAGTCGGGCTGGCTGTTGGCCACGGGCCAGCGGGGGGTGTGGGAGTTCATTCCGGCTGAGACGGCGGGAACGTATTCCCGGCGTGATCCGGTGATGCCGCTGAAAGCGTACTTGGCCGCTCATCCTGGCAGTCGAGTGGCTTTGACCTTTCAGGCCGGGGCCTGGGCGCACGGCCTGGCGGATCGGATCCCGTCCCGGCTCGAGGTCGCCCTCCCGACTGGGGCGGTCTCTCGTCGTCTGCCCGAGAGCCTGGCCGCAGCCCCGTTCACAGCGGTCTTGCCTGAGACGGAGTCACACGGCGTCCCGGCTCTAGCCGCCGAATCGATCCTGGTCCACATGACGCTGCGGCCTAACGCGGTACGGTCATGGGACAGCGCCTTGGAATGGTTGCCAGATCTGGCCAGCCAGTTGTCATGGGACCACCTGGCCGAAGAACTTGGGCCGCGTCCGCCAACGGCGAAGATCAGGACCGGATATCTCCTGCAGAGCCTGCGCCCGGACTTAGCCCGCCAAATCGAAGCCTCGTCCCCCGCCACTAGCCGGACCTGGTTCGGTCGGCGCGGCCAAGCCCTTCGCCATGACGCTCGCTGGCGAATGGCCGACACTCTGTTGCCGTTCGACCCCAGCGGACTGGGGGCCGTCGCATGAGCCAAGTCGCCATCAATCCCGGCCACATCGCCCGACACACCCCGGCTGGGTCTGGGGCACAAGGTCGTGACGCGGCCATCGTCGACATCGCCCAGGACCTGCTGCTACGTCACCTTCACGAACAAAGCGCGCTGGAAGCGGTGGTCTTCAAGGGCGGCACCGCGCTGCGGAAGCTGTATGCGGGCACGGCCGGCCGCTTCTCACTCGATCTCGACTTCGGCCTGGCCCGGATCGGCGACGACCCCGACGACGTTCTGACCGAATTGGTCTCCGCCATCGATGGGTTGAGCCTCGGCCCGTTCACGTACGAAATGACGGAACGGCGCGGCAAATGGATTCTGGTCTACGACCACAGCTTTGGCGGCGCACCCGTCTCTTTGGCCTCGAAACTCGACCTGAGTCCGCCGCCGTGGTTGCCGCCGGCTCGGCGCGGTTGGGTGCCTCTGCCGGTCCACCAGCGATACGGCGACACGCCATTGCCGAAGATCTCGATCGTGCCGCTGGCTGAGAACTTGGCGGAGAAGATCGCTCGCCTCAACCGCACCACTCCAGCGCGCGACATGTACGACTTGCGCTGGGCGGCCACCCACCCTTCCGCCGCCGGACCGCTCGACCGAGCGCTGATTCGGCGGATGGCGGTGCTGAAGACGTGGGTGGATGCGAACGGGCTACACGGCGGCGGCACCTTCTGGAAGCCCGGCCATGAGGGGCTGGCGTTCGATGCGCGACATTGGTTGCGTGACCGATCGCACGGTGACTTCGACGTCGAGGACATCGGCGCCCTCGCTGTGCCGGCTCCAACTCCTACGGAGCTGTCCGACGCGATACGAGCGCACTTCCGTTTCTTAGCCGACCTGGACGATGACGAGCAGGTCATCGCGCGCGCTCGCGAGCAAGATCGTCCACTCGCGCTGCGCCTGCTCAGCGAACTGCCCAGTGGACGCCTGAATGGGATCGGACTGTACTGACCGGCATCCGCGAGACCATCCTCTTCCCCTGCTGCGGCCTTTGAGCTGAGACCGGGTCCTAGGGGCAATGCTTCCATACTGCTATTAGACTCCGCTTAGTATTCATGATTGACTAATAGTCATGGACGTCTCGCCGCCCAGTCACGACTCGCAGCTCCTGCGCGGCGTGCTGCCGCTGCTGATCCTGAATCTGGTGGACCAGCGGGAGTCCTACGGCTACGAACTGGTCGAACGGCTGCGTGAGCTGGGGCTGACCGAGTTGGCGACCGGCGTGGTCTACCCGGTGCTGGGCCGTTTCGAGCGGGACGGCCTCCTGGACAGCCACTTGGTCCCGTCGACCCAAGGCCCGGCCCGGAAGTATTACGCCATCACCGCGAGCGGCCGCCAAGCCCGGCGGGAGGCCGCCGCCCAGTGGCGGGCCATCGTCGCCGTCACCGAACGAGGACTCATCCGAGAAGGGACCGACTGATGTCGTCAACAGAATCGCCGGCCACGGAGGGAACGGTCCCCCGCCGCCCCAGCGGCCTGCGCCAGTGGGCCCGGCGCGAGTTGTACCTGGCCCGCGTCGATTGGCACTTGGACTGGCTGGCGCCCGGACCCGAGCGCAAACGGATCGTCAAATCGCTGCGCGAGGACATCGCCGCCGAGTCGGCCCACCACGACGTCGGCGCAGCCCTGGCCGGCCTGGGCGACCCTGAGCGGCTGGCCCTCGGCTACGCCGGCGACGCCCGGCAAGGTCCCCGCTGGAGCCACGGCCTGGCCTGGAGCGGGATCGCGCTGTTCGCCTACGGGGTCGTCTTCGTCGCCTACGTCCTGGGCATGCTGGCGGTCGTGGAAGCGGCCGGACTGGGCCAAGCCCGGTCGCGCTTCCTCCTGATCGAAGTCACCGCCTACGCGGACCAGTCCGGCTTCGGCGTCGGCTTGAGCGGGGTGGCCGGCCTCCTGATCCCGCTCATCGCCGGCGCCGTCGTCTTCCTCCTGGCCAGCCGGACTTGGCGGGCGTTCCGCCGCCCCGGGTCGACCCCGAGCTGACTGGTCCTCGGATCTAACCGAGGCCGGGGGTAGCGTGGTGCGCATGAGTGATTTCTTGGACACCGTCGGGGTCGACCGCAGCACCTTCGCCAAGCCGGAGGGGCCGGCCGTCTTGGAGATCACGGCCGAGCACTTGAACCCCAACGGCGGGGTCCACGGCGGCGTCATCGCCACCCTGGTGGACACCGCCATGGGGGTGGCGGCCCGTCATCGCCTGGGCGACGGCCGCCACGTCGTCACCGTCAGCCTGACCATCAACTTCCTCAACCCGGCCGTGGTGGGCGACGTGCTGTTGATCACGCCGACGGTCTCACGGGTCGGCTCCCGCCTCATCTTCACCGGCGCCGAGGTGGTGCGCTCGTCCGACCGGACCATAATCGCCCAAGCCATCGGCTCATTCGCCATCATCCCCTGACCATCCCGGCTCGACTCCAGGAAATTATGGCGACATGGCCTGCCGGATCTAGCCCGGCCGGTTGGTCCGGTCGAGTGGACGGCGCGCACCCGATTCGTACCGGCTGGCAACAGCTTCAGACGAGCCGGACCAAGACGTCTCTGCCACAACCCGGGCAGATCGAGCGTTACAAATGGTCTGGTTTGAGCGTTACGAATGGGTTGGTTCAGGCATTATGAATCGGTCAGCCGCCACTCTGACTGGTGTCCACTCCCGCGCCGCAGCCGAACGACTCGCGGTAGCGGGTGGGGGTGGTGCCCACTGTCGCCCCGAAGTGCTGGCGCAGCAGACCGGCTGAGCTGAAGCCGACCCGGGCCGCGATCTCCTCCACCCCCAAGGTTGACCCGGTCAGGAGTTCCTGCGCCGCCACCACCCTCTGCTCGGTCAGCCAGCGCGCCGGCGTCAGGCCGAACTGAGCCCCGAAGCGCCGTTGCAAGGTGCGCGGCGCGGTGTGGGCCAACCGAGCCATCTGGGCCAGGCTCCAGGGGTGGGCCAGGTCGGCCCGCAAGGCCCGGCACAGTTCCTCGAATTCGCCGCCGGGGGCCTCGTTCGCGCCGTGTCGGGGCGGCACGTACTGGGCTTGGCCGCCACGTCGGGCGGCCGGCAGCACCATGCTGCGCGCCACCTCGGCCGCCGCCGCCTGGCCGTCCGTCCAGCCCTTGATGGCCAGGCAGAGGTCGATGCCGGCGCTCACCCCGGCCGAGGTCCACAGGCCCCGCGCCGGATCATGGGTGTAGAGGACGTCGCGCTGGACCCGTACCTTGGGGTGGCGCCGGGCCAACTCGTCGCACCAGCGCCAGTGCGTGGTCGCCTCGCCGCCGTCCAGCAACCCCGTGGCCGCGAACAGGAAGGCGCCCGCGCACAATGACGCCACTTGGGCGCCCCGAGCCGCCGCCGCTCCGACCGCCTCCAGCCAGGAGTCCCGCACCCGCGCGTTGGCCGAGCCGACGAACCCCAACGGGTCCTCCAGCCCGGGGATGATCACCAGATCGGCCTCGCCCAAGGCGGCCAGCGGCGCGGTGGCTATCGAGACGCCGCGGGCCAAGGCCACCCGATCGGCCGGGGCGGCCAAGAGGCAGCTGTCCAGCGGCACGCCCCGGGCGGACCGGTCGGAGCCGAAGACCTCGAGGGCGGCGGCGATGTCGAACGCCCTGACTTGGTCGGCCGCCAAGATCCCCACCCGCATGGCGTGATTTTAGCGAAGATAGTCCATCACGCCACTGGCTGACCACGGAGCCAGCCGATTCGATGAATCCATGGCAATGAACTCATCACCGACCGCCTTGATCGCGGTCGACGTCCAATCCGGTTTCGACGATCCGTCATTCCCGCCCACGACCGGATTCCCCGGCTGCGAGGACAACATCGCCCTCTTGGTCCGCCACTGGACCACGGCCCGCCCCGGCCCCTTCGTGGTGGTGCGCCACGACTCCGCCCAACCCGCCTCGCCCCTGCACCCGACCCATCCGGGCAACCGCTTGAAGCCTCTGGTCGAACCGGATCGGGCCGACCTCCTGGTGACCAAGAGCGTCAACTCCGCCTTTCTGGGCCAACCGGACCTGCACGCCTGGCTGACCCAGCGCGGCGTACGGGACCTCGTCATCTGCGGAATCCAGACCAACTGGTGCGTCGAGACCACCGCCCGCATGGCAGGGAACCTGGGCTACCGGACCGCGGTGGCCTTGGACGCCACCCGGACCTTCGACCTGGCCAGCCCGATCGACGGCCTCGGACCAGTCTGGCTGAGCGCCGCCGAACTGATGCGAGCGACCGCCCTCAATCTCCAGACCGGCGGATTCGCCCGGGTGGTGACGACCGCCAGCCAGCTGGGCCTCGGGGCGGACGACTGAGCCACTCCCGCCAGCGCCGGCCGGGTCGGAGGCCGACCATGGTCATAAAGTGGACCAATAGTCCAGATTAAGCTAAAGTGGACGGCGCGTCGATTTTAGATAGGTGAACTGACATGCCGACACCGCCGCCGAACCACCGCGCCGCCCCTGGCGGTGAGCGCGACTACCGACCGGGCCAGTACTTCGGTCTCACCTTCGCGATCTCCTGGGTTTGCTACGCGGTCGCCGCCGTCCGCAGCCACAGTGTGACCGGTGACTTGATGGAAGACCCCCTGATCTCAGCCGGAATGATCATCGGGCTGTTCGGGCCCCTGATAGCCGCCGCCATCTGCCTGGCCGGACGGGCCAACCGACCGATCAGACGCGACTTCAAGTCGAAACTGCTGGATCTGAGAAGGATCAGGAAAGGATTCTGGCCGGTCGCGCTCCTCGGCTACCCGGCCCTGATCACGGTGGCGGTGTTGGTCTCGCTGCCGTTCGGCGGCTCCGTCGACCAACTGGCGCTGTCGACCAAGTTCTCCATCGTGGAGGGGGCCGTCGGCCTGAGCTGGTTGATCGCTTTCACCGCCCCGGCCTTGGAGGAACTCGGTTGGAGCGGTTACGGGATCGACGCCCTACGGGGGCGGGGGCCGCTGATCCGCCCCATCTTGCTGTTTGGCGCGCTGTGGTCGGCCTGGCACCTGCCGCTCTTCTTCGTCAAAGGTTATTACCACGCCAACCTCCTGGCGGAGAGTCCCATCTACGCTCTCGCCTTCTTGGCAGGCGTGGTCCCGCTGACGGTGATCACCAACTGGATCTACTACCGGAACGGCCGGAGCATCATCATGGCGGTGGTCTTCCACGCCGTGGTCAATGTCAGTTCGGAGGCGTTCATGGTGACCAACTCCACCAAGACCGTCCTCTACGGAGCGTTGACTCTGGTCGCTGCTCTCTTAATCGTCTGCGACCGGCCATTCTTCTGGTCGCGCGGACCGGGCAGTGGTTCCGGCGTCGGTCGGAGCGGGAAAATGGTCTCATGCCGAAAGGACTGACCAAGAAGCGCGACGCGCGGTTGGCCGCGATCTTGGACGCCGCCTCAGAGCTGTTCGCTGAGAAAGGCTACGAGGCCACCACCGTGGCGGACATCCTGGACGCCGTCGGGATGGGCAAGGGCACGTTCTACCACTACTTCGACTCCAAACAAGAGGTGCTGGAAGCGTTCGTGGAACGCCTGACGGCCCAGGTGGTGGAGCGAGCCAACACCATCGCCGCCGACCCCGAGCTGGACGCCCACTCGAAGCTGGTCCGACTGGTCGCCTCGATCAGCCTGGCCCGGACCCCGGACGGGGCGATCATCGACGAACTGCACCGCCCCGACAACGCTCGGCTGCGCCACCGTAGTCTGGTCGAGACGATCCGGCAGGTCGCCCCCATCATGGCCCGAGTGGTCGAGCAGGGCGTCGCCGAAGGGGTCTATTCCACGCCGCGCCCGTTGGAGACCGTGGAGTTCCTGCTGGTCGGCATTTCCGCGATCCTCGACCAGGGGTTCTTCGACTGGACCCCCCAGACGCTCGCCAGCCGCGCCGCCGAGGTGGCGCGCGTCACCGAATTGGCCCTGGGCGCCGCGCCGGGCAGCTTCGCCTTCCTGGCCAGTCCGGCCTCCGACCGGTGAGAAAGCCGCTGGGCCGAGATTTCGGCCTGCTCGTGGCCGGTCAGATCGTGTCCGTCATCGGCTCGGCCATCCTGCGCTTCGCCCTCGACCTGCACGTCTTGGACGTCACCGGCCGAGCGGACATTTTCGCCTTGATGCTGGCCTTGTCCACCTTGCCCGGCATCGCCTTCACCCCGATCGGCGGAGCGGTCGCCGACCGCTTCTCCAAGCGCGACCTGATGGTCGGATTGGACGCCGCCAGCGCCGCACTGGCGCTGGCGTTGATCGTGGCGCTGGGGCTGGGCCGAGCGCCCGTGCCAGTCATCGGCGCGGCCTTGGCGATCCTGTGCCTGATCAGTTCGATGTACCAGCCGACGGTCCAAGCTTCCGTCCCAGCCCTGGTGGACCCAGACCGTCTCGGCGACGCCAATGGCCTGGTCGCAGGGATCGGCGCCTTGTCGTCCTTCGTCGCGCCCATGGTCGGCGGCGTCCTCTACGGCCTGGTCGGCCTCGAGACCCTGCTGGTGGTCAGCTGCGTCGCGTTCGCCGCCTCGTCGCTGTTGGAGGTCTTCATCCGTATCCCCTTCACCAAACGCCCCAGCGGCCGGCCGCTGGCGGCCCTGCTGCTCGGCGACGTCCGCGTCGGGCTCCGATTCGCTGTTCGAGACAACCCCCTCGTGTTCCGCGTCATCGGCTTGGCCTGCGCGCTCAATCTGCTCATGGTCCCCGTGTTCGTGATCGGCGTCCCCTACATCTTGCGCTTCACTCTGCACTCCTCGGACACCATGTACGGCCTGGGCCTGGCCTGCACCGAAGCGGCCACCATCATCGGCGCGGTCTGCGCCGGGAAGCTCACCCGCCGGCTGGGTTTGGCCAACCTTGACCGCGCCCTGTGGCTGATCGCCGCCCTCTTAGTTCCGATGGCCGCGACCATGCTCCCGGCCGTGTTGAGTTTGGGCTACTGGCCTGGTTTCGCCGGGTTCTTCGCTTTCGAGACCACCGCCGTCGTCATCTGCACCGCGGTGTCGGTCTTCGCCATCACCGAGATCCAGAAAATCACCCCCGCCGAGATGACCGGCAAGGTCATGGCGATCCTGCTGGCCGGCTCCCAGATCGCGGCGCCGATAGGCCAGATCGCCTACGGCTTCGCCTTCGAGAGATTCAGCGCCGACGTGTGGGCGCCGATCGCCTGCGCCGCGGGCCTGGCCGCCCTCATCGCGGTCGCCGCCAGGCCGACCCTCAGACCACGGCCGAAGGGGGAACCCGCCGCAGCGGGCGACCCGACCACGGTCTGATGGAGGGTTTGGACATGCGCCTGGTTCGACGCTGTCCGGATCAATGGATTCTGCGATTGGGTGGACCCCACTAGGTGGACGCTCACCGCCTCTAATGCGAAGAGCGTCCAGCCGAGGCCCAGCCCAGGACACGCCTACCTAGCCGCGCCTGGTGAGGTCGCCGGAATCCCCCTGGTCCGGTGGTCTTCCGGCCCCCTAGATGCGGTGGAACAGCCGCGCCGGATCGGCTGGGAAGGGGATGAAACCCTTGGCCAGGTAAAAGGTCGCGGCCTCGTCATCCAACGCCTCGACGATCAAAGCCCGCGCGCCCGCGCGTTCCGACACCGCCTCGGCCTTGTTCACAGCGTCGGCCAACAGCGACGTCCCAAGACCCAAGCCCTGGCTCCGTAGATCAACCGCCAAGCGCGCCAGCAGGACGCCCGGCGCCAGGTCGGGTGAGTTCCGCGCCAGCCTTCCGCCGCCGATCGAGGAGCGCACCACCGAGCAGACTGCCAAACTGTAGTAGCCGACTACGAGTGGAGCCTGGCGAGCGCAAGCGACATAGGTCCGTGCCGTCCGTTCGCGTTCAGCCTTCAAGGCGTGGCGCGCCAGCCATTCGTTGAGCGGGGCTTTCCCGCAGTCGAACTCCGTCAGCCGGTCGGACGAGGCGATGCGACGGGGAGGGTTGACTCTCACTGGCCCCAGACGGGTTCAGTCGCTCGCAACGCTTTCCAAGACTCAGAGTCGGGAGCGTCCAGGGCGGCGGTGAACTCGACCCAGATCTCCTCGCTGAGCGCGATCTCCGACTCGTCGGCGATGACCGCGGCGGCCGCGTCCAGCAGCGACGCCACCGCGAACCCGGCAGTGGTGCTTCCTCTCAGCGCAGCGGCCCGTTCTACGCGGGTCTTCTGCGCGTCGGTCAGCCTGAGGTCGAGGCGGGCCGTCTTCACTGTCATGCGCTAATCGTACGGTATAACACCGCCGGGCCCTAACCCGACGGCGATTGACACAGGGCTCCACAGCACGGCTTGACAAGCCGCCGCCCATTCGCATGGCCTCCACCGACGCGGGGAGCGCCCCATCCACGCCATCAACTATGGATTCTGCGACTCCACTGACGCTCCGCGCAGAATGATGGGAGGGAATAGACCAACCCACTAGCGCACCACCACGGCATCCCGCCACCCCGTCATTCTGCGCGCAGTCGCAGGATCCATCAGCGGATGTATTCCGCGACCACACTCCGCCGGGCGCGGAATGACGTGGGGCCACACGTGGACCAAGGACCGTGGCGATGGGCGCGAGCCCGGCCGGGGCCGCCCGGATCAGTCGATCTGGAGCTCTCCCATGGGGGCCCAGTCGTCCCACTCGGGCAAGCTCTGGCTGACGATCTGCGGGGTCGCCAGCAGGTGCGGCCGCATGGCCTGAAGACCGAGTGGGAAGTGCTCCGAGCTGACGTGGACCGAACCGGCCGCGGAGTCGCGGAAGCCCTCACACAACAGATAGGTGCCAGGGTCCTCCACGCTACGGAACCAGTCGAACCAGAGGTTGCCCTCTTCGGCCCGCGTGGCCGCGGTGAAGGGGGCGACGATGTCGAGCCAACGGTCGACCGACTCCGGCTTGACAGCGTATTTGACGACGATGAAAATCATGGCCCCATCTTGGCACGCCGGCCCCAAGCGCGGAAGCGGTCCCAGACGCCCCAGCAGCCGCCGATCGCACCGCGCGACGGCCGCTGGGCCCGTCCCGGCGCCGTAGTACCAGCCCAGCGGTGGACGCCTCGCCGTCCGCCCCTCAGCCCCAGACCGCCACCGTCTTGCGGGTGGGCACGGCGTCGGGGTCGCTGGCGAACAATTCGGGGCGCTCCCGCCGGATGTCCTCGATGTCGGAGAAGACGGTGCGCAAGTGAGAGCGCAGCCGGTCCTGGGCCAGTTCGGCCCGGCCGGTCAGGGCGGCTTCGAAGATTCCGCGGTGCTCGCGCACGTAGACCTGGAGCGGACGGTCGCTCCTCAGCGCCAGCATCCGGGCCCGGTCCAGATGGCCCTTGGCGGTGGCCACGGCCGGCCAACTGCCGGCGTGCCCGGACAGGGCCAACAACAGACGGTGGAACTCCTCGTCCAGCCCGAAGAAGGTCTCCAGATCGAGCCCCGGGGCCTCTTGGGCGGCCAGATTCTGACGCAGGGCCTCCACTTGCTCGGGATCCAGTTCGGACTGGGTCAGGCTCTCCAAACCGGCCATTTCGACCGCCTCGCGCAAGAACTGGGCGTCGGCCACCCGGCCCGGGTCGACCCGGGCCACGAAGGATCCGATCTTGGGGAAGACCTGTACCAAGCCCTCGTCGGCCAACAGGATGAGGGCCTCGCGCACCGGCGTCCGGCTGAGGCCGAACTGTTCGGCCAACTCGTTCTCGGACAAGGCCGCGCCCGGGGCCAAGTCCAGGCCGATGATGCGTCGCCGCACCGCCTGGTAGGCCTCCAGGCGGCGGCTGCGCTGACTCGGACCCCGGCTCACGGGCCCATCCTACGCGCCAGCGTCGCGTCCGTACTTGTGTGTTGATCTTGTATGGAAGAAGTTATATGGTTGGACCTGTCTTGAGTCGGTCGTAGTCGATCGAACCGATGCGGGCTCCACTCGGACTCAGCCGCTCAAGACGGCCCGGGCCCGGCCCGGCCGGACTCTCTCTGGTCGGCCCGACCGGACTCGGGCGACCATCGGGCCGGACCAGACCCAGAGGTCGATAGATGAAGGAGTGCCGATGGCCACCATCGAACGGGCCGAAGTTCTGATCTGCTGCCCCGGCCGCAATTTCGTGACCTTGAGACTGACCAGTTCGGACGGGGTCACCGGCTTGGGCGACGCCACCTTGAACGGCCGCGAGCTGGCCGTGGCCTCCTATCTGCGCGACCACGTCGCCCCTTTGCTGATCGGGCGGGACCCGGACCGGATCGAAGACACCTGGCAATACCTCTACAAGGGCGCCTACTGGCGGCGCGGCCCGGTCACCATGACCGCCGTCGCCGCCGTCGACACCGCCCTGTGGGACATCAAAGCCAAGCTGGCCGGGATGCCGCTGCACCAGCTGTTGGGCGGCCGCAGCCGGGACGGCGTCATGGTCTACCCCCACGCCTCCGGCCAGACCGTGCCGGAGCTGCTGGACGACGTCGCCCGCCTGCTCGACCTGGGCTACCAAGCCATCCGGGCCCAAGCCGCCGTGCCCGGGCTGACCGGCTCCTACGGGGTCAAGAAGAACGGCCGTTACGAACCGGCCGACTCCGCCCGCCCGGAAGAACAGGCTTGGTCCTCCGAGGCCTACCTCGACTTCGCCCCCCGCTACCTGGAACAGGTGCGTCAACGTTTCGGCTTCGACTTCCACCTCCTGCACGACGTCCACCACCGCCTGACCCCGATCCAAGCCGCCCGCTTCGGCCGCTCGGTCGAGCAGCTCCGGCTGTTCTGGATGGAAGATCCGACCCCGGCCGAGGACCAGGAGTCCTTCCGCCTGATCCGCCAACACACCTGCACCCCGATCGCGGTGGGCGAGGCCCTGACCTCGATCTGGGAGGTCCAGCACCTGATCACGAACCGTCTGATCGACTACGTCCGTTGCACCGTCGTGCACGCCGGCGGCATCACCCACCTGCGTCGTATCTTCGACTTGGCCGACCTATACCAGGTCCGCTCCGGCTGCCACGGCGCCTCCGACCTGTCGCCGGTGACCCAGGCGGCGGCCTGCCAGCTGGGCCTGGCCATCCCCAACTTCGGCATCCAAGAGCACATGGGCTACCCGCCTCAGACGGCCGAGGTCTTCCACAGTGGCGTCCAGCTGAAGGACGGCTGCCTCGACGTCGACGACAGCCCCGGCCTGGGGGTCGAATACGACGACCAGGCGGCGGCCCGTTTCGCCGACTTCGAACCCAAGTATCTACCGGTGGCCCGACGCCTGGACGGCTCGGTGCATGATTGGTGAGACCGACCGCCCAGGCGCCCGACCGACCCCGGCTCCGCCCCCATCCGGCCGGGGCCAGCCCCGGTCAGCCGGCCCCGGCCGGATGACCGGCTGACCAACCGACCGACTCGCGACCGACCGCCGACCCGCCTCCACCCGCCCTCGGCCTGAAAGGGGCCCACATGGAACCGACCTTCCGCTGGTTCGGACCGTCCGATCCGATCGGCCTGGAACAAATCCGCCAGACCGGCGCCACCGGCGTGGTGACGGCCTTGCACGAGATCCCGAACGGGCAGGTTTGGCCGGTCGAGGCCATCGCCCAGCGTCGCCGCCAGATCGAGGCCGCCGGCTTGACCTGGTCGGTGGTCGAGTCGGTGCCGGTGCCCGAAGATGTCAAACGGGGTCTGGCTGGTTCGGACCGTCTGCTGGAGGCTTACTGCCAGACCGTGCGCAATCTGGGGGCCGAAGGCGTCGATCTGATCTGCTACAACTTCATGCCGGTGCTGGACTGGACCCGGACCGATCTGGCCCACCGCCTGGCCAGCGGCGGCTGGGCCCTGCGCTTCGACGTCATCGCCTTCGCCGCCTTCGACCTTTTCATCCTGGACCGGCCGGGCGCGGCCGACGACTGGCCCGAGGCCGACCGGGCGGCCGCCCGCCGGTTGGCCGACGGCCTCAGCCCGTCCCAACGCGACCAGCTGACCGCCAACGTCATCGCCGGCCTGCCGGGAGCCGAGGAGAGCTACACCCTGGCCTCCCTGGCCCGCGACCTGGCCGCCTACGCCGCCATCGGCCCCGACCAATTGCGCGGCCAGCTGGCTCATTTCTTGGACCGGGTGGCGCCGGTGGCCGAAGAGGCCGGGGTACGCCTGGCCATCCACCCGGACGACCCGCCCCGCCCCCTGCTCGGCCTGCCCCGGGTGGTCTCGACCGAAGCCGACCTGGCCTGGCTGTTGGCGGCCCAGCCCTCGCCGGCCAACGGCCTGACCTTCTGCACCGGTTCCCTGGCCGCCCGCCCCGACAATGACCTGGTCCAGATGGCGCGTCGTTTCGCCGACCGCGTCCACTTCGTCCACCTGCGCTCCGTCCAACGCGAGGCCGACCCCCGCAGCTTCCACGAGGCCGAGCACATCGGCGGCGACGTCGACCTGGTCGGCGTGGTGGCCGAACTGGTGGCCGAAGAGCTGCGCCGGGGGCAGTCCGGCCACCGTCTGCCGGTCCGCCCCGACCACGGCCACCAACTGTTATACGACCAAGACCGTCGCAGCAATCCCGGCTATTCGCTGATCGGCCGACTCAAAGGCTTGGCCGAGATCCGGGGGGTCGAGACGGCTGTACGACGTTTCCTGACCCGGCCCGACTCTCTCCCGGCCGGGCCGGACCGGCTCGACCGGACCGCTTGACCGGGCTCGGCCGGAAGACCATCCTGCTAACCAGATGCTCCTGAGAGGACGAATATGACGACTTCCTTGACCACCTCGCCCGATCCGCGCTTGGCCCGCGTCTGCGCCGCCGGCATCGTGCCGGTGGTGGTGCTGGACCAGGCCGAGCAGGCCACCGGTTTGGCCCAGGCACTGCTCGACGGCGGACTGCCGGTGGCCGAGGTCACCTTCCGCACCGCCGCCGCCCCGGCCGCCATCGCCCTTCTGGCCGCCCGGGGCGATCTGACGGTCGGAGCCGGCACCGTCCTGACCCCCCAGCAGGTCGATCAAGCGGCCCAGTCTGGGGCCCAATTCGTCGTCAGCCCGGGGCTGTCGCGGGCCGTGGTCGAGCGTTGCGGCGAGCTGGGGCTGCTCTGCCTGCCGGGGGCGGTCACCGCCACCGAAGTCCAAGCCGGGCTGGAGCTGGGTCTGAGCACGCTCAAGTTCTTCCCCGCCGCCTCGTCCGGCGGCCCGGCCGCCTTGCGCGGGCTGGCCGGCCCCTTCGGCGGCGTCCGCTTCGTGCCCACCGGCGGCATCACCCTGGCCAATCTGGCCGACTACCTGGCCTTGCCCAATGTGGCGGCGGTGGGCGGCTCTTGGATGGTCCCCCGGAACGCCCTGGCGGCCGGTGACTTCGAACGGATCCGCCAGCTGACCGCCGCAGCGGTCCAGGCCGCGGCCCAGGCCCGGACCGACCGACCGTGAGCCCGACCGCCCAGGCCCCCGCCGCCACCGACTTCGACCCGACAGGAGACCGACCATGAGTCCGCTCGAACTGAGACCGGCCCAAGACTGCCGTTACGACGTCGTCGCCCTGGGGGAGGTCATGCTGCGCCTCGACCCGGGCCCAGGGCGGATCCGCACCACCCGCCAGTTCCAGGTCTGGGAGGGCGGCGGTGAGTACAACGTGGCCCGGGGGTTGCGCCGCGCCTTCGGCCAGCGGGCCGCCGTCGTGACCGCCCTGGCCGACAACGAGATCGGCCGGTTGGTGGAGGATCTGATCCTGACCGGCGGGGTCGACCCGTCGTGGATCAAGTGGGCGCCCTTCGACGGGGTGGGCCGCTCGGTCCGCAACGGGCTCAACTTCACCGAGCGCGGCTTCGGCCTGCGCGGCGCGGTCGGGGTGTCGGACCGCGGCCACACCGCCATCAGTCAGCTGCGGCCCGAGGACGTCGACTTCGACCAGTTGTTCGGCCAGCAAGGCGTCCGTTGGTTCCACACCGGCGGCATCTACGCCGCTTTGTCCGACGACGCCGCCGCCACCGTCCAAGCCGCCGTCGAGGCGGCCCGCCGCCATGGCACGGTGGTGTCGTACGACCTCAACTACCGGCCCTCGCTGTGGCAGGCCGTCGGCGGCCAGCCCCGGGCCCAGGCCGTCAACCGGGCCCTGGCTCCCTTGATCGACGTCATGATCGGCAACGAGGAGGATTTCACGGCCGCGCTCGGCTTCGAGGTGTCCGGGGTGGACGAGAATCTGACCGCCCTGCCCCTGGAGTCCTTCCGGGCCATGATCGAGCAGGTGGCCCAGGCCTACCCCAACTTCCAGGTCATCGCCACCACCTTGCGCCGGGTGCGCAGCGCCAGCCTGAACGACTGGGGGGCGTTGGCCTGGTCGCCCGGCTCGGGGCTGGTCCAGGCCATCCAACGCGACGGGCTGGAGATCTGCGATCGGGTGGGGGGCGGCGACTCTTTCGCCTCCGGTCTGATCTACGGGTTGCTGACCGGCCAAGACCTCGCGACGGCGGTGGATTGGGGGGCCGCCCACGGGGCTCTGGCCATGACCACGCCGGGCGACACCTCGATGGCGACGGCGGCCGAGGTCCTGCGTCTGGCCGCCGGCGGCGGGGCCCGGGTCCAGCGCTGACACCGGACTGAGCCCAGCGGCCGGGGGTGTCGGACTTCGCTCCAGCGGCGGACGACGGGTGGCCCGACCGGCCGGGACCGGCGGTTCCAGCAGTGGAGCGGCCGGACGGGTCCGTCGACCACCCCATCACCATCCCTGGAGCAACGGGACCCGAACCCGCCCGACCCGCCAGACCAACGGGACCCGCCCGACCCGCCAGACCAACGGGACCCGCAGGCCGGCTGACCTCATCCGGCCCCTCGACTCCAGTAGGCTCTGAAAGGACTTTGAGAGGAGCGGCGGTGTCGGCCAACCAGATCATTCGAGCCATTCGGACCCCCATCACATTGGTCGTCCTGCTGGGCCTGCTCGGCTTCGGCGCCTTCTGGGGATACCGCATGATCGTGGAGGGCGTCCGGCCGGCTCAAGGCGAGCCCTGTGTGACGGTCGACATGGCGGAATTGACGCCGCCCTCGGTGGTGGTGCGGGTGTACAACGGCGGCCCCGTGCGCGGTCTGGCCAACAGCGTGGCCAAAGGCTTGCGCCAGGCCGGCTACACGGTGGTCAACGTCGGCAACACCGACGAACAGATCGACCAGGTGGTCGTGGTCGGCGTCAGCCTGGACAGCCCCGAGGTCCAGCTGGTGGCGGCTCGTTTCGTCGATCCCATCGTGCGAGCCGACCAACGCCCCGACCACAGCGTCGACATCCTGGTCGGCACGGCCGAAGTGGTGCTCAACCCGGAGGCGCCCGGCGCCATCGTCCTGCCCAGCGGACAGGCCTGTCTGCCCCGCAGCGTCGTGCCCACCCCGGATCCCGAACCCGACCCAGGCTTGGGCGGCGAAGGCGAAGGCCAAGCCGGCGAGGGCCAGGGCGGCGAAGGTCAAAATGGCGAGGGCCAAGACGGCGGCGAAGGCGGCGGCTGAAGCCCCACATCCGACCACGGGCGCCCGCCCAGCCGTCTAGACGACCGCCCCCAACTGCCAGGGCACGAATTCGTCCACGCCGATGGGCAGATCCTCGTTGACGGTGGCCGCGCCGCTGGCGACCTCCAGCAGGCGGTCTAAGACACGCCGTCCGACCTGCTCGACCGACTCGCCGCGCTCGATCAGGCCGCCGCAGTCGAGGTCGATGTCCTGGCTCATCCGGCGGGCCAGAGCGGAGTTGCTGGCCAGTTTCAGGCAGGGCGCCACCCGGGAGCCGAAGACCGAGCCGCGCCCGGTGGTGAAGGCGATCAGGTTGGCCCCGCCGGCCACCAGACCGGTGACCGAGACCGGGTCGTAGCCCGGCGTGTCCATGAAACCCAGGCCGGGCCGGTCGATCGGGGCGGCGTAGTCGTAGACCGCGCTCAAGCGGGCCCGGCCGGCCTTGGCCACCGCCCCCATCGACTTCTCCCCGATGGTGGTCAGCCCGCCGGCCTTGTTGCCCGGCGAGGGATTGTTGTCCAAGCTGCCACCGGCGGCCGCCACGTAACGCTCCCACCAGGCCATCCGTTCGACCAACCAGTCCGCGTCGGCCGGGTCGTCGGCCCGCTCGATCAACAGGCCTTCGGCCCCATGCAACTCCGGCGTCTCGGCCAAGACGGAACGCCCGCCGGCCGCCACCAACTGGTCGGAGGCCCAGCCCAGGGCGGGGTTGGCGGTCAAACCGGAGTAGGCGTCCGAGCCGCCGCAGTTGAGAGCCAGGGTCAGCCCGGCCAGAGGGACCTCTCGCCGGCGCCGCCGAGCCAGCTGCGCCGCCAGGGCGTTCACCAGCTCGACCCCCATCGCCACCGTCCGACGGACTCCCCCGCAATCTTGGATGACCAGACGTTCCAGCAGAGTGTCAGACGGCAGGTCGAGGCCGTCTTGGAGCAGGTCGAGACTCATCATCTCGCAGCCCAGCCCCAGGATGACCAGTCCGGCCACGTTGGGGTGGCGGGCGTAGCCCTGCAGGGTGCGGCGCAAGATCTGGGTCCCGGGGCCGGCCCCGGCCAGTCCGCAGCCGGAGTTGTGCACGATCGGCGTCACGGCGTCCAAGCCGGGGAAACGCTCCGCGGCGTCGCGGAACCGGTCGGCGATCATCCGGGCCGTCGCGGCGGCGCAGTTGACCGAGGTCACGATGGCGATCAGATTGCGGGTGCCGACCCGCCCGTCCGCCCGTTGGTAGCCCCGGAAGGTGCGCCGCCGATCGACGGATGGCGGTTCGACCGCCGCCGGACGCCCAGGGGATCCGGCCGGAGGGCTCCCGGCCGGAACGTCCGGCGGCGGCCAAACCAGATTGTGGCTGTGCACCCAATCGCCAGCTTCGATCGGGGCACTGGCCCGGCCGATGGCCTGGCCGTATTTCCGCACCGCCCGCCCGGCCGCCAGTCGGCGCAGAGCCAGTTTGTGGCCCCCTGGCACCGTCTGGCCCAGCCTGAGCTGGCCGGTCGGACCGCTCAAGACGGTCCCCGCCGCCAAGTCGGACTTGGCCACGGCGACGTCGTCGGTCGGGTCGAGTACGATCGCCGCCTGGCTCAGCTCGATGGTCTCAGGCATGTCCGGTCGGCTCCTTTGGCCCCGCCTCGCCGAACCGGGCCCGGCCGGCGGCGGCCTGGTGGGTGGGCAGACCCGTCGTTTGACCCACCCACCAGGACGTTCATGGGTCAGTCCAAGGTCTCGTCGCGGACGCGGGCGACCAGCTGGGTCGGATTGACGAAGCGCAGAGCCACCACCAGGATGACCAGCATCGAGACCATGTAGACCACGGCCATGGCGTCGACCGATTGCTGGGCCCGGATGCCGGCCGAGTTCATGGCGTAATACAACTTCACCACCAAGGTGGTCGAGTCGGGCCCGGCCGTCAGGTAGGTCAGTTCGAACATCCCCACCGTGCGCACCAGCACCAAGACCGCAGAGGCCAAGATGCCGGGCACCAGCAGTGGCGCTAAGACCCGGGTGAAGATGGACCCGGTCTTGGCCCCGCACATGCGGGCGGCCGACTCGATGGACGGGTTGATCTGTTCGATGAAGGGAGTCATGGTCATGATCACGAAGGGCACCGCCGGCACCAGGTTGGCCGCGATCACGCCGGGCAGGGTCTCGGCCAGATTGACCCGGTACAAGGTCGTGGCCAAGGGGATGCCGTAGGTGATGGGCGGCATCAAGACCGGCAACATGAACAGCCCGTACAAGATCTTCTTGCCTGGGAACTGCCGCCGAGCCAGAATGTACGAAGCCGGCACCCCCAGCAACACCGAGATGATGATGACGGACAGGGCCACCACCAAGGTGACGGTGATGACCGGCCCCAAGCTGAACTCTTTCCAGGCCGTCGAGTACCACTTGGTGGTGAAGGCCTCGGGCAGCCAGGAGTTGAACCAGGCGCTGCCGAAGGAGTTGACCAGGACGGAGACGATGACTCCGGCCAACATGATCAGAAAGATGATGACGGCTCCCCAGACCAGCCATTGGCTGGGCGTGGCCACGATCTGGCGGCGGGGACGCGCCGGCGCCGGGGGCGCTGATACGACGTTGGACATCAGCCCTTGCCTCCGGTCGAGCCGCGGTACAGAGTCGAGCGCCAGCCCATCACCAGGGCCAGCACGATCAGTTCGATCAGGCCCATCAAGATGGCGATGGCGGAGGCCGAGGAATAGTCGAAGTCCTCGGCGTAGGCCTGGTAGGCGGCCAGCGAGATGACTCTGGTGGAGCCGGCCGGGTCGCCCACCAAGGTGGCGGAGGGGAAGACCGAGAAGGCCAGCACGAAGGTCAGCATGAAGGTGGTGGCCAGACCGGGGGCCAGCAACGGCAGGATGATCTTCGAGAAACGTTTACGCCAATCCGCCCCCATGATGGCGGCGGCCTTCTCCAGCGACGGGTCGATGCCGGACAGGTAGGACGAGATGAGCAGGAAGGCGAAGGGGACACCGGTGATGATGAGCGAGAACAGCACGCCCCAATAGTTGTTGACTAGAGCCAAGGGATGGTCCCGGTCGACCAGATGGATGGCCATTAGGAAACGGTTGATCCAACCGGCCCGCCCGGCGAAGTTGAGCAAGCCCTCGGCCGTCAGGACCGTGCCCAAGGAGATCGGGATGACCAGCATGGTGGAGAGCAACCGTTTGCCCCGGAAGCGGCCGCGCAGCTTCATCGCGATCGGCACCGAGGCGATGACGTTGAAGAAGGCGGCCGGCAGAGCCAGTCGCATCGTCTTCCAGATGGTGCCGACCTCGTAGGCGTCGGCGAAGAAGCGACGGTAGCTGCCCAGCCCGATGCCGCCTTCCTTGGGTTGGAAGGACAGGCCCAAGCCGTACAGGAAGGGGTAGATGAAGAGCAGCAGGATGAAGACCGTGGCCGGCGCGATCAGCAGCAGGGTCGAGTCGACGCCGCGCTCGGCCAGACGGTGCCTCAGCGAAGAGGCTTGCGGACCGGCTTCGACGGCGACGGCGGTCATGCCGCGGCCTCCTGGGCCGGCTCCAAGTCGGTCTGGTAGACCAGCACGCGGGACGGGCTGGCCGCCACCCTGATCGAACTGCCCGGGGCCAGGGCCTGCTCGGACAGCAGATGGACGACCTGGCCGCCGGCCGTGCGGGCGTCGATCGCGAAGTCGCGGCCGTGGTACTCGACCACCTCGACGGTGGCGTCGAAGCCGGCCGCGTCAGGCCCGACCACTTTGAAGTCGTCGGGCCTGACGCCGACCTTGACCAGGTCGCCGGCTCGGACTGGCTGGGCCGCCAGACCCATCAGTTCGACGCCGGCGCCGCTCAAGTGGACGTCATTGCCCCGCACCTGGACGGCTCTCAGGTCGAGCAGATTGCGGTAGCCCATGAAGTCGGCCACGTGCCAGTTGACCGGCCCGGAGTGCAGTTCCTCCGGTCTGCCGACCTGTTGCACCCGGCCTTCCCGCAGCACCACCAGACGGTCGGCCATGGACAAGGCCTCCTCCTGGTCGTGGGTGACGTAGACCGTGGTCAAGCCCAGGGTCTGATGGATGCGCCGGATCTCCCCCCGCATGTCCAACCTGAGCTTGGCGTCCAGGTTGGACAGCGGCTCGTCCATCAAGACCAGCCGAGGGGCAGTCACGATGGCTCGAGCGATGGCCACCCGCTGCTGTTGGCCGCCGGACAGCTGTCCGGGCAGACGGGCGGCGTAGTCGGTCAGTTTGACCATGGCCACGGCCTCGGCCACGCGGGCCCGCAGCTCCTCCTTGGGCACGTTTTGCATCTGCAAACCGAAGGAGACGTTCTTGGCCACCGACATATGCGGGAAGAGGGCGTAGTTCTGGAACACCATGCCGAAGCCACGCTTCTCCGGAGGCAGAGTGTCGACCCGTTTGCCGTCGATCAGGATCTGCCCCGTGGTCAGGGGCAGCAGACCGGCCAGGCAGTTCAAAGCTGTGGACTTGCCGCAGCCAGACGGCCCCAACAAGGCGATGAATTCGCCTCGGGCGATGGTGAGATTGAGGTCGACCAGGGCTTGGTGGCCACCGAAACTACGTCCGATGTGTTCCAGCCGCAGGCTCTCGAAAGCGGTTCTAGGCGTCGACATGGTGCTCCTCCCGGCCTTAAGACTGAGTCTTGGCCGCGCCGACCTCGCGGTCCCAGATGTCATAGGCGGCCACCATGGCGGTGGCGCTCAGCGGGACAGCGAAGTTGCCGTTGTCGATGAGTGATTGATATTCCGGACGACCGTACTGGTTGATGACGGCCTGGCTCTCAGCCGGAGCCTTGTCCAAAGTCGCGCCCTGGACGGCCGGGCCGGGGTAGAAGTAGCCGGTGTCGTAGGCCTTGACGTTCTGCTCCACCGTCAACATGTCCTGGATCAGCAGCAGGATGGCGGCCTGCTTGTCGGCGCTGACGCCCTTCGGGATGACGGCGTACTGAGCGTCGGTCACCCAGGTGAAGTCGTCGAAGGTGGTGATCTCGACGTCGGCCGGGACCGTGCCGAGGGCGCGCGGGTTGATGTCCCAGCCAGTGGTCGATACCACCATGTCCCAGGTGCCGTTGCCCAAGTTGGTCATGGTGGCGGCGGTGCCGGTCGGGTAGTAGTCGATGTACTGGTTGAGTTCCTTCAGATAGGCCCAAGTCTTGGTCCAGCCGTTGACCGGATCGAGTGGGTCGGAGTCGCCCAAGACGTAGGGCAGACCCATGATGAAGGTACGGCCGGGGCCGGAGTTGGCCGGACGGGCGTAACCGAATTTACCGGGGTTGGCTTGAGCCCAAGCCAGCAGCTCATCCGGCGAGGTGGGCGGTGTGGCGACCTTGCTGGGCTGGTATTCCAGGACCGGGCCGGACGGATAGTAGACCACTGCCACGCCCTGGCCCTGGGCCAGTTCCTGCATGGCGGCGGCCGGTTCGAGGTAGTTGTCCATATTGGTCAACCGGGAGGCGAACTCGGGCAGCAAGGTGGTGAAGAGGCCCTGCTCGATGCCGGCGGCCAGGCCGTCGGTGCCGGTCAAGACCAGATCGATGGTGACCCGGCCAGCGTCCTGCTGAGCCTTCAGTTTGCCCGGCATGTCGGGCGAGGTGCCGGTGGTGTAAGTGACCTTGGAGATGATGTCGGGGTGGGCTTCGACGAAGGCGTCGATCATGGGTTGGGTCAGTTGGAGGTTGCCAGCGATGTCGAGGATGGTCAGTTCGACCGCTTGAGAGGGCTTGTCGGGCACCGCACTGGGTTCGGTGCCACCGCCAGACGGATTGCCTCCGGGAGCGGAGCAGGCCGTCGCAGCGAAAAGCGCTAGGGCGCTGACCCCGGCCGCCAGGCCGAGGCGAGACGAAAGACGCATGGGTCTTCCTTTCTGTGGCCCGATCCGGCGTCGTCGCCGGATCGCGTTTCGGTTTGGCTCCGACCGATCGGTCAAAGCCGCCGTGGTGGTTCTCCGGTGGAGCCACGGACCATCAGCTCGACGGGCAGCTGATGGGGACTGGGAGCCGTCTGGGGTTGGTCCAGGACGGTCAGGAGCAGGCCGGCGGCGGCCCGGCCCAAAGCCAGGATGGGGGCCTGGACGGTGGTCAAGGTGGGCGACAGCATCGCTCCGATGGGGATGCCGTCGAAACCGACCACGGACATCTGGCCGGGCAGGTCGAGGCCGCGGCTGCGCAAACGCTCCAGCAGGCCGACCGCCATCAGGTCGTTGTAGGCCAGGACGGCGGTGACGCCGGCCGCCAGGGCCAGGTCGCCGGCCGCCAGCCCGCCGGAGTGGAAGGGCGGGAAGTGGCCCAGATCGACCCGGTCCAGGCCGGGCAGGGCCTCGTGGGCGGCTTGGAAGGCCTCCCGTCGGGCCAGTTCGGAGTACGAGGCGGCCGGGCCGCCGGCGTAACCGATCCGGCGGTGGCCCAGGGCCCAGAGGTGGGACAGGGCTTGGCGGACGCCGTCGGCGTTGTCGATCGTGATCGAGGGCAGGCCTTCGATCGAGCGGTTGAGCAGGATGACCGGCCGCAGGGCGGCCATGTCCCGGATGGCCGGATCGGGCGAACGGGGCGAGCACAGGATCAGACCGTCCACCTGGGGGGCGAAGTGGTGCACCAGCTCGGCCTCCATGCTGGCGTCCTCGTCGGTGTCGGCGATGAAGGCGGCGTAGTCGCGGTGCCGGGCTTGGGCTTGGACGCCCTTGATGACGGAGGCGAAGAAGGGGTTCTCGATGTCGGGCAGGATCAGCCCGATGTTGCCGGTGCGCCCGGTGATCAGCCCGCGGGCGGCCGGGTTGGGCCGGTAGTCGAGCTGGGCGGCGGCTTTGGCGACGGCCTGACGAGTGGCGGGGGCGACCATGTCGGGACGGGACAGGGCCCGGGAGACGGTGGAGACGGAGACGCCGGCCAGAACGGCCACGTCGCGGGCTGTGGCGACCATGGGCTCACCTCCGTTGGTGTCTGAGGACCTCGATGGGCGCCAGCTTACAAACCTTTGCAGGAATTGTCACTCTCGTAATCAAATTGTGACCTACCTCGACTGATCGAACCGATCTCGCACCGTGCGCACACCTTGATCATGGCTTAAATTTGGTCTAGCGTGTCTTGCAAACCATTGCAAGTATCAATCAAAGGGAGCCCCATGACAGACTCGTCCGGGTGGACACTTGATCCGGATCGGGCCTTCTCAGCCATTCCGGCCGAACGAGAGCTGGCGCGTCAGATCTACGCCGCCAGCCGTGCCCTGCCGATCATCTCCATGCACGGCCACGTCGACGCCGGCCTGCTGCTCCGGAACCAGCCCTTCGGCGATCCGGCCGAACTGCTGGTCGTCCCCGACCACTACGTCGTCCGCCTGCTGGTGTCTCAGGGCGCCACCCCGGCCCAGTTGGGCGTGACCCGCCGCGACGGCGGCCCCAGCGAGACCGACCCCCGGCAGATCTGGCGCCGTTTCTGCGCCGGCTGGAAGTACCTCCGCGGCACCCCCTCGCGCTACTGGCTGGAGCACGAGCTGGCCGAGGTCTTCGGGCTGTCCGGCCCGCCCAGCACCGCCACGGCCGACCGGCTCTACGACGAGCTGAGCGCCGTCCTGGCCCAGCCCGGCTACCTTCCCCGGGCCCTTTTCGAACGCTTCGGCATCGAGATCTTGGCCACCACCGACGACGCCGCCTCGCCTCTGTCCGACCACGCCGCCCTGGCCCAGGAGGGCTGGGGCGAGCGGGTCATACCGACCTTCCGCCCGGACCGCTACACCCGCCTGGAGCGACCCGGCTGGAAGGCCGGGTTGGCCGACCTGGAGGCCGCCGCCGACGTGGCGGTGGACAGTTTGGACGGATTCTTGGAGGCCCTGCGGCGGCGCCGGATGGCCTTCGCCGCCGCTGGCGCCCGGGCCTCCGACCACGGCCACCGCAGCGCCCTGGCCGCCCCCCTGGAGCGGGCCGAGGCCGAGCGCCTCTTCGCCGCCGGACTGGCCGGGCAGATCAACCCGGCCCAGGCCGAGGCCTTCGCCGGCCACCTGCTCTTCGAGATGGCTCGGATGTCGCTCGAAGACGGCCTGGTCATGCAGCTCCATCCCGGCGTCCTGCGCGACTACGATCCGGCCGCCCACGCCACCTACGGCCCCGACGCCGGCTTCGACATTCCGCTGGCGGCCGAGTTCACCCGCAGCCTGCGGCCCCTGCTGGAGGCCTTCGGCCGCCATCCCGGCTTCCGCCTGATCTTGTTCACAGTCGACGAGGACACCTACTCGCGCGAACTGGCCCCCTTGGCCGGCGTCTTCCCGGCCGTCCGCTTGGGCGCGCCCTGGTGGTTCTTGGACACCCCGGGCGGGATGCTGCGCTTCCGGGAGTCGGTGACCGACTCGGCCGGCTTCTACAACACGGCCGGCTTCGTCGACGACACCCGCGCCTTCGCCTCCATTCCGGCCCGTCACGATCTGGCCCGCCGGATCGACGCCCGCCATTTGGCCCGCCTGGTGGCGGAGGGCTACCTGAACCTGGACGAGGCCCAAGAGACGGCCGTCGACCTGGCCTACCATCTGCCCCGGCAGGCCTACGCCCGCCTGGACCGGGTTTGAGGCGGGTCGACGTGTCCCCAGCCGCCCCGGCCGTCGAACTGCCCCGCCTGGACGCCGCCCATCTGGACCGTCTGCCGGCCGACGCCCGCCCCTTGGTCCGAACGGCCGACCTGAGGCCGCGCCTGGTCCACTTCGGCCCCGGCGCCTTCAACCGGGCCCACCAGTGCGTCTACACCGAAGCCGCCAACGCCGCCACCGGCCAAGACTGGGGCCAGGTCGCGGTGGCGCCGTCGGCCCAGGCCACGGTCGAGGCCATACGCCGCCAGTGTGGCTATTTCTCGATCCGCCAACTGCGGCCCGACGCCGTCGCCACCCGGGTCGTCGGCGCCATCGTCCAAGCCCACCTGTCGGGAGCCGACCCGGCCCAGGTCCAAGCCGTCTTGACCAGTCCCGAGACGACCGTGGTGACGCTCACCATCACGGAGAAGGGCTACGCCCTGGACGAGGCCTCGGGCCGGCTCGACCTGACCCGGCCCAGCGTGGCCCAGGATCTGACGGCGGTGGCGGCCGGCGACTGGCCGACCAGCCCGATCGGCCACCTGGCCCAAGCCGTGGCCACCCGCGCCCGCACCCATCAGGCCGCCCTCAACCTGATCTCCTGCGACAACCGGGCCGCCAACGGGACGGCCTTGGCCCGGGCGGTGGACGATTTCCTGGCCGCCAGCGCCTGGACCGACCGGGACCGGCTGCGATCCTGGCTGGCCGACCGAGTGGCCTTCCCCTCCACCTTGGTCGACCGCATCGTGCCGGCCCCGACCGACCACGAGCGGGCCCAGGCCGGCGCCGCCCTCGGCCTGCGGGACGACTTGGCGGTGGCGGCCGAACCCTTCCGCCAATGGGTGATCGAAGACCGCTTCAGCGCCGACCGGCCGCCTTGGGAGGCCGCCGGCGCCGTCCTGGTGGCGGACGTGGCGCCGTACCAATTGACCAAGCTGCGCCTGCTCAACGGCGTCCATTCGGCCCTGGCCTACCTCGGCTTGGCGGCCGGCTTGAGTTCGATCGACCAAGTCCTGCGCACCGCCTGGGGCCCCGGTCTGGTGCGGTCCTGGGCCGGTGAGGCCGGGGCCAGCCTGCCGCCGGGCGGACCCGATCCAGCCGCTTACGCCGACAGCCTGGTGGAACGTCTGAGCAATCCGGCTCTGAGCCACAAACTGCGTCAGATCGGTTCGGACGGCTCACAGAAAGTGCCCTATCGCTGGTTCGAAGGGGCCCGCCGACTACGCCAGCAGGGCCAGTCGACGCCTCTGCACCAGCTGGCCCTGGCGGCCTGGGGCTTGTCCTGCCAACCCGGTCCGGACGGCGGCCAGCGGTGGGGCACCAGCGACCCGCGGGCGGACCAGTTGGCGGCCTGCTGGTCCCAGCCGACTGAACTCGCCCTGGCCGGCCTGCTCGACGCGGTCGGCTTCCCCGATCTGGCCCAAGACGACGGCTTCGTGCCCGGCGCGGCTGACCGCTTACCCGCCCTCCGCGCCGGTCGGATCGAACTCTGAACCCGGCCGGACCCGGCCCTGAACCCGGCCTCAACCGGTCGGAGCGAGCCCATCGCCGCCGACCCGGCCGGCCGGACCGACTTTGAGCGCGGCCCCGGCCCAGCGTCTCGCCGCCGGGCGGCGCTAGGTCCGGCGGCGGCCCAGCTCGTTCCAGGTGGCCAGACGGCCGGCCCGGCCGATCAGCTGCATCCGCCGCTCGACCTGGGAACGTAGGGAAGCCGGGGTCACGATCAACAGATCGTCGCCGGTCCGGATCAGATCGCGGCCGTGGGGGGCGAACATGCGGTCGCCCCGGATGATCAAACTGACCGAGACGTTGGGCGGCAGGCGCAGCTCGGACACCGCCACTCCGTGCAGCTTGGACCGCTCCGGCACCTCCATCTGCACCAGGACGGCCTCGCTCCGATCCAGCGGCGCCACCTCGATGTCGAGTTGGTCGGCCTCCCCGACCAGACCCAGCTTGCGGGCCACCCAGGGCAGGGTGGGACCGTTCAGCACGGTCAGGATGATGACGGCCACGAAGACCAGGTCGAAGATGTAGTCCGACCCGCGCAGACCGGCCGCCATCGGAATGGTGGCCAAGATGATGGGCACCGCCCCGCGCAGACCGCCCCAAGACAAGAACACCTTTTCCCGGTTGTTCAACCCGACTCCGGCCGTGCAGACCCAGACCGTGATGGGCCGGACCACGACGGTGAGGAAGACCCCGGCCGCCACCGCCACCACGACCTCGCGACCGGTGATCCGCCCGACGTCGGACAGCAGGCCCAACATGACGAAGAGGCCGATCTGGGCGATCCAGCCGATGCCCTCGACGAAGGAGCGGGTGGCGTGGCGGTGGGGCAGCTTGCCGTTGCCCAGCACCACGGCGCAGACGTAGACGGCGGCGAAACCGGAGACGTGGGCCAGCCCGCCCAGACCGTAGGCCAGCACCGCCCAACCCAACGAGGCCAGAGGGTAGAGACCGGAGGCGGGCAAGGCCAGACCGCGCAGCAGGCGGACGCCGAGCCAACCCAAGCCGGCGCCCAAGGCGATGCCGCCGACCAGTTCGCCCAGGATGATGACGGCGGTCCAAGCCAGTCCCAGGTCGATCTCGGTCCGACCCATGGCCAGGTTGGTGGCGGCGATGGCCAGCAGGACGGAGGGGGCGTCGTTGAGGCCGGACTCACCCTCCAGGATGGAACGGATCTTGGATGGCAACGGGACATGGCGGAGGACGGAGAAGACCGCCGCCGAATCCGTCGGCGCCATCACGGCGCCGAGTAGGACGGCCACCGCCAGGGGCAGGCCGAGGACGGCCCAACCGAACAAGCCCATCAGGACGATACCCAAGATGACGCCGCCGGAGGCCAGCAAGACGGCCGGCAGGATGGCCGGTTTGATCTCATCCCAGCTGGTCGACAGGCCGCCTTCGGCCAGGATCAGAACCAGGGCGGCGAAGCCGAGGTCGTGGGCCAGGCCGGCGTCGGTCAGATCCAACTGGGGGGTGGTGACCTGGAGCACGATGCCCAGGCCCAGGAACAGGAGCAGAGCGGGCAGACCGATCCGATCGCCCAGTTTGGCCACCATGACCGCCGTCACGACGATGGCCGCGCCCACCAAGAGGACGACTTCCAGACTCACCGCGTCGTCCTCCTTCCTCAGCTTTGCCTGTACCGTACCTGACTCGACCGCGCCCCGGTGGTCGGCCGGACGAACGGCGACCGGGCGTATGACCGGATCAGAGCGCACCGCCTGGGCAGCCGTGCGAACGGATCCGTCCGGTCACGGCCGAAGACGGACCAGCCGGCCGAAGCGGGCTAAGACCTATTCGTGGTCGCCGTGACGGCGCAGCACCAGGGCTCCGGCCGCGCCGCCGCCCAGCAGGACGACGGCCAGACCGTAGAACCACGGCGAAGTCAGGAAACCCTTCAAACCGCCTGGGCCCGCCGGGGGCGGCGTAGCGCTGGAGCTGCCGGACGGGGACGGGGTCATGATGACGGTCGTGCGGTCGGAGGCCGAAGGGCTAGCCGGCAGGACAGGGTCGATCAGGTCGGACGGATCGGCCTGCGCCGGGTCCCCCACCACCAGGCCGGGCTGATACGGGTTGGGCTGGACCGGGCGCCTGGTGGGCTGGGTCACGACCGGCGGATCGGCCGACGGCTGCGGCTCGGCGCTAGTGGGCGGGGGCGACGTGGGCGTGACCGGCGGCACGATCTCGGCCTGGAAGGTCGTGCGCATGGTGAAGGTGGCGGTCTGACCGGGCTCGAGCTGGCGCGACCAGCTCAGGCCGATGGCGCCGTCGATGGCCTGGGTGGTGCCGCCGCTGACCCGGTCGGGCAGCTGCTGGCGCTGGTCGACGGCCTGCCACAGCTCGGCGGGGGTGCCGTAGATGTGGTGCGACCCGGAGGCGGAGAACTGGACCGCCTGCGCTTTGGCCGAGTAGGCCCCGGTGGAGCCGGGAGCGCGACAGGTCACCGCCCGGTTGGCCGAGTCGTATTGCCCGTAGGACAGCCGGGAGGAGCCGAACTCACAGTCCGCCAGCCGGTACAGCTGGACGGTGGTGGAGACGTCGGCTGTGTTGGTGATCTGGATGGTGGTGGTGTAGCTGGTCTCGCCGTCGACGTAACGATCGGCCTGGGTCACGGACACGCCCCAGCCCAACACCCGGGTGGTTATAAAATACGGATTGTTGGGGCTGCCGTTGCCTTGGATCTCCTGTGAAGCCGGAATCCAGGCCTTCCCGTTGGCCGCGCCGCCGCCGCCGATGGGCATGCTGGAGGGCAGGTAGAGGTTGGCGTGGGCCACCACCAGGGTGCCGCAGGCGTTGCCGGAGCGGAAGACCGGGCCAGAGCCGACCAGGTCGACCTGGCAGTTCAAATCGGGGGAGACGGTCAGGGAGTTGATCGGCCCGATCGGATCGACCGTGCCAGCCTGGGCGATAGCGGAGGGGAGGGCCAAAGCGGCTAGGGCGACGGCCACCCCGAGGACAACCCTCAGTCTCCGCATCACTTAGCCCCGATCCGCAGTTTGGTGACAGGCCCCCGGCAAAGGCTCGTCCGCCCGAATAATCAAAGGTGAGTATACGTCACCGGAGCCGCCCCTCAGACATCGCGCTTGAGGGCTCCGCCCCGGCCTCCCAGACGGCCTGGGAGCCGGTCCCGAAGGGTCGGATCGGACAATCGGACTGAGCCACGGACGGCCCGATCCCAGGCCAGGCCTGCTAGAGTGTGGGCGGCCATTTTGGAGGTGTCGCCTAGTTAGGTCTATGGCGCCCGCCTGCTAAGCGGGTTGAGGGCTTCAACCCTCTCGTGGGTTCGAATCCCACCACCTCCGCCAATCCGTTCCGGCCCCGCCAGGCCCGGAACGGCCGCCTCGAGCGGGCCGCGACATCGCCGTCGACCGTTTGGTCCCGCTCCAAGCCATTCCGCCTGACTACGATACCTGTGTGACACTGGGTCGAGCCTGGGCTGTCATCGCCGCCACCTGGTGGGCGAACGGTGACGACGCCGAGGCCAGACTGAGCGATGACGACGCCGAAACGAGGAGACGGGCATGAGCGAGGACCAGCCGGCTCGGCCCTCGGGGCGACGGAGCGGCCCTGCCCGCCTCCGTGGCGCCGAGACCGGGAGCGACCGGGCGTCTGGCTCTGGCCACCCCGCCGAGGCCCCCGGACCGGCTGATTCGACCCCACCGACCGACGATCCCGCGGCCGACCGTCGGGCCGGCCGGCGCTCGGTCGGCGGTGCCGCAGGGAACGCCGACCGGGGAGTGCGCCGGG
>JAIRYW010000001.1 GCA_031267645.1 Propionibacteriaceae bacterium
CGTGCTGGCCGCCACCACCTTGTTGCCGGCCGTCTTGGCCCTGTGCGGCGAGCGCTTACGGCCGAAGTCCGCCCGCGCCCCGGCCGGCCCGGCCGCCCCGGCCGCTCCCCCCAGCCAGGCCGAGCCGGCTCCGACCGGCCCCGACCGGCCCGACCGCGTGACCCGTTTCTACCGCGGCTGGGTCCGTCTCGCCACCCGCCGGCCCATCATCACCGTCGGTCTGGTGGTGGTCGTCCTGTTGTTGCCCGGCCTGCGCGCCTTCGATCTCAAACTGTCTTTGCCCGACGCCGGTTGGCTGGAACCGGACGATCCGGCCCGGATCACCTACGACCTGGTCTCGGAGCACTTCGGAGCCGGCTTCAACGCCACCTTGATCCTGACCGGCTCGGTCCTGGAGTCGACCGACCCGGTCGACTTGATGGACCGCCTGGGCCAAGAGGTGGCCGGCGTCGAAGGCGTCCAGCTGGTGCCCTTGGCCACCCCTAATCCGACCGGCGACACCGGCATCGTCCAGATCATCCCCAACACTGGCCCGGACGCATCCCAGACCCACGATCTGGTGCGACGGTTGCGCGGGATGCAAGAACATTTCCTCCAGACCTACGGCATCGACACCACCGTCACCGGCATGACCGCCGTCATGATCGACGTCTCCGACCGCCTGTCCGGGGCCATGCTGCCCTTCGGCTTGGTCGTGGTGGGGCTGTCCTTTGGCCTGTTGATGTTGGTCTTCCGGTCCTTGGCCGTGCCCATCAAAGCCACCGTGGGCTACCTGCTGTCGGTCGTGACGGCGGTCGGCGCGGTCGTCATCGTCTTCCAAGACGGCGTCGGAGCCAGCCTCTTCAACCTGCCCCGGGTCGGTCCGGTGTTGGCTTTCATGCCCATCATCGTGATGGGAGTGCTGTTCGGCTTGGCTATGGACTACGAGGTCTTCTTGGTCTCACGCATCCGCGAGGCCAAGACGCACGGGGCCAGCGCCTCGGCCGCCATCGAGGAGGGTTTCATCAGCTCCTCCCGGGTCGTGACGGCCGCCGCCATCATCATGATCGCCGTCTTCGTGGCTTTCGTGCCCGACTCCGAGCTGACCGTCAAACCGATGGCCCTGGGCTTGGCCGTGGGCGTGGCGGCCGACGCCTTCTTGGTCCGGCTGACCTTGGTGCCGGCCGTCCTGGCCCTGTTGGGCGACCGGGCCTGGCGGCTGCCGCCCCGGCTGGAACGCAGCCTGCCCCAGGTCGACGTCGAAGGCCACGGCCTGGCCCGCGAACTTCAGTTGCAGGATTGGCCGGAGCCGGCCACCAAGTCGGTCCTAGCGGCTCAGGCAGTGGCCCTGCCCACCAGCCGGGTCGGGGTGCTGGCCCATTGGTCGGCCCGGATCGATCCGGGCCAGGTCCATCTGGTGCTGTCGGACGACCGGGTGGCGGCCCGAGCCGCCCTCTGGGCCGCCTGCGGCCGCCTGACCATCGCCGAGGGTCGGCTCAAGACCATGGGCCGACTGTTGCCGGCCCACGCCGCCAAGGTCCGCTCGCACTGCGGCCTGGTCGATCTGACGACGGCCGACGATCCGGTCCGGGTCCTGCGCCGGGCCTTGGCCGAATCCCCCGATCTGTTGGCCATCGACGGCTTGGACCGAATCGAGTCGGCCGCCCAGAGGACCGCCCTGCGCGGCGTCTTGGACCAGCGCGATCACAATATCAATTTGCTTGTGGCCGGGTCCGACCCGGCTGCCATCGCCGACCTGATCGGTTTCGACCAGGTCTCCCACATCGAATCGCCGGCTGAGGCCCGGGAGGAGATCATGCTATGACCAGTCCTGTCACCACCCCGTCCGGCCGTCGCCACCGGTTGACGCCGGTGTTGGTGGCGATGGGTCTGATCATCGTGCCGCTCGGCTTGGTGGCTGCTCTGACCTCGGCCTTGGGCAAACCGACCGACGACTTGGGGCGGGCCAGCGCCGCCATCGTCAACCTGGACCAGCCGGTCACCTTGGACGGCCAGTATCTTCCCCTGGGCCGGCAGATGGCGGCCGAGCTGGTGGCCGGCGGCGGGCGCGACCAGTCCACTTACGACTGGATCATCACCACCGCCGCAGACGCCCAACAGGGACTGGACGACGGCTCCTACGTGGCCCGAGTCACCATCGGATACGATTTCTCGGCCGCCGCCACCTCCTTCAGTGGCCAGCCCGATCAGGCCCGCCGGGCCACCGTCCAAGTCACCACCAGCTCCCAGGCCGGCGCTTTCGTCGAGCCGGTCGCCCAAGCCGTGGTGGAGGCCGCCGCCCGCTCCCTGGCCGGCCAGCTGGTGTCGACCTACTTAGACAACATATACGTCGGTTTCACCACCATGCACGACCAGTTGGGCCAGGCCGTGGACGCCGCCGGAGCCCTGGTCGAAGGCGCCGACCAAGCCGCCGCCGGAGCCAACGCCCTCCATCTCGGGTTGGTCCAAGCCGCCGCCGGGGCCCACAGTCTGGCCGACGGGGTGGGACAGTACGTCAGCGCCGCCTCAGACTTGGCTTGGGCCAGTGACCTGGTCGCCCAAGGGGCCGGCCAGTTGGCCGACGGGACCGCCCAGTTGGCCGACGGCGCGGCTCAGCTGGACGCCGGCTTGGGCCAGCTCAGCGCCGGTCTGGACCAGTTATCCGCCGCCCTCGACTTCTTGCACCAGATCGCCGCCCCGGTCATCGCCGGGGCCGACGCCGTCGCCGCCTGGACCGCCCAGATGCAGGACCCAGCCGTCCAGCAGGCCTACATCCAAGCCCTCTACCAGGACTGCTTGGCGGCCGGGGTGGCGCCGCCGGCCTGCGCCTTGGCCCGTGACCTGGTCCAGGCCGTCCTGGCCGACCCCCAGGCGGCCGCCGTCATCGACTACCTGCTCAACTTGGTCGAGGACACCGCCGACCAAGTCTCCAGCCTGGCCCATCAGGTCGACGACCTGGCCAGCGGGGCGGACCAGGCCGCCACCGCCGCCCACCAGCTGAAGGACGGCGCCGACGCCTTGGCCCAGGGCACGACCCAGGCCGCCGCCGCTGCCTCAGAACTGGCTTCTGGCGGTCAGCTGTTGAGCCAAGGGGCCAGCCAGGCCGCCGCCGGAGCGGCCCAGCTGGCCGCCGCCGGCGGTCCTTTGTCGACCGGGGCCTGGCAGGTCTCCAGCGGTTTGGACGAGCTGTCGGCCGGCAGCGCCCAGTTGGCCGACGGGGCCCGTCAACTCGACGCCGGCGTGGGCGAGTTGGTGTCTGGTCTGGGCCAAGCGGCCGAGCAGGTGCCGAGCTACAGCGCCCAGCAGCGCCAGGACTTGGAGAACGTGCTGTCCAACCCGATCACGACTCAGACCGATCTCTTCCCGGCCGCCGGCGTGATGGCCTTGTACGCCGTGGTGGGGTTGTGGCTGGGCACGTTGGCCATCTTCTTCTTCTTGCCGCCGGCCCCGCCGGACGCCTTCGGCAGCCGTCGCACGGCGGTCGCCTCCAGTTTGCGCGCCCTGGCCCCGGCCGCCGGTTTGGCTGGCCTGCAGGGCCTGCTGGTGGGCGTGACGGTGGCCGTCATCGCCCAGGCCGGCCCGCTGCGCTCCCTGGCCGCGGTGGCCGGCGCCCTGTTCACGGCCTTGGCCTTCGTCGCTCTGCACCAGGGGTTGTTCTCCTTGGTGGGGCGCAGTTGGACCACCCTGCTGGCGGTGGTGGCCGCCTTCCTGTCGATCCTGCCGGGCATCACCGCCCCCTTGCCGACGGTCCTGTCCACCTTGGCCGGGGCCCTGCCTCTGCGACCGGGGTCCAATCTGTTGCACTCCGCCCTGGGCGGCCCCCAGGGTCTGGGCGGATCGATCGCCGGCCTGATCCTGTGGGCGGTCCTAGGGATGGTCGTGGCCTTCCTGGCCCTGGCCCGCCGGCGCAGCCTGTCCAACCAACAGATCTGGGCCGCGCTGCCCCGACCCTAGCCGAGCGACCGGGCCGACTCTCCCGCCTGGGCCCCAGTCCCGGGAGGCCGCCCCGAGAGCCAGACGACGGGCTGGCCCAGTCGAGCTGTCCCGCTGATTCGAAGACCGATCTGGCGGCCCCGGGAGGATTCGAACCTCCGACGCCGGGTTTAGGAAACCCGCGCTCTATCCTCTGAGCTACGAGGCCAGCGCCACCGGGCTGGACGGCCGACGGCGACCAGGCCACCCTACCGCTTGTGGCTCCGGCCCTGGATCGGCCGCCGCGGCGGAGCGGAGCCAGGCCGGGGCCGGCCGGACGGCGTAGCCTGGGCTGGGTCGGGCCAGTTCCCCTGGCTCGACTCAAGTCCAGGAAGGCGGGGCCGATGTCGCAGGCCGAGCAAGCCGATTGGACCGAGGCGCTGGCCTGGGCCCTGACCGGCCAGCCGCTCGACTTGGGCCAGCTGAACGATCCGGACCAGTTGCTGGCAGCGCTGGAGGGCCGGGGTTGGGACGCCACCGCCCTCCGGTCCCGGGCCCAGTCGGCCCGGGACCGGGGCCAACCCTGGCCGGACCGACCGCCAGCCGAACAATTGGCCCGGATCGGGGCGGCCCGTTGGCGAGCCGCCACCGAACGGGTGGTCGCCTGCCTCGGTCTCCAGGCCGTCGCCCTGCCCCCTTCCCGCCGCACCAGCTTGACCGCCGACGAGCGCCGGTTGCTGGCCGAACGACCGCCCCACCATGGCTCTTGAGCCCGACGCCGGCCCCGGTCCGGCCCGACCCCGCCAGCTCGACCAGGCCGGTCTCGGCCGCCCGTCCCCGCAGCGCTCCGAGCCCGTTCCAGACCGGCCCGCGGCCCGAGCCGACGTTCCACTGGAAGCGCTTGCACATCCGCTCAGGCACCTGCACGAACGGTCTAAAATTATCCTCGCGACCGGGAATGATCGCGTCTTCGACAAGGTTGATTAGGTATGAGCTTGATTGAGGTCGGCGCCGCCGACTTGGACTCCGTGGTCGCCGAACATCCCCTCCTGATCGTCGACTTTTGGGCTTCCTGGTGCCAGCCTTGTCTGCGTTTCCGCCCCATCTTCGAGAGCGTGGCCCAAGACTGCCCCGACGTCAGCTTCGCCACCTTCCAGGTTGACGCCGACCAAGCCAACCAAGACTATTTCGCCGAACTAGAGCTGCCCGGGGTGCCCGCCCTCTTGCTGTTCAAACAGGGCCGCTGGGTCGAATTGGTGGTCGGCGGCCTGGCCCCAGCCGCCTTGCGCCAGCTGGTCCAGGCCCTGATCGATCAGCCCGACCCGGTCGAAACCGCCCCCAGCCCAGCCGTCTCGGCCTGATCCACACCCCGCCGCCATCCACCGCCGGGATGGATCCTGCGACTGCGCGCAGGATGACGAATGAGGGACCCCGCCATTTCGCACGGAGTGTTCTCTCCCCCACCCCGTCATTCCGCGCGCAGCTGTAGGCGAAGTCGCAGAATCACGAATGGGGCAGGTTCGTTTCACGCGGGAGCCTTCCCCGCCGCGCCAGCGCCTGGCCGTCCGCTCAGGTCCGACTGACGAAGAGTTGGTCCTGCCAGTCGGCGTCCAGATGGCACTCCTGCTGAGGAGTGGACAGTGTCAACAGCGTGCCGTCGCAGGCCGCGTCGACCACCACGCCGGGCTTGACGCCGGCGGCGTCGAAGGCGCTCAGGGCGTCGGCGTCGCGCTGGAGGTATTCGCCGATGCGGACCAGCTCCAGACCGCTGACCGGCCCCCGGGCGATGACCTCGGCCAAGGGCTCGACCCCGCGCCGGAAGCGGGCCAGGGCGGCTTCGACCGAATCGTCCAGCCGTGGAATGGGAGTGCCGTAGGGCGACAGCTCGGGCTGGCCCAGCAGAGCGAACAGCTTGACCTCGACCTCGGAGCTCATGACGTGCTCCCACTTGCAGGCCTCGTCGTGGACCAAAGGCCACTCCAGCCCGATGACGTCGAGCAGCAGCCGTTCGGCCAAGCGATGGCGTCGCATCACCCGCACGGCCAGCCGCAGGCCTTCGTCGGTCAGCAGGATGCGCCGGTCGGCGTGGACGTGCAACAGCCCGTCCCGTTCCATCCGAGAGACGGTTTGGGAGACGGTCGGACCGGACTGCTGCAAGCGCTCCGCGATCCGGGCCCGCAACGGCGCCACGCCCTCCTCCAATAGCTCGAAGACGGTGCGCAAGTACATCTCGGTGGTGTCGATCAGTTGGCTCATGTCTCAAACTCCTTAAGTCCCCTCGGCCGGCCCGGTGGGCTTGCCCCGCCGTGGCCTCGGCCCAGCCGGCCGTCAACGACGGGCGAAGGCCAATCCGCCGGCCCCCAGGGCCAACAGTCCGGCGCCGACCAAGGTCACGACCATGATCGCCCGCCCGCTCCACCAGCTAGTGACGGGCTGGTCTTGGTCCAGCGGCTCGACCGTCTCCTGACCCGGCATGGTGGAAGGCGGAACCAGAGTCGCCAAAGGCGTCCTGGGGCCGCTGCCGGCCACCACCAGCAGCGTACCGTCCAGGCTCAAGCTGAGGGTCTGCCCCAGCGTCTCGACCGGCCCCTGGGCCACCGTCTCGAAGCTGTGCCGGTCGATCAGATAGACCTGGCTGGCCGAGCGCAGGGCGATCAGGTCCTCGCTCAGCTGGTAGGCGTCGGTCACTCCGGGCGGCGCCTCGGCCAAGCGGGTCAGCTGGTTGGGTCGGCTCGGGTCGAGCGGCAGCGGGGCCTGCCAGATGGCTGGGTCGGGGCCGGTCGTGACGACGGCCAGCCGGCCGTCGCCGTCCACCATCAAGGCGGCGGCGTCCCGGGGGCCGTCCGGGTAGGTCAGACTCCAGGCGCTGTGGGGCAGCTGCTGCTCCGGCTCCAGGGAGTGGACCGGCAGACCGTAGACGGTGACGGACTCCCGCGACCGAGTCAGGTCGGCGATGTCGGCCACGTAGAGCGAACTGCCGTACCAAGCCAAGGCGGCCGCCCCCGGGCAGGCGGCGTTGAAACCGACTCGGGCCTTGGTCGCACCGTCGACGCCCACGGCGTAGACCCAGGTGACCGGCTCGGCGGTGGGCTGGACCAGCCAATAGAGCTGGTGCTCGCTGTCCCGGGTCAGACCAGTCGGATCGACGATGGCCGGATCGCTCAAACTGACCAAAGGTTCGTCCGCCAGGGCCGACGGGACGACCGCCGAACCGAGCAGGGCCAAGGCGGCGACGGCCGCGCCCCAGCGGGCTTTAGATCGGATGGGGCTGGTCACGGGCACCAGCGTAGCTCAGAGCGGCGGCGCTGGACCCGACCGCGGCGGACCCCGACGGCCGCGGGGCTCCCCCGCTCAGGTCGGCAACAGGCCGGAGTCGGCCGCGATGGCGCCGGCCTGACGGCCGATCAAATCCGACATGTCCAGGGCCTCCAACAACCCGGCCAGCTCCGGCCGGGTCGGGCCGACCGCCAAGACCGCCTCCGAGGTGCTGCGCCAGGCCGCCTGCCCGGACTGGCTGGCCAGCCGGCCGAGGTCGAGGCCGGCCCGCTCCAACGGCACCGGCGAAGGGCAGATGTGCCAGATGCCGGCGTCGGCCTGGCCGGTCGCGATGGCGGCCGGCACCCGGGGGAAGGGCACTTGGAGGTACTCCCAATCGCCCTGGGGCGGGAACTCGCCCAGGGTCAGGGCGCGGTGGTCGGGCGAATCGTCGTCGACCGCGATCCGGCGGGGGGGAAGTCGGTCGCCGACCCGTCGCACCACCGCGATACGATCCGGCCCGTAGTAGGTGCCCACCCCCAGGGCCCGGTGTTTGAGGTCGGCCGGGGTGTCGGCCGCCCGCAACACCCCGGTCGAGAAGACCGACAGGTCGACCAATCCGGTCAGAGTCATCTCCAAGCGGGCCGAACCGCCGCGCAGATGGCGGGCCGTGTGCGGGATGGCCAGGCCGGACAAGGCCTCGGCCAGGACCTCTTGCAAGGCCGTCACCTCGACTGGGCCGGCCGGCGGCAGGACCAGACGGATCGGCGGCAGACCGCCCAGACGCCAGGCCGAGGCCACGTCCAGCTCGGCCACCATCCGACCCAGGTGGCCGCGCGAGACGGTGCGCAAGGCGCCACCGGCGCGCATCTCGTCCAGGGCCCGTTGCAGGGTGCCGGCTCCGATGCCTTGGGTCTCGAGATAGTCCTGATTGGTGGGCAAGGTCCCATTGACGCCGACCGCCAGGGCGTCGCGGGCCAAGGCCGTCACCGCCACGCTGAGCGCCGCGCCCAGAGGGCGGGTCGAAGGGAGCCGGACCACGGGCACACCCTACCCGATGCGCCGGGCGGGCCGGCCGCGGTCGGACCGGGGCCGCCGGGGCGGGAAAGGGTCAGACCCGGCCGCCTCCCCCAAGGCGAGCCGGGTCTGACCGGGACACGAACGTCTGACGCTAAACCTGAGACCGCAGCGAGCCACCGCTCGACGGTTGGACGGATTCCGGTCTCAGCTGAGTCGCGATGCTAGATCATATCCGATTGACGAGCTTGGAAATCCGACACGGACGCGAACCAACCGGCCTGCTCCAGACCCCGGTAGGCCTGACGGAAGAGACCGAAGGCCTCGTCGTAACGCGGGCCGAGGGCCTCGTTGGGCTCGTAAGTGGCGGACACCCGGACCATCTGGTCGACGCCCTCGCGCATCGAGGAGAAGACCCCGGCCCCCATAGCCCCGAGCAGGGCGGCGCCCAGGACGGCGCACTCCCCCTCTTCCAGCGCCACGGTCGGACGACGGTAGATGTCGGTCTGGATCTGGCACCACAGCGGCGACTTGGTGGCCCCACCGGACAACCTGATCTCGTCCAACGGCGTGCCCATCTGGGCGAAGGACTCCAAGATGTCGCGCGTCTCCAAGGACACCCCCTCCATGACGGCCCGGGCCATGGCGCCGGTGCCGTGGGCGAAGGTCAGGCCGAGGAAGCAGCCCCGGGCGTCGGAGTTGAAGTTGGGGGCGACCGAACCGGCCAGATAAGGCAGGTAGATCAAGCCCTGGGAGCCAGCCGGCACCTTGGCCGCCATGGCGTTGAGGACGTCGAAGGCGTTCTGCCCGCCCTGGGCCTGGACCGTCTTGCCCAGGTAGCCGATGGTGTCGCGGAACCAGCGGTAGGAGCTGGCGGCGGCCGCTTGCAGGCCCTCCGAGATCCACTTGCGCTCACCGGCGATGGCCGAAGCCGAGCAGTTGATGCGGAAGTCGGGGTCGAACCGGGGCTCGTCCAAATGGGCGATGGAGACCCCGGCCGTGCCCAGCGTGACCTCGGCCAGACCGGTCGAGATGACGCCGGCGCCGACGGCGGCGCACTGCTGGTCGCCACCACCGGTGACCAAGGGGGTGCCCTCGGCCAAGCCGGTGCGGGCGGCGGCCTGGGCCGAGACCGTCCCGACCTGGACGCCCGACGGCACCAGCTCAGGCAGCCAGTCCGGGTTGACGCCGAGCTGCTGGCACAGCCAGGGGTCCCACTCGAAGGTGCGGATGTTCATCAGGCCGTAGAGCGAGGCGTTGGAGTAGTCCTCGTAGAAGCCGTCCGCCCCCATCTCGTGCAGGAACCACTCCTGGGTGGTCAGGATCTTGGCCGTGCGGGCCAACACCTCGGGCTCGTGGCGCTGCATCCACAGGATGTGCGGGCTGGTCCAGACCACCGACGGCGGCATGCCGACGATGTCGTAGTGACGACCCACGCCGATGTTCTGGTTCATCCACTCGACCTCGGCGCCACAACGGGCGTCCTGCCAGGAGATGCCCAGGCCGTCGCGCAGGATCTTGCCCTGGGCGTCGACGTACAGGTGCAGGCAGCGCTGGGTCGAGAAGCCGATCGACTTGATCGACTTGGGATCGATGCCGGACTTGCCGATGACCTCGTTCAGGACCTCGTCGTTGGAGCGCGACAACATGTTGATGTCCTGGTCGACCCAACCCGGCTTGGGGAAGAGGCAGTCGTACTCACGGTAGGCCTCGGCCACGATCTGGCCGGAGAGATCGTAGATCTTGGCTTTGACGCCGGTCGTGCCGGTGTCGATGCCGATGACGTAGTTCATAAAAGCTCCTTTGCTTTTCGACAGAATGGCGGATAGACGGTTCAGATGGACGGGTTGGCGGGGTCGACGGGTTCGGCTGGTTCGGCGGCCGGCGGCTGATAACCGGGACGGTGACGACAGACCTTGGCGGTGTAATCGGAGATCTCCTGGGCCCGGCGCTGGGGCGACCAATCCAGCAGGGCGCCCATCAGGTCGGCCAGGGCTTCGACCGCCGTCAGGCCGCCTGACCGGTCCCAGAAGAAGAGGGAGGTGCGACGGGTCATCAGGTCGTCCAGGGTGCGGCAGCCCTCCTGGGCCACGCAGTAGCGCACCTCGGCCACGGTGACCTGGCGGGGCGCGATCTCGACCTGGTGCTCCGGCTGGTCCCGCCACTCGGCCAGCAGGGCCTCGACGTTGGAACCGTAGTAGCGCGTCCAGCGCTCCCGGATCGGGGCCGGCACGTCGCTGGCGGCCAGGTCCGCCTGAGCTTGGGCGATGGCCTGAGGTTGACCGCCGGAGATGGGCCGGCGGTCGGCCGAGTAGGGCCGGGCGGGCAGACCGAGCCGGGCCACCACGGTGTCCACCACATGGCGACCCATCACCCGGCTGCTGGTCAGCTTGCCGCCGGAGATGGTGACCATGCCGCCCGGGCCGACCTCGACCTTGTGCTCGCGCGAGGTCTGGCCCACGCTGGTGCCCGGGGCCGGGGCCACCAACGGCCGCAGGCCGGCCCAGGAGGCCACGATGTGGCTGGCGTCGAGCCGGGCGTCCGGGATGGTGTGGTTGGCCAAGTTGAGCAGGTACGTGATGTCCTGCTCGTTGGGCTCGACCTGGTCCGGATCGCCGTCGTAGTCGGTGTCGGTGGTGCCGACGTAGACCCGGTCCGGTTCGATCGAGGGAGTCGGCCAGGTCACCCGGCCATCGTTCGGCGAACGCAGGAAGACGACCGTCCCGAGTGGGAAGTCCTTCTTGTCGAAGACCAGGTGGACGCCCTTGGAGGGGCGCAGCCGGGCGGCCTGGCGGCCGTATTCGCGGGCCACCAGGCGCGAGGTCCAAGGACCGGTGGCGTTGACCACGGCCTTGCCCCGGAAGCGATGGCTGACGCCGCTCAGCTGATCGGTCGCCACCACCCCGACCACCCGGTCGCCCTCCCGGACCAGGTCGGTCACCACCGTGTGGTTGAGCGCCACCGCGCCCTCCTCGACCGCGCCCTTGACCAGGTCCAAGGTGAAGCGGGCGTCGTCGGTCAGGACGTCGTAGTACAGCCCCGCTCCCTTCATGCCCTTGGGGTTGAGGTGCGGCTCACGGGCCAAGACCTGTTTGGGCGACAGCATCCGGTGGCGGCGCTGGCGCCATTGGCCGGAGAAGATGTCGTAGAAGGTGAGGGCGAAGTTGAGCATGCCCAGCCCATAGGAGTCGCCCTCGTAGACCATGTAGAGGTGGGGGGCGACCCGGGTCAGGTGCGGAGCCAAACCGAGCGACAGCTCCCTCTCCTTGACCCCTTCCCGCACCAGCTTGAACTGGTAGGTCTCGAGGTAGCGCAGACCGCCGTGGATCATCTTGGAGGAGCGCGACGAGGTACCGGCGGCGAAGTCGTCCTTCTCCAGCAAGAGGACCTTGAGCCCGCGCAGGGCGGCGTCGCGGGCGCTGGCCGCCCCGGTGACGCCGCCGCCGACCACGATCAGGTCGTATTCCAAATCTGCCGCCTGGGCCAATTCGGCCGGGCCGGGATCGAGCGACATGTCAGCCCCTCACAAACCTAGTTTGCCTGGATTGAGCACCCCGGCCGGATCGAGCGCCCGCTTGACCTTCTCCAACACTAGGTGGGCCGAGCCCAGCGAGCGTTTGGAGTAGGGCGAACGGACCAAGCCGCCGCCGTGGTGGTGCGACAGTTCCGCCCCGTGCTCCAAGCACAGGTCCATGGTGGTGGACCAGATCCGCTCCAACCGGTCGATGGCGGTCTCGTCGTCGGCGGTCTGGGCGAACAGGATCATGTACATCGAGGTGCCCTGGTTGTAGACGTGCGAGAAGTGGGCCAAGACCTCGTCCGCCAAGGGGGCCAGGGCCCGCTTGAGGTCTTCGTAGAGGCCCTCGATGCCGCTCCAGTAGTGCGCCACCTCGATGGTCTCGGCGATGCCGCCCGGCTTGGCCACCTGGCGCTCGACCGAGGAGAAGTCGAAGCGCCGCTCCATCCAGGCCGCCGTCGCCGCCGGACCCAGTGGCCGGCCGCCGATCTGACGGACCAATTCGTCCAAGGCCGCCATCTCGGCCTCGACCAGACCGGGCAGGCCCCGGCTGCCCAAGAACAGGCAGCAGGAGTCGAAGGTCGGGTCGACCATGGCGTGTTTGGCCTCGTCGGCGTCGTACAGCCGCAGCAGGAAAGGCCTCAACCCGGCCGCCCCCTGGGCCCGCATGAAGGTCAGGCCGTCGTGCACGCTGGGGATGGCGTAGGTCTGCAGCGACTCGGCCGGCGCGATCGGGAAGATCTTGAGGGTGACCTCGGTGATGACGCCCAGGGTGCCCTCCGAGCCGATGAAGAGCTGGCGCAGGTCGGGCCCCATGGCCGCCCTCGGCTTGGCTTGGAGCTTGATCGACTGGCCGGTGGCCAGGATGACGGTGTACCCCACCACCAGATCCTCGATGCCGCCGTAGAGGGAGGAGAACTGGCCCGTGGCCAGGGTCGACAGCCAACCGCCCACGGTCGAGCGCAGCAGCGACTGGGGCGAATGGCCGAGCGTGAAGCCCAGCTGGCCCAGCTCGTCCTCCAGGGCCGAGCCCAGGTAGTTGGCCGAGACGGTCACGGTCAGGTCGGTCTGGTTGACCGTGCGGGTCCGGGGCAGGCCGTTGACGTCGAGCACCACCCCGCCTCGGGTCGGGATCGGTTGGCCGGTCACCGACGAGGCCAGGGCCCGGGGCGTGACCGGCACGCCGGCCCGGCTGGCCGCCTTCAGCAAGGCGGCGATCTGGTCCGGCGAGGAGACTTTGACGACGGCCTCGGCCCGGTACGGATGCCGCCCCACGGCGGCCCACTTGGTGGTCATGGGCCAGGTGTCGTGGCTGGTGGCGTCGAGCGCCGCCGGGTCGGTCACGACCTGGTCGACCAAGCCGGCCAACTGGTTCAAGAACGATTCGGACAATGGCACTTCGGGGACCTCCTGTCGTCCGGAACCGGGCGGCCGCGGCGCCGCCATCGGTCCATTACTCCATTTATGGAGTCTTCCTTTTATGAAGTATTCCACTGTGGACCGGAGCCCGTCAAGGGTTGGCCGAAAGCTGATCGCGGACGGGCGGCCGGGACCCGCCGCGGCGGCCTGAAATGGGGCGACGCCCCGAGCCGGAGCCGGGGCGTCGCGCCTGATCGAGTGATCTATCCCTGAGGTCAGCCGATCCAGTTCAGAAGCACTCCCTGGGCGAAGTAGATCAGGAAGAGGCCGCCCACCACCCAGAGCAGGGGGTGGACCTCCTTGGCTTTGCCCAGGACCGACTTGATCAACAGGTAGACCAAGAAGCCCGCCCCGATGCCGACCGTGATCGAGTAGGTGAAGGCCATCAGGGTGACCATGAAGAAGGCCGGCAGGGCGATCTCCAACTTGGTCCAGTCGATGTCTCGGACCTGTTGCAACATCAGGAAGCCGACCACCACCAGGACCGGCGCCACCGCCTCCGAGGGCACCACACCGACGACCGGGGCGATGAACATCGAAACCACGAATAACAGTCCGGTCACGACCGAGGCGAAACCGGTCCGGGCGCCTTCGCCGACGCCGGAGGCCGACTCGATGTAGGAGGTGTTGGAGGAGACCGAGCCCAGGCCGCCGGCGATGGCGGCGACCGAGTCGACCAAGAGGATCTGCTGAGTCCGGGGCGGGTTGCCGTTCTCGGCCAGCAGGCCGCCCTGCTGGCCCACCGCCACGATGGTGCCCATGGAGTCGAAGAAGTCGGCCAGCATCAAGGCCAAGATGGTCAAGACCACCGTGATCCAGACCTTGGGCCCACCGGAGAAAGCGCCGAACAGATCGACCCGGCCCAGCAGGCCGAGGTCGGGCAGGCCCCAACCGCTGGCCAGCTTGTCCAGCCCGGGCACGTTCAAACTCCAACCGGTCGGATGCACCATCGCCGAGCCGGTCTTGACGATGGCCTCGACCACGACGGACAAAACGGTGGTGACGATGATGGCGATCAGCATCGAGCCCTTGACCCGACGCACGTACAACACGATCAGCAAGATCAATCCGACGATGAAGCAGAAGATGGGCCAGCCCAGCAGCTGCCCGGCGACGCCCAGTTCGACCGGGGTGGTGCCGCCGCCGCTCGGCTTGCGCACGAAGCCGGCGTCGACCAGGCCGATCAGGCCGATGAACAACCCGATGCCGACCGAGATGGCGGTACGCAGCCCCTTGGGCACCGCCGAGAAGACGGCCTTGCGGAAGCCGGTCAGGACCAAGATGGTGATGATGACGCCTTCCCAGACGATCAGGCCCATGACCTGGGGCCAGGTCATGTTCGGAGCCAGGGAATAGGCCGCCACGGCGTTCAGGCCCAAGCCGGTGGCCAAGGCGATGGGGAAACGGCCGACCAGGCCCATCAGGATAGTCATGATGCCGGCGATCAGGGCGGTGGCGGCCGCCACCTGGCCCATGGTGATGTCGATGTTCCCCTCGACCGCGATCGGCAGTCCGGAGATCAGATTGCCGTTCTTGTCCGCCGTGGTGCCGATGATGATGGGATTCAAGGCGATGATGTACGCCATCGAGAAGAAGGTGACCAGTCCACCACGGATCTCGGCGGCCAGTGAGGAACCACGTTTGGTGATCTCGAAGAACGAGTCCAGCCCGCCCTGACCCTGGGCTTGCTCTGCGGGGGCGACCTTGGGTCGCGGCGAGTTTTGAACCATGCGCCATACCTTAAGCGATAGGGGCCGGCTCAGACCAGACCGGCCAGGACGGACCGGGTCGAGGCTGGGCCGCCCACCGCGCCTGCCGCCGTCGGAGCGGCCGGACCGGCTCAGTCGAACAAGGATTGGTCGACCGTCATGGTGTCCCAGACCGGCGGTGGCAACTCGGCCTGACGATGCTCGTCGACCACGTCGGAGTGGGCCCCGCAGCCATGGTCGATCGCCACCACCTGGCCGTCGCGGGGCGCGTAGACGTTGGCGCAGACCCCGAAGCAGGCTCCCAAAGAGCCGCGCAACCGGATCAGATAGCCGCAGCTGGAACAGGGCGCGGGGGCTTGGCGGGCCGACTCGGTCTCGGAGCCAGCCTCGATCAGCCAGCGCTCAGCCGACTGGTCGCGGCCGTACGGCGTCATGACCCGCTGCCGGCCCAGGCCGAGTTCCCGCACCACGGCCCGGATCTCGATCGCCTCCTGAGGCGTCTTGGGGTCCGAGGAGGCGGCGTAACCCGGCTCCAAGCGGGGGTCGTTGTCCGGCGTCGGCATGAGCAGTCCGGGGGCGACGTCGCCCGGCCCGATGCGATCGGCCCAGGGCACCCAGTCCGGGGCCCGCAACGACTCCGCGCCCGGTAGCAGCACGACCTCGTCGACGGTGGCTTCCTTCTGGCGCGAGGCCCGGGCCACGGTGACGGCCCAGTACCAACCCAGGTAACCGGGGTGGAGGCAGACGAAGGCGTGGGTGGCGACCCGGTCGGCTTCGAGCACGGCTCCCAGGTGTTCACCCACTTGCTCCGGCCCAGCCGTCTCCCAGGCGGCCTGGCGGGCCAGTTCGACGGCCGCCATCACCACCGCGTCAGCTTTCGGTTTGGCCACCGTCAACCTCTTTCGTCCAGTCGTCTCACAGTTCCAGCTCGTCGGCCACCGCCCGCAACATGTGGGCCACCTTCTCGCTGGTCCTGGCCTCGGGGTAGTGACCGCGGCGGTAAGAATTGCCGAGGTGGTCGAGCAGTTTGATCAGATCCTCGGTGATGACGGTCATCTGCTCGGTCGACTTGCGCGAAGCCTTGGACAGCGAGGGCGGCGGCTCGATCAATTGGACCGACAGGGCCTGCTCGCCCTTTCCGCCCTCGACCACGCCGAAGTCGACCCGCTGGCCCCGCTTCAGATCGGTCACGCCTTCGGGCAGAGCCGAGGCCCGGACGTAGACGTCGCCGCCGCCGCCGTCCTTGGCGATGAATCCATATCCACGTTCCGGGTCATAGAAACGCACTTTGCCCTGCGGCACGTCCCACCTCGTCTCGACGACTGCGTTTGGTCAGTTTGTCCGGGCCCAGCCTACCCAGGCCAGTGGGCCATCACCAAGAAAGGCGACTCCCGCCCCTTCGGCGCGCTGGCTGGGGCCGGTCGCTTCCCGACCGCCTCAGAGGCCGTGCCGGGGGCCACGGGGACGGATGGGGGCGGCCCGGCTGGGAACCGGAACCAGGCGCAGCCGACGCCCGGACTCCATCAGAGCCAGACCGGCCAAGACCAAGCTGGCGCTCAGAGCCAACCCGGCCAAGCCGAGCTTGGCCCCGGTGTCGGGCAGATTCGAACCGGACGACCCCACCCCCGCTCCCCCGCCGGGGAGCGAGCCGGAGCCGGAACCCGGATCGGGATCGGGATCCGGCTCGGCCGGGACGACCGGCAGCGGCGGATAGGTCGTCAGATCGGGCCAAGCCGCCGGCCGCCCGGGTTCGTACAACCAATCCTGGGCCCACTGGCTCAGGTCGCGGCCGGAGACCGCCTGGGCCAAGTCGATGAAATCCTCGGTCGAAGCGTTGGCGCCGGCGTAGGTGGCGAACCACTGCCGCACCAACTGGCCGAAGACGTCGTCGCCCAAGCCGGCTCGGAGGGCGGCGAAGGCCAGTCCGCCGCCGGTGTAGCTGCCGATCCCCCACAGTTGCTCGACCGCGGGCCGGGCCACCGAGGCCACCCACAAGGGCGACTCGTCCAAGTTGGCGGTCCAGATGGACTCGGCTTGGGCCAGGGCCGAGACGCCGCCCTGGGACTCCTGCCACAACCACTCGGCGTAAGTGGCGAAGCCCTCGGCTAGCCACAGGTCGCGCCAGTCTTGGACCGAGACCGAGTCGCCGGCCCACATGTGGACGTATTCGTGCACCAAGACGATGTCCTGGATGGGCCGGGCGAAGAAGGGCTTGCCGAAGATCTCCAGCGCCCAGCCGGCCCGGACCGGGGCCAGGATGTAACCGGCCACGCTGGCCGGGTAGGCCCCGAACTGGTCCGTGCCCCAATCCAGGATCTCCTCCAGCAGTTCCAGCACCCCCTCGGCGCCGCCCGGGCTGAGAGCCTCCAGGTTCGGATCGCCGTAGGCCGAGATCGGGATGGTCTGGCCGTTGACCGTGACCTGGCCGTCGTGCTCGGTGAACTGACCGATCGAGGCCACGGCCAAGAAGGCGGACGTCGCCACCGACTCCTCCCAGACCCAGCGGGTGGTCCCGGGCTGGGCCGGGGTCTTCTCCCGCAGCTGGCCCAACCCGACCGCGCTGTACTGGTCGGGCACGGTCAGGCTGGTGGTGAAGGTGGCCTTGTCAGCCGGGGTCAGATTGGCCGGGAACCAGGTCATATTGCCGTTGGGCTGGCCGATGCCGGTGGCTCCGCCGTCGGCTGGGTAAGTGACGGATTGGCCGTTCACCCAGGCGGTGTAGTCACGGTTCGCCATCCAGCCCTCGGCCATGGTGAAGCCGACTTGCAGAACGTATTCCTCGGGTTGGCCAAAGTACGACACCGCCACTGTGAACTGGCCGGAGACGGGTTGGGCCGGGGTGACGACCAGCTTGTGCAGGTCTTGGCCCGGGTCTTCGATCCGGCTGTGCCCGGCCGGCACTTGGTCGACCGTGACGGACTCGACCTCGAGGCCTTTGAAGTCGAAGCTGAAACTGGACAGGGGTTGGTCGGCCCAGGCCGTGATGGTGGTGGTGGCCTGGATCGAGCCGGACGGCTGTGCGACCGTCACCGGACTGTAGACAAGGTCGATGTCATAGTGCCGCACGTCGTAGCCGCCGTTGCCCTGATTGGGCAACAGGGAGTCGCCCGAGGTCAAGGCCCCCGCCACCGGAGGCGGCGGATCGGCCGTGGCGACGCTGGCCCAGGCCCCCATGGACAAGGTCAAGCCGAGGCCGGCCACCGCCAAAGGCAGCCAGGGCGGACGCATCTGACGCATCGAAAAAACTCCTACGAAGGAAACCGCTCGGCGACAGTCTACTGTTTAACGGCCGACCGTCCAGCCGTTGGCCGGCCGGCCCGAGCGCTACGATCTTTCGAGGCGCCACCCCGGCTCCGCGATTTTCGACCACCTCCTGCAGGAGCGCCCATGAGCCCGTCCGACGGCCCGTCCCCGGCCGCAGCCAACGGTCCGGCTCCGAGCGCCCCCGGATTCCAGCCGCCGGCCGATTGGAAGCGGATCCTGATCCTGATCTGGACCGGCCAGGCCTTCTCCATCGTGACCAGTTACGCGGCCGGTTACGCCGCCATCTGGTACATCACCGAGACCACCGGTTCCGCCATGATGCTGTCTTTGGCCGCCATCGTCTCGATCTTGCCGACCGGGTTGCTCAGCCCCTTCGGCGGCGTCCTGGCCGACCGTTTCAACCGACGCAGTCTGATGTTGCTGGCCGACGGCGCCGTCGGCGCCTTGTCCGCCCTGCTGGGCTTGGTCATCTGGCTGGGCCAGGTCAACCTGCCCGTCACCATGGTGGTGCTGGGGGTCCGGGGCGTGGCCCAGGCCTTCCACGGCCCGGCTCTGACGGCGGCCATGCCGCTGCTGGCGCCACCGAGCCATCTGTTGCGCATCAACACCCTGAGCCAGATGCTGTGGTCCTTGGCCGGCATCGGCGCCCCCGCCCTGGGCATCCTCCTTTACAGCACCATCGGCTTCCACTCGGTCATGTTCTTGGACGCCCTCGGAGCGGTCCTGGCTTGCGCCGGCCTGGCCCTGGTCCGGCTGCCGACGGTGCGCGACCAAGGCTTGGTCGGGCGCGACGTCTGGCATGGCCTGGGCGACGGGCTGCGGGTGGTGCGGGCCAACCGAGGCCTGTCCCAGCTGATGTTGATCTGCACCTTGGGCATGGTCCTGTTCAGCCCGATCGGCTCTCTACTGCCTTTGATGACCTACGGCCATTTCGCGGGCGACGGTTACGACGCCTCCCTGATCGAGGCCGTCTTCGGCATCGCCATGTTGGCCGGCTCCTTCCTCCTGCTGGCCTGGGGCGGCGGGCGGCGCCATGTCCGGTTGGTGCTGGGGTCGGGCCTGGCGGCCGGTTTGACCATCTTCGGTTGCGGTCTGCTGCCGACCGACCGCTTCATCGGCTTCGTCATCCTCTGCGGCGCCATGGGCTTCGCCTGCGCCTTCTACAACGGCCCCCTCATGACCGTCCTGCAGCGCCATTCGCCAGCCGAGAAGATGGGCCGGGTGATGGGCCTGTTCGGAGCCGTCGTCTCGTTGGCCGCTCCCATCGGTTTGGTGGTCTCCGGGGCGGTGGCCGAGCGCGTCGGCATCGCCAGCTGGTTCTTGATCTCCGGGGGCGCCATCGTGGTGTTGACCCTGCCGGCCGCCCTGATGCGTCAGGTCCGGGCCCTGGACGTCCCCGGGCCGAACGGGGTCGGCCCGGCCGAACCGCCCTCCCCGGCCGACCTCTCATCTCCAGCCGACCCCGCCTCTCTGACCGACCTCTCGTCTCGCGCCGAACCGCCCCACCCGGTCGGACCGTCCTCTCCAGCCGAACCGCCTGCCCCGGCCGAACCGCCTCACCGGGCCGAAGCGACCGAACCGGCCGCCACCGGCGCCAGCGCGACCGATGGCGCCGCCGAACCGAATTGATCGGGCGGCCGGGCTTCTAGGGCGGGCCGGCAGACGGCAGAATGGCGCCATGTCTGTGCTGATCCGAAATGTCCGGCCGGTCGACCTGGCCCAAGGCCGTTCGACCGAACCCATCGACCTGGCGCTCGACCGCGGTCGAATCGCCGCTTGGGGGCCGAGTCTGCCAGCCGGGCCGGGCCAATCGGTTTGGTCCGGCGACGGTCGCTGGATCATGCCGGGCCTGTGGGACGCCCACGTCCACTTCCGGCAGTGGGCCCAGGTCCTGTCCCACCTCGACCTGAGCCAGGCCGACAGCGCCCAACGGGTCTTGGAGCTGGTGCGAGCCCGTTTGGACCAACCGGACCCGCCGGCCCTGCTGTCCGGTCTGGGCTACCGCGCCCCGACTTGGACGGTCCAACCCAGTGTGGCCGCCCTCGACGCCGTCACCGGCCCCCGCCCGACGGTGCTGTTCAGCGGCGACCTGCACTCGGCCTGGTTCAACTCGGCCGCCCTGGCCCGTTACGGCCTGGCTCCCCGCGCCGGCGTCGTGCAAGAGGCCGAGCTATTCGGCCTGACCAGCCGTCTGACCGCCGACCAGCCCCGCTTGACCGATCAGGACTTCCTTGACGCCCAGCGGCGGGCCGCCGCCGCGGGGTTGGTCGGCCTGGTCGATTTCGAGGCCGAACCGACCTTCGAGACCTGGCCCGAGCGTTACGACCGGGTCGGCCGGCTCAAGATCGTGGCCTCGACCTACCCCGAGCACCTGTCGCGCGCCATCGCGACCGGCCGGCGGACCGGTCAGGCCCTGGTCCAGCGCGACGGCCAAGCCTTGGTCACCATGGGACCGCTCAAGGTCATCACCGACGGCGCCCTCAACACCCGCACCGCCCATTGCCTGGAGCCCTACCTCAACGCGGCCGACCTGGCTCAGCCCCACGGCGTCCAGACCGTGCCGGAGGCGGAACTGACCGAATTGGTGGCCCGGGCCACCGCCGCCGGTTTGGAGGTGGCCCTGCACGCCATCGGCGACGCCGCCGTCGCCATCGCCTTGGCGGCGGTCGAGCGGACCGGGGCCCGCGGCACGATCGAACACGCTCAGTTGGTCGACTGGCCCGACCTCGACCGGATGTCCCGGGCCGGGCTGGCCGCCAGCGTCCAACCGGCCCATCTGCTGGACGACCAGCCGGCCATCGACCGGATCTGGCCGGACCGGGCCGAGCGTTGTTTCCCCTTGGCCAGCTTGGCGGCGGCCGGCGTCGAGCTGCGGCTGGGGTCGGACGCCCCGGTGGCGCCGCTGGACCCCTGGCTGGCCGTGGCGGCCGCCGTCCACCGGGGCCAGCCGGAGGCACCAGCTTGGCGTCCGGAGCAAGCCATCGGCCCGGCCCAGGCTCTGCGCGCCAGCACCCGCTCGACTCTGGCCCTGGGCCAGCCAGCCGATCTGATCCTGCTGGAGCGCGACCCGCTGGCGTCGTACCCGGACTCAGGCGCCGCCGCCCAAGCCCTCCGCCACCCCCAGATGGCCGCCACCTGGGTGGCCGGAGACTTGGTCTGGTCCGCCTCCGCCTGAAAAGGTCTCGCCCCCGGCCCGGATCCGCGCGCTCCCGACCGGATCGGTCTGGCGTCCGGCCGGACCTCCTGGGCCCGGCTCGGATCGACCCCACTCGAACGGATCCGATCGGATCGGTTCGGCGTCCGACCGCGCCCGGGCTCGGATCGACCTGGCCCGCGCGGTCCCAACCCGACCGGTCTAGGGTCCAGCCGGGCCCAGCCGGCCCAGGGCCACGCCGCCCCCGGACGGAGACGGGGTCGGACCAGCGGCCCTGGGCCGGCGGCCTCAGAGGGCCGAGGCGGCCTCCAACTCGGACAGCACGGCGTCCAACTCGGCCAGACCCTCAGCCAGGTCGGCCCGTTCGATGGTCAGGGCCGGGCGCAGGCGCAGGCTGCGGTCGCCGCAGGACAGGGCCAGCACCCGCCGGGCCAACAGGCGACGTAGGACTTCGTCGCGCAGGGCGGTCGAAGGCAGCGAGACGGCGCAGAGCAGGCCCCGCCCGCGCGGATCGGTCAGCCAGCGGTGGCGGTCGGCCAATTCGGTCAACTGCTCCACCAGCCAGCCGCCCAACCGTCCGGCTCGTTCGATCAGACCGTCCCGCTCCATCACCTCCAAGATCAGCCGCGCCCGCACCATGTCGGTCAAATTGCCGCCCCAGGTCGAGTTGAGGCGGGAGGAGACCTGGAAGACGTTGTCCTCCACGCTGTCGAGCAGACGGCCGGCCATGATGCCGCAGACCTGCGTCTTCTTGCCGAAGGCCACGATGTCGGGCTCCAGGCCGAGCTGTTGGTAGGCCCAGGCCGTGCCGGTCCCGCCCAGGCCGGTCTGGACCTCGTCCAAGATGAAGAGGGCTTGATGGGCGTGGGCCAGCTCTTGCATCTGGAGCAAGAACTCCGCCCGCAGGTGGTGGTCGCCGCCCTCGCTTTGGATCGGCTCGGCGATGAAGGCGGCGATGTCGTCCGGGGCGGCGGCGAAGGCGGCCTCGGCCTCGGCCAGGGCCTGGTCCTCCAAGGCCTCGACCTGGCGCGGGCGGCCGTCGGCCCAATGGCCCAAGTAGGGCGAGGTGATGCGGGGCCAGTCGAACTTGGGGAAGCGGTCGGTCTTGACCGGGTCGGTGTTGGTCAGCGACATGGTGTACCCGGTCCGCCCATGGAAGGCGTCCCGCAGGTGCATGACCTTGGTCCCCAACCCGGGGTCTTTGCCCTGGGCCTGGTTGAGTCGGCTCTTGAAGTCGAAGGCGGCCTTGAGGGCGTTCTCGACCGCCAGCCCGCCGCCTTCGACGAAGAAGAGGTGGGGCAGCGCGGGGTCGCCCACGACACGCTGGAAGGTGGCGATGAACTCGGCCAGCTCGACCGTGTAGATGTCGGAGTTGCTGGGCTTGTTGACCGCCGCCCGCCCCAGCTCGGCCAAGCGGGCCGGACTGGTCAGGTCGGGGTGGTTCAGCCCCAGGGCGTTGGAGGCGAAGAAGGAGAAGAGGTCGAGGTAGGTCTGCCCGCTGACGCCGTCGACGATGCGGGAGCCTTGGGAGCGGGCCAGGTCCAAGACCAAGGGGAAACCGTCCGCCAGGATCGACCGGCTCAGACTGGGACGGACTTCGGCGGGAGTCAAGAAGTGATGCGAAAGGCTGACCATGGCCCGACGATACCGGACGGATTACGGGAATCGCCACTTGATCTAGGAGATTTTACGCCCGCGTCCGGTCTTGACCGGGAGATTTCCCGTCACTGCGCCGGCTTCAGCACCATCGGCGGACGCTCCTCGAAGTAGGTCTGCAAGACCACGGTGGTGCGGGTGGTGACCTGGGCGGTGTCGCGGATGCGCCGGATCAACTCCTCCAGGCGCTGCGGCCCGGCCACCCGCACGAAGAGGATGTAGGCGGCGTCGCCGGCCACCGAATGGCAGGCCTCGATCTCGCCCAGGTCTTCCAACTGGGCCGGGATGAGGTCCTGGTGGGCCGGGTCGAGCGGACTGATCTCGATGAAGGCGGCCAGCGGCGCGCCCACCGCCTCGGCCGCCACCTGGGCCCGGTAGCCGGTGATGACGCCTCGTTTCTCCAAACGCCGGACCCGGGCTTGGACGGCCGAGGTCGACAGCCCGCTGGCTTGGGCCAGAGCGGCCAGGGTGGCGCGGGCGTCCCGCAGCAGGGCCCGCACCAAGACGACGTCCAATTGATCGGTCAGTCCATCATCGCCAGGCATGTTCCGGACTCTACCCTCCGCCGAGGCCGCGACCGGTGGTCAGGGCCGGGGCCGGACCGGCCAACCCGATCACGGCCGGGACGCCCTCGTCTGGTTGGGGGTGTCCGGGGCCGGACGGACCGACCGCTGGGCTCACAGGGCCAGCCGCCGCCGCACCACCTCGACCAGGCCGTCGGCCTCGGCTTTGGCTTCGGCCTCGGTCTCGGCCTCGACCATCACTCGGACCACCGCTTCGGTGCCGGAGGGCCGGAGCAGGACCCGGCCCCGACCGGCCAAGCGGTCGCTGGCCGCCTCGACGGCGGCGTTGACGCCGGAATCCAGGTTGACCCGGGAGCGGTCCACTTTCGGCACGTTGACTGTGACCTGGGGCAACCGGACCATGACCTGGGCCAATTCGGCCAGCGGCCGACCGCTGCGGACGACCTGGGCGGCTAGGTGCAGACCGGTCAGGACCCCGTCGCCGGTGGTGGCGAACTGGCTCATGATGACGTGGCCGGACTGTTCGCCGCCCAGGCTGAAGTGGTTGGCGTTCATGGACTCCAGGACGTAACGGTCGCCCACCTTGGTCTGATCGACCCGGACGCCGTGGGCGGCCATGGCCTGAATAAAACCCAAATTGCTCATGACGGTGGCCACCACCGTGTCCAGATGGAGGCGGCCGGCCCGTTTCAGGGCCAGGGCCAAGATGGCCAGGATCTGGTCGCCGTCGACCACCGCCCCGTCGGCGTCGACCGCCAGGCAGCGGTCGGCGTCGCCGTCAAGAGCCACGCCCAAATCGGCCCCCCGGTCCAAGACGGTCTGGCGCAAAGAGGTCAGATCGGTCGAACCGCAGTGGTCGTTGATGGTCAGGCCGTCCGGCTGGTCGTGGATGGCCACCACTTCGGCCCCTTGGGCGGCGAAGGCGGCCGGGCCGGTCCGCCAAGCCGCGCCGTTGGCGGCGTCGACCACGACCTTGAGCCCGTCCAGCGCCCCGGCCGATCCCAGCGAGGCCACCAGATGGTCGATGTAGCGTTCGACCGCGCGGTCGTCTTGGACCACCCGGCCCACCCGGTCGCCCAGCGGACGGGTCCAGGCGGCGCCCAATTCGGCTTCGATGGCGTCCTCCACCTCGTCCGGCAACTTGACGCCGCCGCGGGCGAAGAATTTGATCCCGTTGTCCGGCATGGGGTTGTGGGAGGCCGACAGCATGACCCCGAAGTCGGCTTCGGCGTCCGCCACCAACCAAGCCAGACCCGGAGTCGGCAGCACTTGGACTCGGGTCACGTCGACTCCGGCCGAAGCCAAGCCGGCCACCACGGCGGCCTCCAGGAACTCGCCCGAGGCTCTGGGGTCGCGCCCGACGATGGCGCGCAAACGGGGACGACCGGTTCGATCGGACCCCATCACGCGGGCCGCCGCCACCGCCAGGCCGAGGGCCAGTTCGGCGGTCAAGTCCGCGTTCGCCAGCCCCCGCACCCCGTCGGTGCCGAACAGCCGGGCCATGGCCGCAGCCAGACTCAGCGCTTGGAGTACTGGGGAGCTTTACGGGCCTTCTTCAGGCCGGCCTTCTTGCGCTCCTTGATGCGGGAGTCGCGGGTCAGCATGCCGGCCTTCTTGAGGACGGCCCGAGAAGCCTCGGCGTCGGCCGCGTTGAGGGCCCGGGCCACGCCCAGGCGCAAGGCCCCGGCCTGACCGGTCACGCCGCCGCCGGCGATGCGGGCGATGACGTCGTACGAGCCCAGCACGGCGGCAGTCTCGAAGGGCTCCCTGACCTCTTGCTGGTGCAGCTTGTTGGGGAAATAGTCCTCCAGGGGGCGGCCGTTGATCGACCACTGCCCCGAACCGGGCACCAGTCGGACCCGGGCCACGGCCTCCTTGCGCCGCCCGGTGCCGTAGCTGGGCTGGACCACAGCCGGGCGGCCGGTCGGCTGCACGGTCTGGGGATTGGCTTCGGACCGGTAGGCGATCTGACGGTTCTGCTCATCCACGAACTCGACGAAGGTGTTGTCGTCGTGTTCGATGGCGGCGGTGGCCTCAGGCTCAGACACTAGGTGACCTCACAACTCTCACTGGGCGATCTGCGTGATCTGGTACGGCTGCGGCTGCTGAGCCGCATGGGGATGCTCCGGTCCGGCGTAGACCTTGAGCTTGGTCATGAGCCGGCGGCTCAGCTTGTTCTTGGGCATCATGCCCCAGACCGCCCGCTCGACCGCTTTGCGCGGGTCGGTGGCCAGGAGCGAACCGTAGGAGACCGCCCTCAGGCCGCCCGGATAACCGGAGTGGCGCACGGCCAACTTATCGGTCCGCTTGTGCCCGGTCAGGGCGATCTTCTCGGCGTTGACGACCACTACGAAGTCGCCGCCATCGACATGGGGGGCGAAGGTGGCTTTGTGTTTGCCCCGCAGCAGAGTGGCCACGGTGACGGCCAGCCGACCCAATACGACGTCGTCAGCGTCGATGACATGCCAGCTCCTGGTGATCTCTCCAGGCTTGGGGCTGTAGGTAGACACGCTCGCGACCACTCTTCCCTCTGGTGAACCGAATATCGCGCGCTCTGGGGGCGCAGACCACACAGGGCGATCCGCCCGCGGGGCGCAACGGCGGCCCACTCTACCGGGCGGGACAAGGTCCGGTCAAAAGCCGGCCGCCGGCGGCGCGGCCGAGCGGTCGCCGCCGCCCGGACGGCGGCGCCGGCCTCAGTAGTGGACATCGACCTTGGTGCCGAGCGGAGCCCACTCCCACAGGAACTTGGCGTGGACCGTCTTCATGTTGACGCAGCCGTGGGACAGGTTCATGCCCCATTGGCGGGGCTCCCGCCACGGGGCCGAGTGGAAGGCGATGCCGCCGTCGAAATAGGCCACCCACTCGGTGTCGACCGTGTACGGGTCGGCTTCGCTGCCAGTCATCGTCTGAGCCCGCAACTTGGAGGAGATGTAGTTGACGCCGGTCCGGGTGGCGGTGCCCGGGGCGCCGGTGGTGACCAGATAACGGGCGATCTCGGTCGTGCCCTCATACAAGGTGACGTAGTGATTGGACAGGTTGACGTCGATCCACTTGGCCCCGTTCGGCTGGTCGTAGTGGCTGGGCGGCGGGCCTGACTCCTGGCCGTAGGGGACGGTCTCGGTCGGCACCGTGGCGGTGCGGCTCTGGCCGCTGGCCAGGGCCTCTTGGACGGCCGCCAGACCGGGGCCGACGTCGGTCACCACCAGGCCGGTCTGACCCCGTTGGGACACCCCCATCCTGGCGCCGGTGACGGGATGTAGGACCGTGTACTCGTTGACCGCCGGCTGGCCGATCAGCTGGTTGATCTGGTCCGTCGCCTGGCGGGCGACCTCGGCCTGGTCGTAGGACACCACGATCTGACCCGATTCCAGGTCCGGGGTCAGGACGGTCCAAGCCGCCACCTCGGCCGCCTGGACCTGGTACGTCCGCCGCTGGTCGCCGCTGCCGCCCTCCACCACGATCTCCAAGCCGATGCGGGAATTGGCCGTCTCGGCGGCGGCTTGGGCGGCCAGGTCGTCGATCCGGGGTTGTTCCAAGGCCGTCGACAGCTTGACCTGGCCCAGTCCGGCCCTGCCGTCGGCCCAGGCCTGCAGGGCCTCCACCACCGGTCCGGCGTCGACCCCGACGCCGACCTTGCTGGCCTGGGTTTGGAAGCGGCCGGACTCGGGGTCGAAGGCGACGCTGGCGTCGACCGTGATCTGTCCGGGATCGACGAAGCGCTGGTTGAGGTAGGACTGCAACTGGTCCCGGTCCAGGCTGAAGAACAAAGGCGAGGGCTTGTCCAGGAAGGGGTTGTAGGCCGACCAGAAGGGCCGTCCGGCGGCCCCGGCCAGGGCTTGGGCGACGGTCCGGTCGACGTCCACGGTCAGGCCCAGGTCGAAGGCCGTGGCCTCGGCCCGCTCCTGGCCCAGAGCCAGAGGCAGCCGCAGCTCGGCCCCGATCCGCTCGACTGTGCGCCGCAGTTCGGCGCCGTCTTGGCCGGTCACCTCGACCAAGGCGACGGTGACGCCCGGTTTGGCCCGGTCGACGAAGTGGCGGGAAGCCCAAAAAGCCCCGCCGCCGACCGCCAGCAGCACCACCAGACCGACGACGGCCGCCACCAGGCGGCCGCGGTGGCGGGGCTTAGGGCCGATCTGACGTTCCGGAGCCGACGACGGGCCGGGTTGGCCGCGCCTCGCCGCTGCGAAGGCGGCGGGGGCGGGCGGGGAGACCGAGGCGTCCGGGGAGTCGGCCCCGGCCGCCTCGGCCAGCTCGGTGACGGCGCCGGCGGCTGGCTCAGCGGCCTGAGCCGAAGCCTCCGGGGCCGGGACGACGGTCTGATCTTCGACCGCCGGCGGGGCGGGTGGCTCGACCACGGACTGAGCCTCGACCGCCGGGGCCACGGACGATTCAGCGGACAGCTGAGTCTCGGCCGGCGGCGGCCCGGGCGACTCGGCGGCGGGCTCGGCCTCAGCCGACGACGCCGCGGCCGGATCGACGACGGGTTGAGCCTCGACCGCCGGAGCCGGATCAACGACGGCCTGAGCCTCGACCGACGGGGTCGGCGGCGGCTCGACCGGCGTCAGCGGGGCGACGGCCGGATCGACGACAGCCGGACCGGTCGGCTGCCGGGTCAGAGAGTCGTCCGGCGCGGGGGTCTGGTCGGGCCAGACGGCCGGCCGCTCCAGCAGCGGCGACTGGTCCGGCCCGGGGAGGACGGCCCAGTCCGGCGCCTGTTTGGGCGTGATGATGACTTGGTTCGGATCGCCCGTCGGCGCGGCGGCCGGGGCGGCCTCGACCGGGGGTTCGGGCGGGGGCCCGACCGGATCGGAATCGGGCGGGGGCGCGCCGTCGGACCACTCGGGGACTCGGTCACCGTTCACGGCGCAACTCACTCCTGATCGACCGATGAGGCGCCACGCCGACGCCCGGTCCGTTAGACGACAAGAAGAACTGACCTCATTCTACCTTGGTCGCCGTCACCGGTCGGGCTGGCGGGGCCGCGCCGCGTCGGACGGCCGGACCCGGGGCCGGATCGCCTCGTCAGGGTCGGGCCGGCGGACCGAGCCGGGCCGGTCCGAGCCCGGCGGCGGCTCGGCTGGGACGGCCCGCGACGCCCGCCAGGGGCTTTTTCTTGGACTCGCGGTTGCCTACAGGGCGGCCAAGATGCGAGAGTTCCTGTCATGGGTTCACAGGAGAATGCTCAGTCCGGCCTGTCCACCGCCGTGTCGAACATCCGAAACGTCGTCTTGGTCGGTTCCTCAGGGTCTGGCAAAACCACTTTGTTCGAGCACTTGATCAAGTCGCGCGTCCCGTCTTATCGCGGCGACAAAGCCGACCCCGAGCGGGCGGCCGCCTTGGCCGTGGCTTCGATCATGGTCGGCGACACCAAGGTGACGCTGTTGGACGCCCCCGGCCACCCCGACTTCGTGGGCGAGCTGAGGGCCGGCCTGCGCGGAGCCGACGGCGCCGTCTTCGTCATCTCCGCCTCCGACGGGGTGGACGCCTCGACCGAGGCGCTGTGGCACGAGTGCCAGGCGGTCGGCCTGCCCCGGGGCATCGCCGTGACCAAGTTGGACGACGGCCGGACCGACTTCGACAGCGTGCTGGCCGGCTTGCAGGACAGCTGGGGCCAGGCCGTCCAACCGGTCTACGTGCCGGTCACGGCCGGTGAGTCCATCACCGGCAACCTGTCATTGGTGTCCCAGTCCGTCCACGACTATTCCTCCGGGACCCGTCAGCGCCGCGACGCCAGCGCCGACGAGCTGTCCTTGATCGAGGAGTACCGCAACTCCCTGATCGAGGGCATCATCCAGGAGTCCGAGGACAACGATCTGATGGATCGTTACTTGGAGGGCGACGAGCTGAAGCAGGACGAACTGGTGTCCGACCTGATGAAGGCCATCTACAAGGGCAACTTCTTCCCCGTCGTGCCGGTCAACTCGCTCGACGACGTCGGTCTGGAAGAGCTTCTGACCGTGATCAAGAACTCCTTCCCGGTGCCCTCCCGCCATCAGCTGACCGTCTCGTCGGTCAAGAACGGCGCCATCGAGCAGGTCCCGGCCCAGATCGGCGACCCCGACGGTCCGCTCTTGGCCCAGGTCATCCGCACCACCTCGGACCAGTTCGCCGGCCGTCTGTCCTTGGTGCGGGTCTTCTCCGGCACCCTCAAGAGCGACGACCTGGTCTCGGTCTCAGGCCACCGCAGCCTCTTCACCGGCCGGGCCGACCCCGCTCGCCCGGACCACGACGACACCGAGAAGGTGGGGTCTTTGTCGACGCCGGACGGTTTGGAGACCAAGCCGGTCAGCCAGGTCCAAGCCGGCCAGATCGCCTACGTCGGCAAGTTGGGCCACGCCGAGACCTCCGACACCATCGCGGCCAAGGACAAGCCGGCTCTGATCAACCCCTGGCAGCTGCCGGAGCCGCTGCTGCCGGTCGCCCTGGTGGCGGCCACCCGTAACGACGACGACAAACTGCCGGCCGCCTTGGCCCGCTTGGCGGTGGAGGACACCACGGTCCGGGTCGAGCGCACGGTCGAGACCGACCAGACGGTGCTCTGGACCATGGGCCAGGCCCACATCGACCTGCTGTTGGGCCGTTTGCAGGGCCGCTACGGCGTCAAGGTCGAGCAGCAGCCGATCAAGGTGGCCTACCGGGAGACCTTCGTCGGCAAGGCGACCGGTTTGGGCCGCCACGTCAAGCAGTCCGGCGGCCACGGCCAGTACGCCGTCTGCAACCTGGAAGTCGAGCCGCTGGAGCGCGGCGGAGGCTTCGCCTTCCTGGACAAGGTGGTGGGCGGCGCGGTGCCGCGCCAGTTCATCCCCAGCGTCGAGAAGGGGGTCCGCTCCCAACTGGAGAAGGGCATCCTGGCCGGCTTCCCGATGGTCGACGTCAAAGTCTCCCTGGTCGACGGCAAGTCCCACTCGGTCGACTCCTCCGACATGGCCTTCCAGATGGCCGGCAGCCTGGGGCTGCGCGACGCCGCCAAACCCGGCCTGGTCGCCCTGCTGGAGCCGATCGACCTGGTCACCATCACGGTCTCCGAGCAGTACCTCGGCCCGGTCATGACCGACATCTCGGGCCGGCGCGGCCAGATGCTGGGATCCGACTCGGACGGTCGGCGCCACGCCATCATCCGGGCCCTCATCCCTCAGGCCGAGTTGAGCAAGTACGCCATCGATCTGCGCGGTTTGGCCCAGGGCACCGGCTCCTTCACCCGCCAGTTCCACGGCCACGAGCTGCTGCCTCAGCAGATGGTCGAGGCCGTGGTGGCGGCGGCCAAAGACAAGGGCAAGGACTGACCTCAGCCGTTCCAGCCGGCGCTGGTCGGACTGGCGTCGGCCAGCCCGACCGGACCGCCACTATCCTGACCCGGATGACCCAGATCCAGACCGACCGGCCGGCCTACGACGTCGTCAGCTACGTGCGGCGCGGCTCGCGTATGACGGCCTCGCAGCGGGGCTGGCTGGAGCGCCACGCCGACCGCTGGCTGATCCCTTTCCTGGCCGGCCCGAGGACCCGGTCGGTGGCCGCCCAGCCGCCGCTCGACCTCCAGGCCGTGTTCGGCCGCCGCGGCGACCTGGTGGTGGAGATCGGCTGCGGCCAGGGCGAGGCCTTGACGGCGGCCGCCCAGCTCCACCCCGGGACCGACTTCCTCGGCTTCGAGGTCTTCGAGCCGGCTCTGGCCGTCAGCTTGGGCCGGATCGCCGCCGCCGGCTTGACCAATGTGCGGCTGGTGGCGGCCGACGCCATCGGCGGCTTGGAGCATCTGATCGCCCCCGGCGCCCTGTCCCAGCTGTGGGTCTTCTTCCCCGACCCCTGGCCCAAGGCCCGCCACCACAAGCGCCGCTTGGTCTCGCCCGCCTTCGCCGCCCTGGCGGCCGACCGGCTGGGCCGGGGCGGCTGGCTGCGCCTGGCCACCGACTGGCCCGACTACGCCGCCGCCATGACGGAGGCTCTGAGCGCCCGGGACGATCTGACGGCGGTCCCGGCCGGGCGCTTCGCCGAGCGGCCCTTGACCAAATTCGAGCGCCGGGCCCTGGAACAGGGCCGGACGGTCCAGGACTTGACCTACCGCCGGACCGACCCCTCCGGCGCCGCGGCCAGTCCGATCCCGATCACCCGGAGCGAGTCGGCGCCGCCCCAGGCCGGGAGCCGACCACCCGACCACAGTCCGGCCCCGGCCACCCCAGACGAGTCGGAACCCCAGTCATGAGCCAGACCACCCCCCGGCCGGACCGACCGGCCGCCGCCAGAACGGCCCGACCCCAGCTTGACCCGGCCGGTCGAGCTGAGACGGCGGCGGACGATCCCTCGACCGTGCGTTGGCGGCTCGACCTGGCTTACGACGGGACCGATTTCGCCGGCTGGGCCAAGCAGCCCGGGCTGCGCACGGTCCAAGGCCAGTTGGAGGACCGTCTGGCCCAGGTCCTGCGCCTGGATCGGCCGGTGGCCGTGACCTGCGCCGGGCGGACCGACGCCGGCGTCCACGCCCGCGGCCAGGTCTGCCACGTCGACCTGCCCGCCACGGTCGAACGCCACGGCCAGCGGCTGGCGCTGGTCGACCGCCTGGCGGTCTGGCTGAGCCGGGCTCTGCCGGACGACATCGCGCTGCGGACGGCCCAGGTGGCGGCGCCCGGATTCGACGCCCGCTTCTCCGCCCTCAGCCGCCGCTACGTCTACCGGTTGTGGGACGACCCGGCGGCGGTCGACCCGATCCGACGACGGTGGGTGGCCCGCAGTCAGCAGCCGTTGGACTGCGCCGCCATGGCCGAGGCCGCCGGCGGCCTGCTCGGCCTGCACGACTTCACGGCCTTTTGCCGGGCCCGGCCCGGCGCCACCGCCATCCGCCGCCTGACCCGGTTGGAGCCGGTCCGGCGACCGGACGGTCTGATCGAGCTGACCGTGACGGCGGACGCCTTCTGCCATTCGATGGTGCGTTCCTTGGCCGGGGCCTTGACCCTGGTCGGCCAGGGTCGGCGCCAGCCCGACTGGCTGGTCGGCCTGCTGGATCGGCCCGACCGGTCCGGCGAAGTCCCGGTCCTGCCGGCCGGCGGCCTGACCCTGGAGGAGGTCGTCTATCCCCCGGCCGACCAGTTGGCGGCCCGAGCGGCCCAGTCCCGCCGCGTCCGAGTCTGGGAGTGCGAGCAACCATGAGCCATTACTTCGAGACCCCGACCGCCGCCGGCCGCCAGTTCGACCTGACGGTCAGCCTGTGGGGCCGCCCCGTCACCCTGACCTCCGCCCCCGGGGTCTTCTCCGGCCGCCGGCTCGATCCCGGCACGGCCGTCTTGCTGCGGACCTGTCCGCCCCCGACCGGGCCCGGCCGCCTGCTCGACCTGGGCTGCGGCGTCGGCCCGATCGGCCTGGCCCTGGCCCTGTGCTGCCCCCAGGCCGAGGTGGTGGCGGTCGACGTCAACCAGCGGGCGGTCGAGTTGACCGCTCTCAACGCCGCTCGCCTGGGGGTGTCCGACCGACTCTGGGCCGGTCCGCCCCAGGCGGTCGACCCGACCTGGCGCTTCGACCAGATCTGGTCCAACCCGCCGATCCGGATCGGCAAGACCGCCTTGCACGAGCTGCTGAGCGATTGGCTGGCTCGGCTGACCGACCGGGGCCAGGCCTTCTTGGTGGTGTCCCGCCATCTGGGGGCCGACTCGCTGGCGGCTTGGTCGACCGACCAGGGCTGGGACTGCCGCCGTTTGGCCTCGGCCCAGGGCTACCGCGTCCTGGCCCTGGCGCGGCCCGACCCCTGAGACCGGTCCGACCCCTGAGCGTCGCCCCATCCTCGGGGCCACGTCCGCTCGGCCGGAACGGCCCGGGCCGTCAGGGCCGCATTGACTGAACCCGGCCCCTTCGAGCGATCGGCCGCCGTCGGTCGGCGGCGGACACTAGCATGGTCGAAGCAGCTGTCAGGACTCATGAAGGAGACTCCCCTTGACCGTATACACCTTGCCCGACCTGGATTACGACTACTCTGCCCTGGCCCCGCACATCGCGCCCGAGATCATGGAGTTGCACCACTCCAAGCACCACGCCGCCTATGTCGCAGGCGCCAACACCGCCTTGGAGAAGCTGGCCGAGGCCCGCGCCAAAGGCGACTTCTCCAACCTGTCCAAGCTGGAGAAAGACCTGGCCTTCAACCTGGGCGGCCACATCAACCATTCGGTCTTCTGGAAGAACATGTCGCCCGACGGCGGCGGCCAGCCGACCGGTTCGCTGGCCCAAGCCATCGAACATGACTTCTCCAGCTTCGCCGCCTTCCAGCAGCACTTCGACCAGACCGCCCTCGGTCTGCAAGGCTCGGGCTGGGCCATCTTGGCCTGGGACCTGCTGTCGGGCCGCCTCAACATCCATCAGCTGTACGACCAGCAAGGCAATCTGCCGGCCGCCCAGCTGCCGCTGCTCCAGATCGACATGTGGGAGCACGCCTTCTATCTGCAGTACCGCAACGTCAAGGCCGACTACGTCAAGGCCTGGTGGAACGTGGTCAATTGGGCCGACGTGGCCGAACGCCACGGCCGGGCCCTCAAACAGACCGCCGGTCTGATCTAGCCCGAACGAGGCCGGGCCGGGCGGGACGGACGGTCCCACCCGGCCCGGCTCGGGCGGCCGCTCAGTCGATCCGACCGATGACCTGCCCGTCGCGCACGGTCGTGCCCTCCTTGGCCACCAGCCGAGTCAGGGCGCCGGAGCGCTCGGCCACGATCCTGGTCTCCATCTTCATGGCCTCCAGGATGGCGACCGGGTCGCCGGCCACCACCTGGTCGTCGTCGTCGACCAGCCAACGGCTCAAGATGCCGCTCATGGGAGCCCGGATGGCCCCCTCGGCTGACTCCGCCCCTCCGCCGCCCGGGGCGGCGCCGAAGCCGGGGACGGCCTCGCCGAACATCTCCCCCGGCAGGCCGAGCTTGATCCAGCGGCCGTCCACCTCCAACCACTGACGCAGCACCCGGGTGGCGCCGACCTGACGCGGCAAGGACTGCTTGAGCTGGTCCAACCAGTCGCAGTCGTTCTCCAGCCAACCGGTGTGGATGGTGAAGTCACGGGCGCTGGTGGCGGTGAAGGAGGGATCCTCCAACAGACGGCGGTGGAAGCCGATCAGCGTCGGCAGCCCCTCCAGGGCGGTCTCTTTGAGAGCCTGACGGGAACGGGCCAGGGCCTCCTCACGGGTCTGACCCCAGCAGATGATCTTGGCCACCAGAGAGTCGAACTGGGCCGGCGCCTTGCCGCCCGAGGCGATCCCGGCCTCGACCCTGACGCCCGGCCCGCCGGGGGTGTCGAAGCGGGTGATCTGGCCGGCCTGGGGCAAGAAGCCACGGCCGGGGTCCTCGGCGTTGAGGCGGAACTCGAAGGCGTGCCCGTCGGACGGCACCACGTCCGGCAGATCGTTCAGATTGCCGCCCTCGGCGATCCGGAACTGCAAGGCCACCAGGTCGAGCCCGGTGGTGCGTTCGGTGATGGGGTGTTCGACCTGGATCCGGGTGTTGACCTCCAAGAAGCTCAACTCTCCGTCCTGGCCCAACATGAACTCCATGGTGCCGACGCCTCGGTATTCGACGGCTTGGCCTATGGCGATGCTGGCCGCCACGATGGCGTCGCGCTGCGACTTGGTCAAGAAGGGGGCCGGGGCCTCCTCCACGATCTTCTGGTGGCGGCGTTGGACCGAGCAGTCGCGGGTGCCGGCCACCACGATGCGGCCCCGGCCGTCGCCGATGATCTGGGCTTCGACGTGGCGGGGCCGCTCGACGAAGCGTTCGACGTAGCACTCGCCCCGGCCGAAAGCCGAGCGGGCCTCCGAGACGGCCGATTCGTAGCGGCGGTCCAGCTCTTGCGGGTGGCGCACCACCTTGAGCCCCCGGCCGCCGCCGCCGAAGGCGGCCTTGATGGCGATCGGATAGCCGTACTGGTCGGCGAAGGCCTTGACCTGCTCCACGCCCTCGACCGGGTCGGGCGTGCCCGGCACCAACGGGGCGCCGACCTGGGCCGCGATGCGGCGGGCCTCGACCTTGTCCCCCAGCAGAGCGATGTTCTCCGGCGTCGGACCGATCCAGAGCAGGCCGGCTCCCTCCACCGCGCTGGCGAAGTCGGCCCGCTCGGACAAGAAGCCGTAACCGGGATGGACGGCGTCGGCCCCGGACTGGGCCGCCACCGCCAGGATTTTGTCGACGTCGAGGTAGGTCTCCAAGGCCGTCGTGCCCTCCAGGGCGTAGGCCTGGTCGGCCAGGCGGACGTGCAAAGCGTCGGCGTCGGGGTCGGCGTAGACCGCCACCGACTCCAGGCCGTAGGCGGCGCAGGCCCGGATGATCCGGACCGCGATCTCGCCCCGGTTGGCGATCAGAACTCGTTTCATCTTCGACCACTCCCTATCTGCGGCCCTGGGCCGCTCGGCGCCGCACCGGCCGCCGGGCGGCCCAGGGGCCGTGCCATGATCCCGTCCGGTCTTGCGACCGACGGTTGATAATTCAGCTTACTGGCTTGTCACACTCAAATCCGACGACAACGACGATCTCGTCTTGAAGACAGTCTGGGCGACACGGCGCCCCCGCTGAGAGATTAGAGCCGGGACCGTAGTACGGTAGGGCCAACCTCGGAGACTGGCTCTGACACGGCCCTGACGCAACGCAGCGTCGGGCTGACCTGTCAGGGCAGAGACAGGGTCGCTTCCGCCCACGCTGGACGGCCCGTTGACGAGGAGGTTCCCCTTGAGAAGGATGACCGCCGACGTGGTCGTGATCGGGGGCGGTTCGACCGGCTCGGGCATCGTCCGGGACTGTGCCATGCGCGGCTTCTCGGCTGTTCTGGTGGAGCGCGGCGACCTGGCCCATGGCACCTCGGCCCGCTACCACGGCTTGCTCCACTCCGGCGGGCGCTACGTCGTGTCCGACCCGGAGTCGGCCCATGAGTGCGCGCTCGAGAACGACATCATCCAGCGCATCCACGCCGACGCCGTCGAGGCCACCGGCGGTTTCTTCATCGCCATGGCAGGCGACGACCTGGACTACGCCGACCGCTGGGTCGTGGGCGCGGCCCAGGCCCACCTGCCGTTCCAGGAGATCTCGGTGGCGGAGCTGTTCCGTCGCGAGCCTCGGATCAACCGTCAGGCGGTCCGGGTGATGGAGGTCAAGGACGCCAGCGTGGACGGTTGGCAGATGACCTGGGGGGCGGTCCGCTCGGCCCAACGCTACGGGGCTGAGATCTTGACCTACACCGAGGTGACCGGCTTCGAGATCAGTCAAGGCCAGCTCACGGCGGTCCGCTGCCTGGACCGCAAGACCGACCAAGACCTGATCATCGACACCCCCTTCGTGATCAACGCCTCCGGGCCTTGGGCCGGCCAGATCTCGGCCCTAGCCGGCTGTCAGCCGGTCGAAGTGGTGCCCGGCCGGGGCGTCATGGTGGCGATGGCCCACCGCTTGGTCAATTCGGCCTGCAACCGGCTGATCAAGCCGGGCGACGGCGACCTGGTGGTGCCGGCCCACACCGTCTGCATCATCGGCACGACCGACGTCAAAGTGGACGACCCGGACGACTTGGCCATGCCCCGCCAGGAGGTCCAGCAGATGCTGGACGCCGGCGAGATCCTGGTGCCCGGCTTCCGCCAAGCCCGCGCCATGCGGGCCTGGGCCGGGGCTCGGCCGCTGGTCAAGGACTCCCGGGTGTCCTCCAGCGACACCCGCCACATGAGCCGGGGCATGTCGATCCTGGACCACCAGTCGCGCGACGGCATCTCCGGCATCTTGACCATCTCCGGCGGCAAGCTGACGACGTACCGGCTGATGGCCAAGAACATCGTCGACGTCATGTGCGAGCAGCTGAACGACCCCCGGCCCTGCGTCACCGACCGCGAGGCCGTGCCCGGCTCCGAGTCGGGCCGGACCTACACCGTGACCCACCGTCTGGCCGACCGTCAGGCCGACCGTCTGCGCGACCCTGTCATCTGCGAGTGCGAGTTGATGAGCCGGCAGATGTTCCTCGACCTGCTGGAGGCCATCGCCGAACCCTCGCTGGACGACCTGCGGCGGCAGCTCCGGCTCGGCATGGGGCCTTGCCAAGGCGGTTTCTGCTCGCTGCGGGCGACCGGCTTGACCTGCCAGAGCGGGCATTTCTCGGCCGACAAGGCCACCGCCGCCCTGCGGCTGTTCTTGAAGAATCGCTGGATCGGGCTGTGGCCGGTCTTGTACGGCGATCAGCTACGTCAAGCTGCGCTTGACAACTGGATCATGGCGGGCACGCTCAACGTCGAGCGGCTGCCCCAGAGCGAGGAGGTAGTCCTATGAGCCGGGCCATCGTCATCGGAGCCGGCCTGGGCGGTCTGGCCAGTGCTTCGAATCTGGCCCGCCAGGGCCTCGACACCACTTTGATCAGCCAGGGTTTGGGCGGTCTGCAACTGGGCGCCGGCACCGTCGACATCCTCGGCTACGACCCCGAACCGGTGGCCGACCCGCTGGCGGCGGTCGGCCGGGCCAGCGCCCCGCACCCCTACTCCGTGATCGGCCCGGAGGCGGTCCGGGCCGGCGTCGAGTGGCTGCGCCAGCTGCTGGGACCCGAACTGTTGGTCGGCCAGGAACAGGCCAACGTCTGGCTGCCGACGGCGGTCGGGGCTTTGCGTCCGACCGCCCTGTTCCAGCCCTCGATGGCGGCCGGGCAAGCGCGGGCCGAAGCCGAGTGGCTCATCGTCGGGTTGAGTCGGCTGAAGGACTTCAGCCCCGCCTTGGTGGCCGGCAACCTGAACCGGACCGACCTGCCGACCGGCGGACGGCTGCGCTGCCGACCGGTCGTGGTCGACTTGGAGGCCCGACCGGGCGAGGCCGACTCCTCCGGCCTGACCTTCGCCCGGGCCTTGGACCGGCGGGAGGTCCAGGACCGCTTGATCGCGGCCCTGCGGCCCGAGCTGAGACCGGGCCAGTCGGTCGGCCTGCCGGCCGTGCTGGGCTTGAACGACCACTCGGTCCACCAGCGTCTGTCCGAGGCCTGGGAGGCGCCGGTCTTCGAGATCCCCCTGCCGCCGCCCTCGGTGCCCGGGATGCGCCTGAACCAGGCCCTGACGGCCGAGGCCAGGGCGGCGGGCGTGCGCTTCGTCAACGGGTCCTCGGTGATCGGCTTCGAGGCCGCCGACGGCCGCCTCAGCCAGGTCGTGACCGACGCCGCCGGGCATCCTCGGCCTTATTCGGCCGACGTCTTCGTCTACGCGCCGGGCGGCTTCGAGTCGGGCGCGTTGACCATGGACTCGTACTACCAGATCAAAGAGACCGTCTTCGACCTGCCCTTGCACGGCCTGGACGACATCGAGAACCTCATCACCGGCGACCACGCCGCCCCCCAGCCCGTCTTCGCGGTCGGTCTGGGAGTGGACGCCGGCATGCGCCCGGTCGACTCCGCTGGAGCGGTCGTGTACGAGAATCTGCACGCCGTCGGCTCCATCTTGGCCGGCGCCATCCCGTGGCATGAGAAATCGGGCGAGGGCATCGCCCTGGGCAGCGCTTGGGCCGCTGTCCAAGCAATCCAGGAGGAATTGAAATGACGACCGTTCTTGAGTTGGCTGGTCATGAGTTGGCGCGGGCTAGTCTGGATCATTGTGTGAAGTGCACGATCTGTGAGACCCAATGCCCGGTCATGGAGGTCGACCCGGAGTTCCCCGGACC
>JAIRYW010000019.1 GCA_031267645.1 Propionibacteriaceae bacterium
CAGAGGGGGATGACTCGTTGGCCAGCGGGCGCGCCCGCTTCGAGAAGGGCTCCAGCTCATGCACATCAGTCCCTTGGACTCAATCCACCGTCAACGCGGTGCCCGCCTGACTGAATTCGGCGGCTGGGAGCTGCCGTTGCGTTATGGCTCCGAGCTGGCCGAGCACGAGGCCGTGCGACAAAGGGCCGGCTTGTTCGACCTGTCCCACATGGCCAAATTCGATCTGGTCGGACCGGAGGCGGGAGCCGGCTTGGACCGGGCCCTGACAGCTTGGCACTCGACCATGACGGTGGGCCGGGCGGCCTATTCTCTGCTGCTGGCCAACGACGGCGGCGTCATCGACGACCTCATCGTCTACCGCTTGGCCGAGCAGCACTACCTGGTCATCGCCAACGCCGCCAACCACGACGTCGACGCGGCCGAGCTGACGGCCCGCCTCAGCCCGTACCAGGTCGAGACGACCGACCTGACCTTCGACCAGGCTCTGATCGCGGTCCAAGGCCCGGTCGCGGCCGCCATCCTCCAAGCCGCCGGCCTGGCCGACTTGAGCGACCTGCGTTACTACGCCGCCCGCCCCGACCGGCTGGGAGACACTCCAGTCTTGATCTGCCGCACCGGCTACACCGGCGAGGACGGCTTCGAGATCATGGTCCCGGCGGCCCAGGCCGAGGCGGTCTGGGCCAGCTTGGAACAAGCCGGCCAGCCACTGGGCCTGACCCTGTGCGGGTTGGCCTGCCGCGACACTTTGCGGCTGGAGGCCGGCATGCCTTTGTACGGGCACGAGCTGACCCGCGCCACCACGCCGTGGGAAGCCGGTCTCAGACGTTACGTCGCCCTCGACAAAGATGACTTCGTGGGTCGTCCGGCCTTGGTCGAAGAGGCCGAGCAGACTCCGCGCAGCCACCTGGTCGGCCTGCGCGGCACGGGCCGCCGGGCCCCGCGGGCCGGCTACCGGGTCTGCTCGCCCGACGGCCGTCCGATCGGCGAGGTCACCTCGGGGGCCTTGTCGCCGACCTTGGGCCACCCGATCGCCTTGGCTTACGTGACCGGGCCGGCTCCGGCCCCGGGCGACCGCTTGGCGGTCGACGTGCGGGGCGACCTGCTCACGGTCGAAGTCACGGCCCCACCCTTCTATCGTCGGCCCCGGCCCGGGTCCCGACCCTTGTCCCAGTCCCAGTCTTAAGCCCAGTAGCCGTAAGGAGACCACCATCATGACCATCCCGGCCGATCTCTTGTACACCTCCGACCACGAATGGGTGGCCGATTCGAACGGCCCGCTGGCCCGCGTCGGCATCACCGCCTTCGCCAGCGAAGCCCTGGGCGACATCGTCTACCTCTCCCTGCCCCAGCCGGGCGACACGGTCAAAGCCGGTGAGTCCTGCGGCGAGATCGAGTCGACCAAGTCGGTCTCCGACCTCTACGCCCCCGTCTCCGGGTCGGTGGCGGAGATCAACCAGGCCGTCTTGGACGCCCCCGAATTGGTCGGCGACGATCCTTACGGCCAGGGCTGGCTCTTCACCGTCCACCCGGACGGCTCCGAAGCCGACCTGCTCGACGCCGTGGCCTACGCCGCTCTGACGGGCTCGCCCTCGTGAGCTGGTCCGAGCACGATCCGGCCCCCGAGTTCTGGAGCCGCCATCTCGGCCTGCCCGAGGGCAGCCGACAGCGGGAGCGGGTTCTGACCGGCCTCGGTCTGGGGCCGGACGACTCCATCATGGCCGCGGCCCTGCCCGCCTTCCTGCGCTCCGCCGCCCCCGACCTGCCTGGTCCGGCCAGCGAGGAGGAGGTGGCGGCCGAGCTGGAGCGTCTGGCCCAGCGCAACCGGGCCCCCAAGGCCATGATCGGCCTGGGCTACTACGGCGCCGTCACCCCGGCCGTGCTGCGGCGGGGCGTGCTGGAGAACCCGGCTTGGTACACCGCCTACACGCCCTATCAGCCGGAGATCTCCCAGGGCCGGCTGGAGATCTTGATGAACTTCCAGACCATGGTGTCCGACCTGACCGGTCTGCCCTTCGCCTGCGCCTCCCTGCTGGACGAGGCCACCGCAGCCGTCGAGGCCATGACCTTGTGCTGGCGGGTCGACCGGGGCCGACGGCCCCGTTTCGCCGTGGCCCAGGACGTTTTCCCCCAGACTTGGGCCGTCCTGGTCAACCGGGCCGAGCCCTTGGGCGTCGAGTTGGTCCGCTTCGACCCGGTGGCCGACCCGATCCCGCCCAACGTCAACGGCGTCTTGGTCCAATACCAAGCCGCCGACGGGCGCTTGATCGACCTGGAGCCCCTGGCCCAGGCCGCCCATGACCAAGGTGCCTTGTTGGCGGTGGCGGCCGATCCGCTGGCTCTGACCTGGCTGCGGGAGCCCGGCGCGGCCGGAGCCGACCTGGCTCTGGGCTCGACCCAGCGTTTCGGCTGTCCGCTCGGCTTCGGCGGCCCCCACGCCGCTTACTTCGCGGTCCGGGCCGGTCTGGAGCGGCAATTGCCCGGTCGTTTGGTCGGCTTGTCCCGCGACGCGGCCGGACAGCCGGCCCTGCGCCTGGCCATCCAGACCCGCGAGCAGCACATCAGGCGGGAGAAGGCGACTTCGAACATCTGCACGGCCCAAGTCCTGGTGGCCGCGATGGCGGCTTTGTACGCGGTCTGGCACGGCCCCGAGGGCCTGCGTCGGATCGCCGGCCAGGTCCACCAACGGGCCGTCGACCTGGCCGCCACCCTGCGGGCCGGCGGACTCGAAGTGGTCCACTCAGACTTTTTCGACACCGTGGCGGTGCGCCTGCCGGGTCGGGCCGAGGCGGTCAAGGCGGCCGCCCGTCGACTCGGTTTGGCCATCTGGGCCGGCGACGCCGACACGGTCTGGGTCTCGACCGACCAGACCACCGCTTCGGCCGACCTGGGCTCGGTGGTGGCGGCCTGCGGCTTGGACGACCAGCCCCTGGTCTCAGGGGCCCCGGCCGAGTTCCCGGCCGCGCTGCGCCGCCGCACCGCTTATCTGACCGCTGCGGTCTTCTCGCGCCACCACAGCGAGACCGACATGACGCGCTATCTCCGCCGTTTGGCCGACCGTGACTACGCCCTCGACCGGGGCATGATCCCGCTCGGCTCTTGCACCATGAAGCTGAGCGCGGCCTGCCAGATGACGCCCATCACCTGGCCCGGCTTCGCCGATCTCCATCCCTTCTTGGAGGCGGCCGACGCCGAGGGCACGTTGGATCTGCTGGAGGACCTGGCCGGTTGGCTGCGAGCCGTCACCGGCTACGACGCGGTCAGCCTGCAGCCCAACGCTGGTTCCCAAGGCGAGCTGGCCGGTCTGCTGGCCATCCGTCGCTACCACCTGGCCCGGGGCGACCGGCAGCGTGACGTCTGTCTGATCCCGACCTCGGCCCACGGCACCAACGCCGCCTCGGCCGCTTTGGCCGGCTGGTCGGTCGTGCCGGTCGCCACCACGGCCGACGGCGACGTCGACTTGGACGACCTGGGGGCCAAGATCGACCAGTGCTCCGGCCGGCTGGCCGCCATCATGATCACCTACCCCTCCACCCACGGGGTCTACGAGGAGCAGGTCCGTCAGATCGCCGACCTGGTCCACGCCGGCGGCGGCCAGGTCTACATCGACGGGGCCAATTTCAACGCCCTGGTGGGCTGGGCCAGCCTGGCCGACTGTGGCGGCGACGTCTCCCACCTCAACCTGCACAAGACCTTCGCCATGCCGCACGGCGGCGGCGGTCCGGGCGTCGGCCCGGTGGCCTGCCGGGCCCACCTGGCCCCGTATCTGCCCGGCCACCCGTTGGCCCAGCGCGGCTCGCGTCAGGCCCCGGTGACGGGGGCGCCCTTCGGCTCGGCCCTGTTGGCTCCGATCACCTGGGCCTACCTGCGTCTGATGGGCGCGGCCGGCTTGGCCCGAGCCACCGAGGGCGCGGTCCTGGCCGCCAACCACATCGCGCGGCGGCTCGATCCGGTCTTCCCCGTCCTCTTCCGGGGGCGCGGCGGCTGGGTGGCCCACGAGTGCATCCTCGATCTGCGCGCTTTCACCGCCCGCACCTCGGTCAGCGTGGACGACGTGGCCAAGCGCCTGATCGACTACGGCTTCCACGCCCCGACCATGAGCTTCCCGGTGGCCGGCACCTTGATGGTGGAGCCGACCGAGTCGGAGTCTCTGGAGGAGTTGGACCGCTTCTGCGCCGCCATGGAGTCGATCGCGGCCGAGGCCGAGGTGGTCGCGGCCGGACGTTGGCCGGCCGACGACAATCCGCTCCACGGCGCCCCGCACACGGCGGTCAGCCTGGCCCAGGAGTGGGCCCACCCTTACTCCAGGGCCGAGGCGGCCTATCCCCAAGGTCCTGACCCGGACAAGTACTGGTCGCCAGTCGGTCGGGTCGACGGCGCTTGGGGCGACCGCCATCTGGTGGCGACTTGGCCGGCGCTGGATTCGCCCGATCCGGCTTGAGCCTGTCCTCCCGATAAGTTCAGACCATGGAGTCTGACTTCCATCGACCAGTCGACCGCCCACAGGCCGATCCGACCTCGGGCGACCCGGCCTGGGTCGAGCCGGTCTTGGTCGATCTGACCCCGAGTGAGCCAGCCTCGGGCGGAAGGCCTCTGGGCGATCCGCTCTCGGACGGGCCGGTCCCAGATGATCCGGCCCCGAGCGAGCCGGGCCGAAGCGAGCCGGTACCAGACGACCTCGGCCACCCGGACGGTCTGGAGCGACTGTTGGAGCGGGCCCAGGCCTGGCTGGTCGGCGACCCGGACCCCAGGGACAGGGCCGAGTTGGCGGCCCTGGTCGAGCGGTCCCGGGCCCGACCGGCCGACCGGGCCGCTCGATCGGAGTTGCGCGACCGGATGGCCGGCGAGCTCCGTTTCGGCACGGCCGGACTGCGCGGTCCGATGGGGGCCGGGCCCAACCGCATGAACCGGGCCGTCGTGATCCGGGCCGCTCGGGGGCTGGCCGACCACCTGATCGACCGCCTGCCCGGTCTGACCCCCCGGGTGGTGGTCGGGCACGACGCCCGCCACCGCTCACGTCAATTTGCACTTGACACTGCTGGCGTATTGACGGCGGCCGGGGCCCAGGTCTGGCTCTTCCCCGAGTCGGTCCCCACGCCTCTGCTGGCCTACGCCGTGCGCGCTCTGAGCGCCGAGGCCGGGGTCCAAGTGACGGCCTCGCACAATCCGGCCTCCGACAACGGCTACAAGGTCTACTGGGGCGGGCGGCTGACCGACGAGCCGGCCCGGGGCGTCCAGATCGTGTCGCCGACGGACGTCGCCATCGCCGCCCGCCGGGACGCCGCTGGACCAGCCGCCGCCATCCCCAGGGCCGACTCCGGTTGGCTCGATCCGGGGCCGCGACTGGCCCAGGACTACGTCGCGGCGGTGGCGGCTGGACCGGGCAACCGGACGCCGTTGCGCCTGGTCCACACCGCCCTACACGGGCTGGCCACCCCCTGGCTGACCCAGATCATGGGCCGGGCCGGCTTCGATCAGATCCGATCGACCCCCAGCCAAGCCTGGCCCGACCCCGACTTCCCGACCGTGGCCTTTCCCAACCCGGAGGAGCCCGGCGCCATGGACGCCGTCTTGGCCGAAGCGACCGCGGCCGGCGCCGAGTTGGTGGTCGCCCTCGACCCGGACGCCGACCGTTGCGCCGTGGCCGTGCCCGATCCAGCGGGCGGCTGGCGGACCTTGAACGGCGACGAGGTGGGCGTCCTGCTGGGCCAAGAGCGGGCCGTCGCCCTGGCCGCCCAGCCGCCCGAGAGCCCCCGCCTGCTGGCCAGCACCATCGTGTCCTCCCGCCTGTTGGCCCGGATCGCCCGCGACCACGGCTTGGAGCATCAGGTCACCTTGACCGGCTTCAAATGGCTGGCCCGCCTGCCCGGGCTGGCTTACGCCTACGAGGAGGCCATCGGCTACTGCCTGCGCCCCGACCTGGTGCGGGACAAGGACGGACTGTCGGCCGCCCTGGCCGTGGCCCGGCTGGCCGCCCGGCTGAAGGAGGAGGGCTCCAGCCTGCCCCAGGCCTTGGACGAGCTGGCCCGCCGCCACGGCCTCCACCTGACCGACCAATTGGCGCTGCGCAGTCCGGACCCGGCCTGGGCCGACCGGGTCATGGCCGCGCTGCGCCGCTGGCCCCCCGTCCGCCTGGCCGACAGCCCGGTTGGCCCATTGGCCGACTTGGCCCGAGGCGGCGGCGGACTGCCACCGAGCGACGCTCTGATCTTGACCACGGCGGCCGACGACCGGGTGGTGGTACGGCCCTCCGGCACCGAGCCAAAAGTCAAGTTTTATTTGGAAGTGGTCGTCCCGGTCGACCCCGCCGTCGACAGCGACCGCTTGGCCGCCATACGAGGGCGGGCCCGGGCCCGCTTGGATCAGATCGGACAAGACCTGAGGGCCGGCCTGGCCGACCTTTGACCCAGCCCCGCCGGGCCCCTGGACCGGTCCGGACGGCCGGGAAATTCCGACCGGTCCGGTCGGCCAAGGTCTGGTCAGTCCCGGTCCGGTCGGAGCTGGGGCGGATCAGGCTACGGCGGCCGCCAGGGCCAAGGGAGGCCGAGTGGTGGCGCCCCGGCGGCCGGGGCCGTCCCAGACGGAATCGACCGGCGGACCAACCCCGGGGACACCGTTAGGTGGAGTTCTCGACCGGCCTGGGCCGGCTCAGGCGAAGGCGGCCGCCACGGCCAGGCGCAGAGCGCCCTGGAAGTGGGTCTCGCGTTCGGCCGCCGACATCTCGCGGCCGCTCTTGGTCAGGTGGTCGGAGACGGTCAGGACGGACAAAGCGGCGCGGTCGAACTCGGCCGCCACGCCGTAGAGGGCGGCGGTCTCCATTTCGACGGCCAAGACGCCGTGGTTCTCCAAGGCGGCCAACTGGCCTGGCACAGAGAAGTAGAAGTGGTCGGTCGAGACGACCGAACCGGCCCAGACCGGTTCGGACTCGGTTTGGGCCAAAGCCCAGGCGGCCGCCGCCATGGTCAGGTCGGCGCTGGCCGAGAAGTGGACCCCGGGCAGGCGTGACTCGTTCATCGAACTGGGGGTGTGGGCGCCGACCGCGACGACCAGGTGGCCGACCTCGAGCTTGGGCGAGATCCCGCCGGCGGTGCCGACCCGCACGATCCGTTCGACCCCGTAGAAACGGAACAGCTCGGTGGCGTAGATGCCCATCGAGGCCATGCCCATGCCCGAGCCCATGATGGACAACAGCTGTCCTTGGCCCGGCCCGGGGGCGGCCAGGCGGCCAGTGAAACCGAGCGCCCCTCTGACGTCGGTCACCGGATGGGCGTCGTCCAAGATGGCCTCAGCCATGCGTTGGGCCCGTTTGGGATCGCCTGGCATCAGGACGGCCGGAGCGAAGTCGCCAGGTTGGGCGCTGATGTGCGGGGTCGGCATGTCGGGCCTCTCAGTCGGCTTGGCCAAGGTCAGCCGGTCGGGCCGGTCGGCCCAGGGCGCGGGCCAAGACGTCCAGGCCCAGCCCGCCCAGGTCGAGGGCGTCACGGTGGAACTGGCGCAGAGGCGAGCCGCTGGCCAGGGCGGTGTCGCGCAGGCTTTGCCACAGGCGCTGGCCGATCTTGTAGGACGGGGCTTGGCCGGGCCAGCCCAGGTAACGGTTCAACTCGAACCGCAGCGAGGGCTGGCCCATGTTGGAATTGGCGCGTAGGAAGGCCCAGGCGTTGTGCCGATCCCAGGACACGCCGGAACCGTCCGGGAAGGGCAAGCCAAGGTGGACCCCGATGTCCAAGACGACCCGGGCGGCGCGCAGACGTTGTCCGTCCAACATGCCCAGGCGGTCGGCCGGATGGGGCAGGAAGCCTTGCTCGTCCATGAAGCGTTCGGCGTACAGGGCCCAACCCTCGGCGTGGCCGGAGGAGCCGCTGAAGCGCCGCCAGCGGTTGAGCTGGTGGCGCAGGAAGACGGCTTGGGCGATTTGGAGGTGGTGGCCGGGCACGCCCTCGTGGTAGACGGTGGTGCGCTCGCGCCAGGTCGTGAAGCTGTCGACCCCTTCGGGCACCGACCACCACATCCGGCCGGGGCGGGAGAAGTCGTCGCTGGGACCGGTGTAGTAGATGCCGCCGGAGTGGGTCGGCGAGATCCGGCCCTCCAGCCGTCGGGCTGGCTCAGGGATGTCGAAGTGGACCCCGTCCAAGGCGGCGACGGCCTGGTCGGCCGTGCTTTGGAGCCATTCGCGCAAGGCCTCGACGCCCTCGACGCGCCACTTCGGATCACCGTCCAAGCGATCGATGGCCTCCTCCAGCGAGACTCCGGGGCCGTACAACTGGCCCACCAGGTCGGCCTGTTCGCGCACGATCCGGTCCAACTCCTCCAAGCCCCAGGCGTAAGTCTCCCGCAGGTCGACCGTGGCGCCGAGGAAGTAGCGCGACCAGAGGGCGTAACGCTCGGCTCCGACGCCGTCTTGGTCGACTGCCGGGCCGATCAGCTCCCGTTCTAAGAACTCGGCCAGGTCGGCGTAGGCCTGTTCGGCTGTGCCGGCCGCTGAGCGCAGGCCGCCCAGCAGCTGGCCGCCGGCCGGGCTGGTGGCCCATGGCGCCTGGGCCGCTTGGTCGACCAGTTGGGCGAAGACCGACCCGGTCTGGCTCTGTCGGCGGGCGTCGCGGGCGGCCAATTCGACTTGGTGGCGGGCCGGGGTCAGCCCCCGCCCGGCTCCCAGACGCAGAGTCTCGACGTGCCCGGCCAGGGCAGTGGGGACCTGGCCCAGCCGGTCCGCGATGACCTGCCAATCGTCCAGGCTGTCCTGCGGCATGAGGGCGAAGACCTCTTCGATCTGGTGCTGCGGACTGGATAGGACGTTGAGTTCGCGGTACGGCTCGCCGGCCCGGTCCAACTCCAAATTCGCGCCCAGCCGGTCACGCAGGGCCCAGACCGTGACTTGGTCGACCGGGTCCTCCACCCCGGCTTCGGTCAGTCGGTCGAGTCGGAGCAGGGTGGCCTGGGCCAACTCGGCCTTGGCCGCCAGTCCGGCGGGCGAGAAATCGTCCAGCCGGTCGGTCCCCACGGTCGAGCCGATCTCGGTGGCCAGCAGCGGAGACAGCGCGACCGACTGGTCCAGATAGGCCTCGGCCAGGGCGTCGATGGCGGACCAGGGGCGGGTTTCAGACATGACGGCAGTCTAAGACACCGTCTCGGGGCGCAGAAGAGCTAGCCGCGGCCAGATCAGCGGTCGGTCGGCGCGGCCGGGCCGGTAGTGGTGGGGTCTTCGGTCGGCGCGGCCTGGCTGGTCGTCGTAGGTTCCCCGGCCGGCGCGGCCGGGCCGGTCACCGCAGGGTCATCGATCGGCCTGGTGTCCCCGCTCGGCTTGGAACGATTGGTCGACGCGGGTCGGTCCGGCGCGTCGGAGGGGCCGGCTGGGGGCGACGGGTCGAGCGGGTCGGGGCTTAGCGGGGCTGACCGTCGGCGCCTCGACCAGGCCACCGCGGCGCCGGCGCCGCCCAACAAGACGACGACCCCGAGGCCGATCAGAGCGGTCGGGCTGGGGCCGCCGGCGCCGGACGACTCAGTTGGACCGGCCGCCGCGCCGAGACCGGCGGTCGGATCCGCCGAAGCTGATGACGAAACGGTGGGATTGGCCGATCCGGAGTCGGTCGGCGACGGCTCCGGGTCGCCGGCGGCCGGCTGTTCGGTCTGGCCGTCGGTGGCGGGGCCGGCCCCGGGCGCGGTCGCTCCGGAGCTGGCGCCCGATCCGGTCGGGGCGGTCGCGACAGTCCCGGGCGGGGGATTCGACGCCGCCGGTTCCGGTTCGGTCGGCGGCGGTGGCGGCGGCTCGGGGGCCGGCTCGGTGATCGGGTTGACGCGAGGCGGGTTGGCCGCGCCGCTGGACGACCCGGTGGCGAAGGACCAGCCCTCGAAACCGCCCAGGACGACCCGGTGCGACATGAAACCTGACTGGCTGTAGGACCAAGGCCCGCCGGAGGGGGCGTGCCAATAAGACCAGTAGGCCGTCGCCGGAGGCGTGTCGACGCACTGCTCCGTATAACTAGGGTCGTTAGGCAGAGGCACTGTCTCGCCGGCCGAGGGCCGGCCCTGGATGCGGCAGACGAAGCCCGGCCCGTCGTGCACCGTGCCGGTGGTGCTGAGCCCGACGGCGCGCAGGGCGTCGCTGCCGGTCGAGCGGGCGCTCAAACCGGTGGCGCAATAGGTTTGGACGCCGCCGCCCAAGGCGCCGTGGTCGATCACGACGGAGACGGCGTCCGGATCGGCCGTGGTGCACAGGCCGGAGTGGCCGCCCAGGGTGGGTAGTGAGGCGAGGGCCGGGGTGGCGCTGGCCGGTCCGACCCAGCCGGCCGCCAGCACGACCGCGGCCAGGGCCAGACGACCCAGCCGGCCTGAGGCGGCCCTGAGCGCGCTGTGGCCGCTGGGCCGACCATCCGCCCCGCCGGAGCGGATGGGATGGCGCTGGAATGGGCCAGGCGAAGTGGGGACGAGGGGGTGGGAGTGGTCGGCCCTCTCCAAGGGGGCCGGAGGGCGACGTGACAACACGGGTACGCCTTTCGATGAGCGATCCGAAGGCGCATCCGCCGGAGGCGGTGTCCTCCGTAGACCACGACGGATGGAAACGCTCCAAACAGTCAGATCTTCGGGCTCATCGACCGAGCGGGCTCGGTCGATCCACCGTTGCGGGTCAGCGCCGGGTTCTCCACCGGCTTCCTCCGACTGGTCGGTTGATTCAGTTGTGCGGGCTGGACCGGGGGATCGCCGAACGATCACGCGTCGCTGCTGGAATCCTTGGGCACGGCCTGGCCCGCATTATGCCAGATCGGGCGGTCGGGCGGCAGTCCGCGGAGCGGACCGCGCAGGGGAGCCACCTATCGGATTCGAACCGATGACCGTCCGCTTACAAGGCGGGAGCTCTGCCAACTGAGCTAAGGTGGCCGGCCGAGTGGATCGGCCTGATCAGGTTAGCCCAAGCCGGTCCGGTCGGTCCGCTAGCGGACGGCGTCGGCCCGGGGCCGGCTCAGACGCCGGGGGCGCTGACGAAGATGGTGGCCGAGCCGATGGCGTCGACCGCTTCGCCGCAGGGGATGAGGGCGGCTTGGCCCAGCCCCAGCTCGAGCGAGGACTGTTCCGACCTCAGCTCGGCCTCGCCGTCGATGACCAGGGCCAAGCGGCAAGAATTGGTGGCCGGCAGAGGCAGTCGGGAGCGCGACAGCTCGCCCCGCCAGACGCTGAACTCCGGGGCCTCGGTCAGGTAGCGGGTGAAGCCGCCGTCGTCCTGGGTCGGGACCGGGGCGATGGTGGAGGGTTTGAAGCTGACCACATGGATCAACTCGTCCACGTCGATGTGCTTGGTGGTCAAACCGCCCCGTAGGACGTTGTCCGAGGTGGCCATGACCTCGACGCCGACCCCGCGTAGATAAGAGTGCATGGTGCGGGGCGGCAGGAAGAGGCCTTGGCCGGGCTCCAGATGGATGCGGTTGAGCAACAGGGCGGCCAGGATGGAGGGGTGGCGAGGGTAGTGGGCGTCCAGCTCGACGGCGGTCTGGGCGAAGTCGCCCAACTGGCCGGAGTCGCTCAGCCGGGAGCGGGCGGCCTGTGTCACCCGAGCCACCAGATCGGAGTCGTCCAGAGTCAGAATGTCCAAGAAGACCTGGGCCAGGGCGGTCTCGCCCTTGCGCTGCCAGAGCGGCGAGATGACCGAGGTGAGGGCGTCGGCCACGCCCAGGCGTTGGAACAGCTCGACCGTTTGGGCCGGCTCTCGAAAGCCGCACAGGCCGTCGAACTCGGTCAGGGCGATCAACAACTCAGGCTTGGGCCAGTCGTCCTTATAAGTCCGCTGGGGGCTGTTGAGGTCGATTTTGGCCGCCTCCTCGCGGGCGAAGCCCGCCTCGGCCTGGGCCCGGTCGGGGTGGGCTTGGAGGGACAGGGGACGGTCCGCCGCCAGCAGCTTCATCAGGACCGGGAAGCGGTCGCCGAAGGTCCTACGACAACTGGGCTGGACCCAGTCCGGGTGCTGCCGCAAAGCCTGGTCGAGCGGCAGGCCGTCGACCGACGAGGGGGCCAGGGGATGGGCCCCCAGCCAATACTCGGCCTGAGGGTCGCCGGTCGGAGTCCGACCCAGCAATTGGGGGATGGCTGTGGGGGAGCCCCAGGCGTAGTTCCGAACCTGGCCTTGCAACGGAAGCATGTCCATCCTTTCGGCCCACGGCGACGTGCTGGCCGCATCGACGCCTCGATCTTACCGACCTCGCTCCAATCCGGCAGCCCAGGAGGGGCCGGGCCACTGTCAGAGGTGGCCCATAGGCTGGCCGCCATGACAGATCAACGGTCGTCGGCCGACCCGGTCGAGCGCTTGAGCGCCGAAGACGGCGCCCTCTTGGAGTTCGAGGCTCTGGCTTGGCGTCGGGCCGCCCTCAAAGAGGGGGCCATTCGGCAGCGTTTCGGCTGCTCCCTGGCTCGGTACTATCTCCGTCTGAACCGTCTGATCGACTCGCCGGCCGCCCTGGCCGCCGCCCCCATCGTGGTCAAACGTCTGCGCCGCCGCCGCCAGGCCGCCCGGCAGAGCGGTCCGGGCCCGGCCCGGGTCGGGGCGCCCGGAGCGGATTTGCCCTCGGGCTGGGTTCCGTGACAGAATCCCCAGGTTGCCCCGACAGGGTTGCCTGGTGCGGCGTGGGTTGGCTCCCGCGTCAATCAGGCTGTGACAGACCGGGTCGATCGGCCGTCCAAGACCGCAAACCATGACTGGCTCAGGCGGGCGCGCGATTGAAAACCGCGCGACACGCCCGACCTCGTGGGTCGGAGCAACGAGGGACTCCAGTGTGAGTTCCGACTCAGCGCGAGCCGGGCGACCGGCCGAGGCAGGAAGGACACTCCCGTGGCGGGACAGAAGATCCGCATCAGGCTGCGGGCCTATGACCATGAGGTCATCGACAGCTCGGCGCGCAAAATCGTCGACACCGTGACCCGGACCGGGGCCAAGGTGGCCGGTCCTGTGCCGCTGCCGACGGAGAAGAATGTCTATTGCGTCATCCGTTCTCCCCATAAGTACAAGGACTCGCGGGAGCATTTCGAGATGCGCACCCACAAGCGCCTGATCGACATCCTCGATCCGACGCCCAAGACGGTGGACTCGCTGATGCGTCTCGACCTGCCCGCGGGCGTCGACATCGAGATCAAGCTTCCCTGAGGTCAGTCATGAATTCGGAACGTAAAGTCAAGGGCATCCTCGGCACCAAGCTGGGCATGACCCAGGTCTGGGACGAGAACAACCGGGTCGTGCCGGTGACGGTGGTCGAAGCCGGTTCCTGCGTCGTAGTCCAGGTCCGCACGGCGCAGACCGACGGCTACTCCGCCATCCAGCTCGGCTTCGGCGCCATCAAAGCCAAGTCCGTCACCAAGCCGGCCAAGGGTCACTTCGACAAAGCCCAGGTGACGCCACGGCGCCACCTCCTGGAGCTGCGCACGGCCGACGCCGACGAATACAGCCTGGGCCAGGAGATCACCCCCGACGTCTTCGCCGCCGCCGAGCTGGTCGACGTCATCGGTGTGACCAAGGGCAAGGGCACGGCCGGCGTCATGAAGCGGCACGGCTTCGCCGGCCTGGGAGCCGGCCACGGCGTCCACCGCAAACATCGCTCACCCGGCTCGATCGGCCAGTGCGCCACCCCCTCGCGCATCTTCAAAGGCCTCCGCATGGCCGGTCACATGGGCGTCCAGCGGAAGACGGTTCAGAACCTGATCGTCCACGCCGTCGACGTCGAGCGCGGCCTGATCCTGGTCAAGGGGGCCGTTCCCGGCCCCAAGGGCGGGCTGGTCGTCATCCGTTCGGCGGTCAAGAAGGGCTGAGGACAATGACTGACAGCATCAAGATCGATCTGATCGCGACCGACGGGGCCAAAGCCGGCCAGGTGGAACTGCCCGGCGACCTGTTCGACGCGCCGGCCAACCTGCCCCTGATCCACCAGGTCGTTGTGGCCCAGCAGGCCGCCGGCCGCCAGGGCACCCACTCCACCAAGACTCGGGGCGAGGTCTCCGGCGGTGGGGCCAAGCCGTGGCGCCAGAAGGGCACCGGGCGAGCCCGCCAGGGTTCCCGGCGGGCCCCGCAGTGGACCGGCGGCGGCGCCGTCCATGGTCCGCAACCGCGTTCCTACGCCCAGCGCACGCCGAAGAAAATGATCGCGGCCGCTCTCCGCTCCGTCCTATCGGACCGAGCCCGGGACGGCCGTTTGTTCGTGCTCGAAGCGATCGTGGCCGGCGAGGTCCCCTCGACCAGACAGGCCCTGGAGGCCCTGGCCGGGATCGGCTCCTACCAATCCGTCATCGTGGTGTTGCACCGCGACGAGGACGTGGCTTGGCTCAGCCTGCGCAACGTCGTCAACGCCCACGCCATCGCGGTCGACCAGCTCAACAGCTACGACGTGCTGATCAATCAGGCCGTCGTCTTCACCCGGGCCGCTCTGAACGACTACCTGGCCCACCACGGTCTGGACCCGATCCAGCCCAAGGCCGCTCCCAAGGCCAAGGCCGCCAAGTCGGCCCCGGCCGAGACCCCGGACCAGCCGGCCGCCGAGGCCGAGCCGCCGGCCAAGCCCAAGGCCGAGTCCAAGCCCAAGGCCAAGGCGCCGGCCAAGCCGAAGGCCGCGCCCGCGGCTGAGGCGGAGGTCGAAGCCCAGGCTGAGACGGAACAGCCGGCCGAGGAAGCCCCCAGCGATCAGGAGGAGGCCAAGTGACCGCGCCAGTGAAGCGATACGACCACCGCGACATCCTGCTCGCCCCGGTCGTCTCGGAGAAGAGCTACGGCTTGATCGACGAGAACAAGTACACCTTCATCGTCGATCCCAGGGCCAACAAGACCCAGATCCGCCTAGCGGTGGAGAAGGTCTTCGGAGTCCATGTCTTGGGCGTCAACACCGCCAACCGGTCCGGCAAGCGCATCCGCACCCGCAACGGCATTGGCCGGCGGTCCGACACCAAGCGGGCCATCGTGACTATCGCCGACGGTGAGCGGATCGACATCTTCGGTTCCGGGATGTAGGCAAGAGAAGAGGACGAACCGACATGGGAATCCGTAAGTACAAGCCGACCACGCCGGGCCGGCGCGGCTCTAGCGTGGCCGACTTCGTCGAGCTGACCCGCTCGACCCCGGAGAAGTCGCTCTTGGCCCCCAAGCCGAAGACCGGCGGGCGCAACAACCAGGGCCGCATCACCACCCGCCACATCGGCGGCGGACACAAGCAGGCCTACCGCCTGGTCGACTTCCGGCGCTACGACAAAGACGGCGTGCCGGCCAAGGTGGCCGAGATCGAGTACGACCCCAACCGGACGGCTCGGATCGCCCTGCTGCACTACGCCGATGGCGAGAAGCGGTACATCATCGCTCCCAAGGACCTGCGCCAAGGCGATCTGGTCGAGGCCGGCGAGGGGGCCGACATCCGCCCCGGCAATAACTTGCCCCTGCGCAACATCCCGGTCGGCACCACCGTCCACGCCGTCGAGCTGAGGCCGGGCGGCGGAGCCAAGATGGGTCGGTCGGCCGGCGCCGCCATCCAACTGGTGGCCCGCGAAGGCAAGTACGCCACCTTGCGCATGCCCTCCGGGGAGATGCGCCTGGTCGACGTCCGCTGCCGCGCCACGGTGGGCGAGGTCGGCAACGCCGAGCAATCCAACATCAACTGGGGCAAGGCTGGTCGCATGCGTTGGAAGGGCGTCCGCCCGACCGTCCGCGGCGTCGTCATGAACCCGGTCGACCATCCCCACGGCGGCGGCGAGGGTCGGACCTCGGGCGGTCGTCATCCGGTCTCGCCCTGGGGCAAGCCGGAGGGCCGCACCCGGGACAAGAACAAGGCCTCCAGCCGTCTCATCATTCGTCGCCGCAAGTCCGGCAAGAAGCGCTGATCAGGAGACTTGAGAAGAAATGCCACGTAGTCTGAAGAAGGGCCCCTTCGTCGACGACCACCTGACCAAAAAGGTGGCCGACCTCAACGCCCGTAACGCCAAGACCGTCATCAAGACCTGGTCCCGTCGTTCCATGATCGTGCCCGACATGCTCGGTCACACCATCGCCGTCCATGACGGGCGCAAGTTCGTCCCCGTCTTCGTCACTGAATCGATGATCGGCCACAAGCTGGGCGAGTTCGCCCCCACCCGGACCTTCCGTGGCCACGTCAAGGACGACAAGAAGGCGCGTCGGCGCTAGGCCGGGAAGGGAATTCGCTCCATGACCACGAAGACAGACCGGCCGAGCCGGAGGGACGCCCTGCTGGGCGACCGTCCCGGTTCGTACGCCATCGCCAAACACGTCCGCATGACGCCGATGAAAGTGCGGCGCGTGGCCGACCTGGTGCGCGGGCGCGACGTCGGCGAAGCCCTGACCCTGCTCAAGTTCGCCCCCCAGGCCGCTTCTGAGCCGGTTTACAAGGCCGTCGCCTCGGCCGCCGCCAACGCCGAGCAGACCGAGTCGCTGCGCTCGGACCAGCTCTACGTCTCCCAGATCTTCGTCGACGAGGGTGTCACCATGCGTCGCATCCGACCACGCGCCAAAGGCTCCGCCTCGCGCATCTTGAAGCGAGCCAGCCACATCACCGTCGTGGTCGAGCCGCGGACCGAGAAGGGAGCCTGAGGAATGGGCCAGAAGATCAACCCGATGGGCTTCCGTCTGGGCATTTCGACCGACCACGTGTCACGTTGGTACGCCGACAAGCAGTACTCCGCCAACGTGGCCGAGGACGTCACGATCCGCCGCTTCCTGGCGCGCAACCTGGAACGGGCCGGCATCTCCTCGGTCGAGATCGAGCGACGGGGCGAGCGGGTCACGATCTATCTCTACGCCGCCCGTCCCGGCATCGTGATCGGGCGCAACGGGGCTGAGGCCGAGAAGGTCCGCAACCAGTTGGAGAAGCTGACCGGCAAGCAGGTCCAGCTCAACATCTTGGAAGTCAAGAACCCGGAGATCGACGCCCAACTGGTGGCCCAGGGCGTGGCCGAGCAGCTCGGCGCCCGAGTCGCCTTCCGGCGCGCCATGCGCAAGGCCCAGCAGTCGGCCATGCGGGGCGGCGCGATCGGCATCCGGATCCAGTGCTCGGGCCGTTTGGGCGGCGCCGAGATGAGCCGGTCCGAGTTCTACCGCGAGGGTCGCGTCCCCCTGCACACCCTGCGGGCCGACATCGACTACGGCTTCTACGAGGCTCGCACCACCTTCGGCCGGATCGGCGTCAAGGTTTGGATCTACAAGGGCGACGTGGTCGGCACTCGGGCCGAACGGGCCGCCCAGAAGGCCGCCCGTCAGGCCAACCTGAGCCGTCAGCGGCCGGGTCGGAGGCCGGGTCGGTCGGATCGGCCGGATCGGCCCGAGCGGGGCGGTCGCCGTCGCGCCGAGGCCGCCGAGCCCAGGGCTGAGGCGCCGGCCGGTGCCACTGAGAACGCAGGAGCCTGATCATGTTGATTCCGCGGCGGCTCAAATTCCGCAAGCAACACCACCCCAAACGGGGGGGCCAGGCCAAGGGCGGCACCAAGCTGGCCTTCGGCGAGTTCGGCATCCAGGCCCTGGAGTCGAGCTACCTGACCAACCGTCAGATCGAGGCCGCCCGTATCGCCATGACCCGTCACATCCGTCGTGGCGGCAAGGTCTGGATCAACGTCTTCCCCGACCGCCCTCTGACCAAGAAGCCGGCCGAGACCCGGATGGGTTCGGGCAAGGGCTCGCCGGAGTGGTGGATCGTCAACGTCAAGCCGGGTCGCATCTTGTTCGAGTTGTCCGGCGTGGGCGAGGACGTGGCCCGCGAGGCCATGCGCCTGGCCATCCACAAACTGCCTTTCAAAGCGCGGTTCGTCAAGCGGGAAGCGGGTGAGATCTGATGGCGACCACATCAGCGACTGAGTTGCGCGCCATGAGCGGAGCCGACCTCAACGCTCGGGTCACCGAGTTGAAGAATGAGCTCTTCACCTTGCGTTTCGCGGCTCAGACCGGTCAGTTGGAGTCGCACGGGCGTTTGCGCACCGTGCGCAAGGACATCGCCCGGGTCTACACCGTCCTGCAGGAGCGCAGCCTCGGCATCGTGCCCGATCCCGACGAAGTAGGGGAGAGTCAAGAATGAGTCAGTCCGAACGCGGCGGCCGCAAGGTCCGCGAGGGCGTGGTGGTGTCCGACAAGATGGACAAGACCGTGGTGGTGACGGTGGAGGACCGGGTCAAGCACCCCCTCTACGGCAAGGTCATGACCCGGACCGAGCGTCTCAAGGTGCACGACGAAGCCAATCAGGCCGGTCTGGGCGACCGCGTCAAAGTGATGGAGACCCGTCCGCTGTCCGCCACCAAGCGTTGGCGGCTGGTCGAGATCGTCGAAAAGGCCAAGTAACCCCGTCCCCCGCCCGACGGGAGACAACCGGAATCGATGTCCTGACAGGCCCCCAGCGGGGAACCGGCCGGACCAAGGAGAAGAGATGATCCAGCAGGAGTCGCGACTGAAAGTCGCCGACAACACCGGAGCCAAGGAGATCTTGTGCATCCGGGTGCTCGGCGGCTCCAAGCGTCGCTATGCCTACGTCGGCGACACCATCGTTGCCACCGTCAAGGACGCCATCCCGGGTGGCAACGTCAAAAAGGGCGAGGTCGTCAAAGCCGTCGTGGTGCGCACCGCCAAGGCGCATCGGCGGGTCGATGGCTCGTACATCCGTTTCGACGAGAACGCGGCCGTGATTCTGCGCAGCGACGGCGAGCCCCGGGGCACCCGCATCTTCGGCCCGGTGGCGCGCGAGTTGCGCGAGAAGCGGTTCATGCGCATCGTCTCTCTGGCCCCCGAGGTGATCTGACATGGCCAAGCTGCACGTCAAGAAGGGTGACCGAGTCAAGGTCATCGCTGGCAAGGACAAGGGCACCGTGGGCGAGATCATCGCCGTCGACCCGGAGAGCCAGCGCGTCACCGTCAGTGGCGTCAACATCGTCAAGCGCCACCGCAAGGACCAGCCGGACGGCTCCGGCCGCAACGTCGTCAAGGGTGGCATCATCAGCTTCGAGGCTCCCATCCACGTCTCCAACGTCGCTCTGGTGGTTCGCCACGAGGGCAAGGAGGTCGTCACCCGGGTGGGCTACGAACGGCAGCCAGCCACCAAGCGGCGCCGGGACGGCTCGGAGTACGAGAGCACGCGGTCGGTTCGGATCGCGCGCAAGACCGGGAAGGAGATCTGATGGCCGAGCAGAAGACGCTGCCGCGTCTGAAGCAGCGCTACCGGGAAGAGATCGCCCCGGCTCTGCACCAAGAGTTCGACTACGACAACGTCATGCGCATCCCTGGCCTGGTCAAGATCGTGGTCAACATGGGTGTGGGCGAAGCCGCCCGCGACTCCAAGATCATCGACGCGGCGGTGGCCGACCTGGCTCAGATCACCGGTCAGAAGCCGCAGGTGACCAAGGCCCGCAAGTCGATCGCCCAGTTCAAACTGCGCGAGGGCATGCCGATCGGCTGCCACGTCACTCTGCGCGGCGACCGCATGTGGGAGTTCGCCGACCGGCTGCTCTCCTTGGCCCTGCCTCGGATCCGCGACTTCCGGGGGCTGAGCCCGCGCCAGTTCGACGGCCGTGGCAACTACACCTTTGGGCTGACCGAGCAGGTCATGTTCCATGAGATCAACCAAGACAAGATCGACCGCCTGCGCGGCATGGACATCACCTTCGTGACCTCGGCCGAGACCGACCCGGAAGGACGGGCTCTGCTCAGGCGGCTCGGTTTCCCCTTCCAGACCGACGAAGCCGCCGCGGCCGCGGCGGCCCAGAAGCAGCCGAAGAAGCGGACTCGTCCGACCGGCAAGAAGAAGAGATGAGCTAGGGAGACACCGTGGCGACAACAGCGATCAAGGTCAAGCAGTCCCGCAAGCCGAAGTTCAAGGTGCGGTCTTACACCCGCTGCCAGCGTTGTGGCAGGCCCAAGTCGGTCTACCGCAAGTTCGGCCTGTGCCGGATCTGCCTGCGCACCATGGCGCACCGAGGCGAACTGCCCGGAGTGACGAAGTCCTCCTGGTGACACCCCTGCTCCCGAACTCCCATCCACCTCAGCAGGTCCGCCCCGGGCGGAAACCGCTGCGAGAAAGAGGCTTGAAGCCATGACCATGACCGATCCCATCGCGGACATGCTGACCCGCTTGCGCAACGCCAATCAGGCGTACCATGAGTCGACCTCGATGCCGCACTCCAAGATCAAGGTCGGCATCGCCCAGATTCTCAAGCGCGAGGGCTACATCGCCGAGTACCAGGTGGCCGACGCGCCAGCTGGCGGAGTGGGCCAGACGCTGACCGTGACCTTGAAATACGGTCGCAACCGCGAGCGCGCCATCGCCGGCCTGCGCCGCATCTCCAAGCCCGGCTTGCGCGTCTACGCCAAGTCGACCGGGCTGCCCAAGGTGCTGGGCGGCTTGGGCGTCGCCATCATCTCGACCAGCCAAGGTCTGATGACGGACAAGGAAGCCAATCACAAGTCAGTCGGCGGGGAAGTCCTCGCCTACGTCTGGTGAGCCGGAGGGATTGACATGTCACGTATTGGAAAGATGCCGATCCCGGTTCCGGCCGGTGTCCAGGTCGACACACAGGGCCGGACCGTCACGGTGACCGGGCCCAAGGGGACCCTCAGCCACACCATCGCCGAGCCCATCACGGTCGAACGGGGCGAGACGGGCGAACTGCTGGTGCTCCGGCCCGACGACGAGCGGGTCTCGCGTTCGCTGCACGGCCTGACCCGGACCCTGATCGCCAACATGGTGACCGGTGTGACGGACGGTTACGAGAAGAAGCTCGAGATCGTCGGCGTCGGCTACCGCGTCAATCTGAAGAGCCCGACCGAGTTGGAGTTCGCCCTCGGCTTCTCCCACCCGGTCCTGGTCGGCGCTCCGGACGGCATCACCTTCAACGTCGAGACGCAGACCCGTTTCTCCGTCATCGGCATCGACAAGCAGGCCGTCGGCGAAGTGGCGGCCAACATCCGTAAGATCCGTAAGCCGGAGCCCTACAAGGGCAAGGGCGTGCGTTACGCCGGCGAACAGGTCCGCCGCAAGGTTGGAAAGGCTGGTAAGTGATGGCCATCAAATTGCGTGTGCCCAAGACCACGGCCGACCGTCAAGCCGCTCGGCTGCGGCGGCAGTCGCGTGGGCGCAAGACGATCGTCGGCACCCCCGAACGGCCCCGTCTGGTCGTCACCAAGTCCAGCCGCCACATGGTGGCCCAGGTGATCGACGACTCCCTCGGGCGCACCTTGGTGTCGGCTTCGACCCTGGAAGCCGACCTGCGGTCGGCCGACGGCGACAAGTCGGCCAAGGCCAAGCAGGTGGGCGAATTGGTCGGCCAGCGGGCCCGCCAAGCCGGCATCACCCAGGTGGTCTTCGACCGCGCTGGTCATAAGTATCACGGCCGCGTCGCCGCCTTGGCCGAGGGCGCGCGGTCGGCTGGACTCGGGTTCTGACGGAAAGGGAACAACATGCCGATTAGTGGAACCCAGCGTCGAGGCGGAACCGGCGGCGGCGGCGGTGAACGTCGCGGTCGCGACGACCGGCGCGGCGGCCAGGGCCAGGCCGAGGCGCCCAAGAGCAATTATCTAGAGCGCGTGGTGGCGATCAACCGAGTGGCCAAAGTGGTCCAGGGCGGACGTCGCTTCGGCTTCACCGCTTTGGTCGTGGTGGGCGACGGCGAAGGCATGGTCGGCGTCGGCTACGGCAAGGCCAAGGAAGTTCCGGCCGCCATCGCCAAGGGCGTCGAAGAGGCCAAGAAGCACTTCTTCCGGGTGCCCCGCATCCTGGGCACCATCCCGCATCCGGTCCAAGGCGAGGCCGCCGCCGGAGTGGTCCTGTTGCGCCCGGCTTCGCCCGGCACCGGCGTCATCGCCGGCGGCTCGGCCCGGGCCGTGTTGGAATGCGCCGGCGTGCACGACGTCTTGGCCAAGTCGCTCGGCTCGCCCAACGCCATCAACGTCGTCCACGCCACCGTGGCGGCCCTGCAGAGCTTGGAAGAGCCGGAGCAGGTGGCCCGTCGCCGCGGCCTGCCGGTCGAGGACGTGGCTCCGGCCGCTTTGCTGCGGGCCAGCCGCCAAAGCCAAGGAGGTCACTGACATGGCACAACTGGCCATCACCCAGATCAAGTCCGGCATCTCCCAGCACCAGAACCACCGCGACACCTTGCGTAGTCTGGGTTTGAAGAGGATCGGCCATTCGGTCATCAAAGAAGACACCCGTCAGGTGCAGGGCATGGTTCGGACCGTGTCCCACCTGGTCCGGGTCGAGGAGGTCAAGTAGCCATGGCGTTGCAGGTCCATCACCTTCGCCCCGCCCCCGGCGCCCACCAGCCCAAGACCCGAGTGGGCCGGGGCGAGGCCAGCAAGGGCAAGACGGCCGGCCGCGGCACCAAGGGCACCGGGGCGCGTAAGAACGTGCCGGAGAACTTCGAGGGCGGCCAGATGCCGCTGCACATGCGGCTGCCCAAGTTGAAGGGGTTCAAGAACCCCTTCCGGGTCGAATACCAGGTCGTCAACCTGGCCAAGCTGGCCCAGCTCTATCCCGAGGGCGGTCCGGTCACGACCGGCGACCTGGTGGCCAAGGGGGCCGCTCGGGACGGCCTGATCAAGATCCTGGGGGACGGCCAACTGACGGTCGCGCTGCAGGTCTCCGCTCACGCCTTCTCGGCCTCGGCCAAAGCCAAGATCGAGCAGGCCGGCGGTACGATCGAACAGTTGTAGTCGAGCTAGCGCCGCGGCCGGAGGCCGACGGCGCGGGTCGCGAGTGAGGAGTTCGAAGGATGCTGGCTGGCTTCATGAACGTGGTCAGGTCGCCTGACCTGCGTAAGAAGATCCTGTTCACCCTGGGCGTCCTGGTCGTCTTCCGGCTCGGTTCGACCCTGCCGGTGCCCAACGTCAACGTCGAACAGCTCAACTACTGCGCCGCCCAGGCCTCGTCGGGCGACCGGGCCGGGTTGTTCTCGATGGTCAACCTGTTCTCCGGCGGCGCCATGCTGAAGATGGCGGTCTTCGCCCTCGGCATCATGCCTTACATCACGGCCAGCATCATCTTGCAGTTGATGACGGTGGTGGTGCCCCGCTTGGCCACCTTGAAGAAGGAAGGTTCCTCCGGGCAGGCCAAGATCACCCAGTACACCCGTTACTTGACCTTGATCCTGGCCGTTCTGAACGGCACCGCCTACGTCACCATGGCCGCCAACGACCAGATCTTCAGCGGCTGCCCCAACATCATCTACGACAACTCGATCTACTCCGTCATCGTCATGATCTTGACCATGACGGCCGGCACCGGCATCGTCATGTGGCTGGGCGAGCTGATCACCGAGCGCGGCGTCGGCAACGGCATGTCGGTCTTGATGTTCACCACCATCGTGGCTCGCTTCCCCTCCTCGCTGTGGAGCATCAAAGAGACCCACTCCGGCGGCGCCGACAAGGGCTGGTTCCTCTTCCTGTTGGTCCTCGGCATCGGCCTGCTGGTGATGGCGGCCATCATCTTCATCGAGCAGGGCCAGCGCCGGATCCCGGTGCAGTACGCCAAACGCATGGTCGGTCGCAAGATGTACGGCGGCTCCAAGACTTACATCCCGCTCAAGGTCAACCAGTCCGGCGTCATCCCGGTCATCTTCGCCTCTTCCCTGCTCTACCTGCCGGTGCTCTACGCCCAGATCCGCCCGACCGGCTGGGGCTCGGATTGGATCGTGGCCAATTTCGTGAACGGCGACAATTGGCTCTACAACCTGATCTTCTTCGGCTTGATCATCGCCTTCTGTTACTTCTACGTCTCCATCACCTTCAACCCCCAGGAGATGGCGGACAACATGAAGAAGTACGGCGGCTTCATCCCCGGCATCCGGGCCGGCGCTCCGACCGAGCGCTACATCGCCTACGTGCTGTCCCGTCTGACCGCTCCCGGATCGCTCTACCTGGCCGTCATCGCCTTGATCCCGACCTTGGCCTTCATCGCCGTGGGAGCCAACCAGGACTTCCCCTTCGGCGGCACCTCGATCCTGATCGTGGTCGGCGTCGGCTTGGACACGGTCAAGCAGATCCAGTCCCAACTGGAGCAGCGCAGTTACGAGGGTTTCCTCAAGTAGCCGTCCGGCCGGCCCGTCACGGCGGCCGGTCGAGCCATGGCGTAACGTGGGGACGCGCGGCCGCGCTTCAGCCGGCCTGAATCCAAAGGGAAGGAATCCTGACTCATGCGCATGCTCATCATGGGCCCGCCCGGGGCCGGCAAGGGCACCCAGGGCGTCGAGATCGCCCGCCACTACGGCGTTCCGGCCATCTCCACCGGCGCCATCTTCCGCTCCAACGTCGAGCGGGGGACCGAGCTGGGCTTGGTGGTCGGCCAATTGATGGCCAAGGGCGAGTACGTGCCGGACGAGGTCACGATCAAGATCGTGGCCCAGCGCCTGGCCGAGCCCGACGCGGCGGCCGGTTTCCTGCTGGACGGCTTCCCTCGCACGGTGCCCCAGGCCGAGGCTCTGGACCTGTTGCTGGCTGAGGCCGGCGGGCCGTTGCAGGCCGTCCTGTCCTTGTTGGTGGAGACGGAGACTTTGGTGGCCCGGATGCTGAAGCGGGCCGAGATCGAACATCGGGCGGACGACAACGAAGACGCCATCCGGCGTCGTTTCGAGGTCTACCAGGCCGAGACCGCCCCCCTGCTGGACCGTTACAGCGGCCAGGGCCTGTTGGTCGAGGTCGACGGCGTCGGCGCGGTCGACCAGGTGACGGCGCGCTGCGCCGCCGCTTTGGACGCCAAAGTCCAAGGGCGGTGACCGACCGCTGGAAGGTCGAGCTGAAGAGCGTCGACCAACTACGGCGGATGCGACTGGCCGGCCTGGTCGTGGCGAAGGCCCTGGCGGCCATGGCGGAAGCCTGTCGGCCCGGTTTGACCACGGCCGAGCTAGATCTGCTGGCGACTGAGATCCTGGCCCGCCACCGGGCCACCTCGTCCTTCCTGGGCTATGCCCCGGACTGGGGCGGCCAGCCCTACCCGGGCGTGGTCTGCGTCTCCATCAACCAGGAGGTGGTGCACGGCCTGCCCTCGCCCGAGCGGGTCTTGGCGGCCGGCGACCTGGTCTCGATCGACTTCGGCGCGGTGGTGGACGGTTGGCACGGCGACGCCGCCCTGACGGTCGAGGTCGGCCCGGTCTCGCCGGCGGCGGCCCGCCTCAACCAGGCCACCCGGCAGGCCCTCTGGGCCGGTCTGGCGGCCGCCCGGCTGGGCGGGCGGGTGAGTGACATCTCAGCCGCCGTGGAGCGTTCGGTGCGTTCTCAGCCGGAGCGTTACGGCATCGTGCGCGACTGCACCGGCCACGGCATCGGCTCGGCCATGCACCAAGATCCCGACGTGCCCAATTACGGCCGCCCGGGCCGCGGCCCGGGCGTGGTCGAGGGGCTGTGTTTGGCGATCGAGCCGATGTTGACCCTAGGCTCGCGGCGCACCACGGTGTTGGAGGACGGCTGGACCCTGGTGACGGCGGACGGCTCTTGGAGCGCCCACTGGGAGCACACCATGACCGTGACCAAGCACGGACTGTGGGTTTTGACCGCCTTGGACGGCGGCGAGGCCGAGTTGAACCGGCTCGGCCTGCCCTTCGGCCCGCTGTCGGACTGACCGGAGACCGGGTCGGCCAGCGGTCGAGCCGGCCGTCGGCGGGATCGCCCGCGCCTGGGCTGGGCCGTCGGCCGATCGGGTCCGCTCGATCGGCTGGTCCGCGCGGCGACCGCGGACCGCTCAAGCGGCCGTCGGCCAGCCGCGGCGGGGGGTTCGCCCCACTGGTCGCCGATGGCCCCTGAGAGGCCCTCAGAGCCGTTCTAAGACGGCGTGGGCGGTGGTGTCGTCGCAGATCAAGTCGGTCATGGTCTTGGCCCGCAGAGCCCCCAGCAGGGCCGAGGCCCGGGAGGGGTCGGCCACCACCCCGATGCGGACCGGGATGCGTTGCATGTCGGCCGGGGTCAAGCCGGTGGCGCGGCTGTTCAAGGCGATGTCGGCGAAGGAGCCGTCCTCCCGCAGCAAGACGGTGCAGACGTCGCCCACCACCCCGTCGGCTACGGCCTGGGCCATGTCCTCGGGCTCGACGTAGCCGGCCGAGTAGACGTGGGAGGGCACCCGGCCGTGGATGGCCCCGATGCCGAAGATGGCCAGGTCGAGCCGGTTCTGGTAGTCGATGACGGCCCGGACCGAGCGTTCCCGCCACATCGCCTGCTTGGTGGCGGCGTAGTCGAAGAAGGCCGGCACCGGGAAGTGGATGACCCGGGCGTCGAAGGCCTCGCCCAGCGGCTGCAGGACGGTGCCGACGTAGAAGGCGGAGGTGTCCTGGGCGTTGTTGCCGCCGTTCATCTGGACGATGAAGGCGTCGCGCAGGGGCCGGCGCTCGACGTAGCGCACCGTGTTGGCCATGGTCATGCCCCAGGCCACGCCGATCAGCGAGCCGTCCGAGACTGACTCGGCCAAGAGCGAGGCGGCCAGTCGGCAGACTCGTTCCAAGCGGGCCGAGATGGGGGCGGAGTCGCCCACCGAGACCAGATGGACGGTGACGCCGAAGGCGTCGGTCAGAGCCCGGGCCACCGGCGAGCGGGAGCCCACCTCCGAGGCCAGCGAGATCCGTACGATGCCGGAACGACGGGCCTCCGCCAATAGGCGTGAGACCGATGAGCGTGAGACCTGCAGGTGTCGAGCGATCGACTCCATGGTCTCGTTGTGGATGTAGTACCGGATTGAAGCCTCGTACATCTCTTCGTAGCGCGCGTGCATCGCCACCTCCCACATCTGCACGTTCGTCCAATTCCTAGCGCATCCGTGCGTAGGTTCGCAAGATTAGGGGAAGAAGCCGGGGGTCATCGGGGATCACGGTGCACAGAGGAGCGGGCGTGGCAACAGGGCGTGCAGCCGAGAGTGACGATGAGTCGCTCCCGGTCTCGTCCGGCGCTCCTTCCCTGGCGTGGTCCCCCGACTCCGGGCGCCAGGTCCGGAATCTTCCGACCTGGGCACATCCATCGAATGACGTCTGGCCAGACGTCGGAGAGTGAGGTCCAATGCCTATCGAACCACCGCCCGTCGACATCAGTCTTGCGACAATATTTTTGTCTGAGACCGTCGGCACCGCCATCCTGTTGTTGTTGGGCGCCGGCGTCTGCTGCGCCGTCTCCCTGAACGGCAGCAAGGCCAAGGACGCCGGTTGGTTGGTCGTCAACTTTGGATGGGGCTTGGCCGTCTTCGCCGGCGTCCTGGCCTCCTACAAGTCCGGTGGTCACCTCAACCCAGCCGTCACCTTGGGCTTGGTGGCGTCCAAAGCGGGCACTGAGAACCCGGAGTTCGTTCCCGGCATCGCCATCAACGCTGGCAGCATCGGGGTCTACATCGGGGCCCAGTTGTTGGGCGCCTTCATCGGCTCGGCCTTGGCCTGGCTGACCTACAAGAAGCAGTTCGACGTCGATCAGCCTGACGGCGTCAAGCTGGGCGTCTTCGCCACCGGCCCGGCCATCCGCAGCTACGGCTGGAACGTCGTGACCGAGGCCATGGGCGCCTTCGTCCTGGTCTTCATCGTCTTGGCGGCTGGCCATTGGGGCAACTCCGAGACTTCCACCCCGGCCGGTTTGGGCTGGTTGGGAGCCTTGGGCGTGGCCCTGCTGATCGTCGGCATCGGCACCTCTTTGGGCGGCCCCACCGGGTACGCCATCAACCCCGCCCGCGACCTGGCGCCGCGCCTGTGGCACGCCATCATGCCGGTGCCGAACAAGGGTGGCTCGGATTGGGCCTACGCCTGGGTGCCGGTGGTCGGTCCGATCATCGGCGGCTTGGCGGCTGGCTTCGCTTCGGGCGCTTTGCTGCCTTGAGCCAAGTCCGTGGCGTCGCGGTCGCGCAGCGGTGGTCGCGACGCCACGGTTCCCATCGTCAGTCCACCGCTGTAGCCTGTGGTATTCCCGTAAGGGAGCCCAACCGTAATCTCAACCCCAACGATGTGGAGGAATCAGCACAATGGCTGAAAAGTACATTCTGGCGATCGATTCGGGCACGACCAGTTCGCGTGCGATCGTCTTCAACCACTCCGGCCGCAGCGTCGGCGTACACCAACTCGAGCACGAGCAGATCTTCCCTCGGGCCGGTTGGGTCGAGCACAACCCGCAGGAGATCTGGCTGCGCACCATCCAGGTCATCGACGGCGCCCTGATCAACGCCGGCGTCACTAAAGACGACATCGCCGCCATCGGCGTCACCAACCAGCGTGAGACCACGGTGGTGTGGGACAAGAACACCGGCGAACCGGTCTACAACGCCATCGTCTGGCAGGACACCCGGACCCAGCAGATCGTCGACGAGCTGGGCCAAGGCGACCAGAACAAGTACCAGTCCCGCGTCGGCCTGCCTTTGGCGACCTACTTCTGCGGTCCCAAGGTCAAGTGGATCTTGGACAACGTGCCCGGGGCCCGCGCCTCGGCCGAGTCCGGCAACTTGATCATGGGCACGATCGACACCTGGCTGATCTGGAATCTGACCGGCGGCGTCGATGGCGGCATCCACATCACCGACGTGACGAACGCCTCCCGCACCATGCTGATGGACCTCAAGACGCTCAGCTGGGATCTGTCGATCGCGGCTGACATGACCATCCCGGCTTCGATGCTGCCGAAGATCGTCTCCAGCTCCGAGCAATACGGCCTGGTCAAGACTCCGTCCGTGGCCGGAATCCCGATCGCCGGCGATCTGGGCGACCAGCAAGCCGCCACCTTCGGTCAGGCCTGCTTCGAGGTCGGCACGGCCAAGAACACCTACGGCACCGGCTGCTTCATGCTGATGAACACCGGCACCCAGCCGGTTCTGAGCCAGAACGGCCTGCTCACCACTTTGTGCTACAAGATCGGCGCGGCTCCGGCCGTGTACGCCTTGGAAGGCTCCATCGCCGTCACCGGTTCGCTCATCCAGTGGCTGCGCGACAACCTCAAGCTGATCGAGACCGCACCTGACGTGGAGGCCCTGGCCCAGTCCGTCGATGACAATGGCGGCTGCTACTTCGTGCCGGCCTTCTCCGGCCTGTTCGCGCCTTACTGGCGCGGCGACGCCCGCGGCGCCATCGTCGGTATGACCCGTTACGTCAACCGCGGCCACCTGGCCCGCGCCGCCCTCGAGGCGACCGCGTACCAGACCCGCGAGGTGTTGGACGCCATGGAAGCCGACTCCGGCGTCACCCTGGCCGGCCTCAAGGTCGACGGCGGCATGACCGCCAACCAGACCCTGATGCAGTTCCAGGCCGACATGGTCGGCGTGCCGGTGATCCGCCCGGTGGTGGCCGAGACGACCGCCCTGGGCGCCGCTTACGCGGCCGGCATCGCGGTCGGCTTCTGGGCCGGCGAGCAGGATGTCATCGACAACTGGGCCGAGGATGTGCGCTGGACGCCGCAGCTCGACCCGTCCGAGCGTGATCGGCTCTATCGCAACTGGAAGAAGGCCGTCAGCAAGACCTTCGACTGGGTGGACGAGGACGTCAAGGAGTAGTTCCTTTCCGAGAGGCGGCCGCCGCCGGTTCCCCATGGGGCCGGCGGCTGCCGTTTTTCGGGGCCGGACGGTCGCGTCGGGCCGGCTGGCCGCCGGGACCTCCCGGGTAGGATGGCCGGCATGAGCGGTTCCGGTCCCAAGCGTGTCATCTTGGCCGCGCCCCGGGGCTACTGCGCCGGCGTCGACCGGGCCGTCGCCACGGTCGAATTGGCCCTCAAGCTGTACGGGCCGCCAGTCCACGTGCGCAAGGAGATCGTCCACAATCGTCACGTCGTGGACGAACTGCGCCGCCAAGGGGCCGTCTTCGTGGAGGACCTGTCCGAGACGCCGTCCGGCGCCACGGTCGTGTTCTCGGCCCATGGCGTCGCCCCGGCGGTCCGGGCCGAGGCCGCCGCCCGGGGGCTCAAAACGGTCGACGCCACCTGTCCCTTGGTCACCAAGGTCCATCTGGAGGCGGCCCGGCTGGCCCAGGCTGGCTACAGCGTCCTGCTGATCGGCCACGCCGGCCACGAGGAGGTGGTCGGCACCATGGGCCAGGCCCCCCAGGCCATCCAGCTGGTGGAGCGGCCCCAGGACGCCGACACGGTCCAGGTGGCGGACCCGGGGCGGGTGGCCTGGCTGTCCCAGACCACCCTCAGCCTGGACGAGACCCGCCGGACCGTGGCCCGCTTGCGCGAGCGCTTCCCGGCCTTGGTCGATCCGCCCAGCGACGACATCTGCTACGCCACCCAGAACCGCCAGCGGGCGGTCCAGCGGATGGCTGGGGACTGCGACCTGGTGATCGTGGTCGGCTCGCGCAACTCCTCCAACTCGGTCCGTCTGGTCGAGGTGGCCCGCCGGGCCGGGGCCCCCCGGGCCGAGCGGGTGGACCAGGCCGACGACATCGATCCGGCCTGGTTGGTCGGCGCCGACACCGTCGGGGTCACCTCCGGCGCCTCGGTGCCGGACCACCTGGTGCAGGCGGTGGTGGAGTGGCTGGGCCGGCGTGGTTTCGACCAGGTCCAGACCGAGACGTTGGTCCAAGAGACCCTGACCTTCGCCTTGCCGCCCGGCCTGCGCCGGGACCTGAAGCGGGCCGGGCTGGCTTCGGCTTGACCGGCTTCCGGCGGCGGCCGGATTTGGGACCCCCGGCCGCAGGGCGTAGGATGAGCGCTCGGTTATGCGTGTCCGCGGATAGCCAATCCTCAGCGTGTCACGCTAATCGATTGAGAGGTCATGGCGAAGAAAGAAGGTGCTCTCGAGCTCGAGGGAACTGTGATCGAGGCTCTGCCCAATGCGATGTTCAGGGTTGAGCTGGCCAACGGTCACCGGGTCCTCGCCACCATCTCAGGCAAGATGCGGCAACATTACATCCGCATATTGCCCCAGGACCGGGTGGTGGTCGAACTCTCCGCCTACGACCTGACACGAGGGCGCATCGTCTACCGTCACAAGTAGACCGCCCAGACCGAGGAAGCCACAGTGGGGGCCCGCCCCACGACTAGACAGGAAGCAGCCCATGAAGGTTCAGCCGAGCGTGAAGCGGATCTGTGACAAGTGCAAGGTCATCCGTCGGCACGGTCGCGTCATGGTGATCTGCGACAATCCGCGCCACAAGCAGCGGCAGGGCTGATCGACCGATCAGCCAGGCGGCCGCCCGATCACAACTAAATAGTTCCTGTGCGGAACACCCGCCGGCCCTGGCCGGCGGGAGGGCGGGGCCAGTTCGACTGGTCCGGCCCAGCCCCGGCCCTCGGGCCGTTCCGGCCACCAGCCGGATCAGGGCAAGCCAAAGCGTGCACGCACGCCAGCTCGGTCGCCCGAGCTGGCTCACCCTCGGACGAAGGCCGAGGCCCCCAGCCGGGGGAGCGCGTCACGTCCGACACCTTCGCAAGGCCTGGGCCTCGGCCCGGGGCTTGGCACCCGAAAGGTAACCTGCCTGATGGCACGCCTCATCGGTGTCGACCTGCCGCGCGACAAGCGCCTCGAGGTCGCCCTCACTTACATCTTCGGCATTGGTCGCACCCGCGCCGCCCAAACCCTCCAAGCCACCGGCATCAGTGGTGACATCCGTGTCCACCAGCTGACCGACGAGCAGCTCGTCGCCCTGCGCGACCACATCGAAGCCAATTACGAGATCGAAGGCGATCTGCGCCGCACCATCGCGGCCGACATCCGCCGCAAGATCGAGATCGGCAATTACCAAGGTCGCCGGCACCGTCTCGGCCTGCCAGTCCGGGGTCAGCGCACCCGGACCAACGCCCGCACCCGCAAGGGCAAGCGGAAGGCCGTGGCCGGTAAGAAGAAGAAGAGCTGAGCTGCCCCACCACTGAGAACTGGAGATAACAGAACCTATGGCTACTGCAGGCCGTAAGGCGGGCGCCAAGACCAAGGTGCGCCGCAAGGAAAAGAAGAACATCGTTGTCGGGCAGGCTCACATCAAGAGCACCTTCAACAACACCATCATCTCTATCACGGATCCGGCCGGCGCCGTGATCGCTTGGGCCTCGGCCGGCACGGTCGGCTTCAAGGGCTCCCGTAAATCCACCCCTTACGCCGCTCAGATGGCGGCCGAGGCGGCTGGTCGACGGGCCATGGAGCACGGCATGAAGCGGGTCGACGTCTTCGTCAAGGGTCCCGGTTCGGGTCGCGAGACGGCCATCCGTTCCCTCGGCGCCGTCGGTCTTGAGATCGGCGTCCTGTCCGAAGTCACGCCGGTGCCCCACAATGGCTGCCGTCCGCCCAAGCGCCGCCGCGTCTAACCCCGAGCCGAAGACAGAGAAGGACTAACAAATGGCCCGTTACACTGGCCCGCTGACCCGCAAGTCCCGTCGCCTGGGGACTGACCTGGTGGGCAACGACAAGGCGTTCGTACGTCGCCCCTATCCGCCCGGCATGCACGGCCGGGGCCGGACCAAGGACTCCGAGTACTCCCAGCAGCTGAAAGAGAAGCAGAAGGCGCGTTACGCCTACGGGGTGCTGGAGAAGCAGTTCCGGCGCTACTACGAGGAGGCCACCCGCTCGACCGCCAAGACCGGCGACATCTTGCTCCAGATCCTGGAGTCTCGCTTGGACAATGTGGTTTACCGGGCTGGCTTCGCCAACACCCGCCGTCAGGCGCGCCAGATGGTCTCGCACGGCCACCTGACGGTCAACGGCCACAAGGTCAACATTCCCAGCTACCGGGTCAGCCCGCACGACATCATCGAGGTCAGGGCCAAGTCGGTCGACTTGCATCCCTTCATCATCGCGCGCGAGCTACACGGCGACCGTGAGGTGCCGGCCTGGTTGGACGCCCGCCTCAAGCCGATGCGGATCCTGGTGCACCAGCTGCCGATCCGCGAGCAGATCGTGATCGACCTGCAAGAGCAGCTCATCGTCGAACTCTATTCCCGCTGACCGATCGGGCCCCGCCGCCCGGTGGGGCCCAGTCAGCCCGACTAACTTGATCACCCAACTCACCGTCATATAGCGGTCGGTGGAAAGGAATCCCAATGCTTATCGCCCAACGCCCACTCTTGTCCGAAGAGGCCGTCAGCGACTATCGCTCTCGTTTCGTCATCGAGCCCTTGGAGCCTGGCTTCGGCTACACCCTGGGCAATTCGCTGCGTCGTACCCTGCTCAGCTCGATCCCGGGCGCGGCCGTCACCAGCGTCAAGGTCCAGGGGGCCTCGCACGAGTTCTCGACCTTGCCCGGCGTGGTCGAGGACGTGACCGAGTTGATCCTCAACATCAAGACCCTGGTGCTGAGCTCGGACGAGGACGAGCCAGTCACGATGTACCTGCGCAAGGCCGGGGCGGGAGCCGTCACGGCGGCTGACATCGCCCCGCCGGCCGGCGTCACGATCTACAACCCCGATCTGACCATCGCGACTCTGAACGACGAGGGCAGCCTCGACATCGAGTTCGTGGTCGAGCGCGGTCGCGGTTACGTCTCGGCGGTCCAGAACAAGAACCCGGAAGCCGAGATCGGCCGCATCCCGGTCGACTCGATCTACTCGCCGGTGCTGCGCGTGACCTACAAGGTCGAAGCCACCCGAGTGGAGCAGCGGACCGACTTCGACCGCCTCATCTTGGACGTCGAGACCAAGTCATCAATCCTGCCGCGTGACGCCGTGGCCTCGGCCGGGCGCACCCTGGTGGAGCTGTTCTCGCTGGCCCGCGAACTCAACTTCGAGGCCGAGGGCATCGAGATCGGCCCCTCGCCGGTGGACGAGCAGCTGGCGGCCGACCTGGCCCTGCCGATCGAAGACCTGCGTTTGACCGTGCGGAGCTACAACTGCCTCAAGCGCGAGGGCATCCACACCGTCTCCGAGCTGGTGGCCCGCTCGGAGCAGGATCTGATGGACATCCGCAACTTCGGTCAGAAGTCGATCGACGAGGTCAAGGCCAAGTTGAGCGAGCTGGGCCTGTCTTTGAAGGATTCCGTGCCCGGCATGGACGCCTACGGCTCCTTCGAGCGCTTCGGGGCCGAGCCCGAGGACGAGGCCGACTACACCGAAACCGAACAGTACTGACAACCACCATTTTGGAGGACCCACCATCATGCCCAAGCCCAGCAAGGGACCCCGTCTCGGCGGCAGCCCCGCCCATGAGCGGCTCATCCTCGCCAACCTGGCCAGTCAACTGTTCGAACACGGCCGTATCACCACCACCGAGCATCGGGCCAAGCGGGTCCAGCCCCTGGCCGAGCGGTTGATCACCAAGGCCAAGCGGGGCGACTTGCACGCCCGCCGTCTGGTCATGCGCACGGTGCGCGACCCCAACGTGGTGCACCACCTGTTCGAGAGCATCGCTCCCAAGCTGGCCGACCGCCCGGGTGGCTGCACTCGGATCGTCAAGATCGGCCACCGCAAGGGCGACAACGCCGCCATGGCCGTGATCGAGGTCGTGACCGAGACGGTCGAGGAGTCGCGGCAGGGCAAGAAGCGGGCCCAGGAGCAGCGGGCCAAGCAGTCCGAGCAGCGGGCCCGGGCGACCGGACGGCCGGTTCCGGCCAAGTCGGACCAGGCCCCGGCCGACCCCGCGCCGGTGGACCCGGCCGTGGTCGAGCCCAGCCCGGATTCGCCGGCCAGCCCCGGTTCGCCGACCCCGGCCGAGCCTCAGACCGCCGTCGAGCCTGAGGCCACTGAGGCTGAGGCGGCCGAGCCCGAGGCCGCCGCCGAGACGGAGCCCGAGTCTAAGACCGCATGAGCCGACTGCGGATCGCCCAACTGGCCAATTTCATCGGCCCGACCTCGGGCGGTCTGCGCCGGGCCGTCGACCAACTCGGGCGCGGTTACGTGGCGGCCGGTTGCGAGCGCCTGCTGATCGTGCCCGGACCGCGTGACGCGATCGACTTCGGTCCGGACGGCGTCACCGTGGCCATCGCCTCGCCGGCCGTCAGCGGTGGCTACCGCATCGTCACGTCCCTGGCCAAGGTGGTCCAAGCCTTGGAGCGCTTCCGGCCCACCAGTCTCGAAGTGTCGGACAAGTGGACCTTGACGGCGGCGGCGGGCTGGGCCCGGCGCCAAGGCGTCGGCACGGTCCTGTTCAGTCATGAACGCTTGGACGACCAAGCCTCCCTCTTCCTGCGCCACGACGTCGGCCGAGCCGTCCGCCGGCTCAACGCCGGCCTGGCCCGGCTGTACGACCGGGTGGTGGTGACGACCGACTACAGCGCCCAGGAGTGGGCCCAGACCTCGGCCCAGCTGGCCCAGGTGGCCCTGGGCGTCGACCTGGACTGCTTCCGCCCGGCTCCGCGGCCGGAACCAGTCGGCGCGACCTGGAACCTGGTCCATGTCGGCCGGCTGTCGCGCGAGAAGAGCCCCCACCTGGCCGTCGCCACGGCGGTCGAGTTGGACCGTCGGGGCTGCCCGATCCG
>JAIRYW010000062.1 GCA_031267645.1 Propionibacteriaceae bacterium
GCGGCCCGTATCGTCAAAAGAATGCCGCTGACTGGTCCCAGCGGCGAATCGATCCTCTTCGCGCCCGCCGCGCCTGAGATCTGAGAGGACAGACCATGCTCAAGCAATGTTTGGGAACCATCGAGGTGATCGGTCTGACGGCCGCCCTGGAGGCCGCTGACACGGCCTGCAAGGCCGCCGACGTCACCTTGCTGGGTTATGAGGCGACCGATGGCATGGGCATGGTGGCCGTCAAGGTGCTCGGCCAAGTCGGCGCCGTCAAAGCCGCCATCGACGCCGCTAAATTCGCCGCCGGCAAAGTCAACAAGGTGGTCTCGACCTCGGTCATCCCGCGCCCCAACGAGCAGATCGAACCGATCGTGCGGACGGCCGTGACGGTCGGCCAGGGCGCCCCGACCTCGGTCGACCCTGATGACCCCAGCTCCAAGCCAGCCCTGATCGGGCGGCCCCGGCCTCGCCCCAGCGCTCCGGCCCAAGCCGATCCGCCGCCGCCCGCGCCGGCTCCGGCCGACCCGCCGGCCGCCAAACCAGCCGCCAAGGCCGTCACCTTGGAACCGGCTCCGGCTCCGGCCGACCCGGCTCCGGCCGCGCCGCCGGCTGAACCGGCCAAACCGGCCCGCACCGCCAAGGCGGCGACCAAGCCGGCCAAACCGGCCAGCCTCAACCCGGTCGATCCGCTCGCCCCGCCCGAGTCCAAGTGACCGGCCCAGCATCATTGACAGGAGCCAACCATGAGTGAAGCACTCGGCATGATCGAGACCAAGGGCTACATCGGCGCCGTCGAGGCGGCCGACGCCATGACCAAGTCAGCCAACGTCGTCTTGACGGGTTACGTCAAGGTCGGGGCCGGGCTGGTCACCGTCTGTGTGCGGGGCGACGTCGGCGCCGTCAAAGCGGCCGTCGACGCCGGCGCCGTGGCCGCTCGGGCGGCTGGCGAGGAGGTCGCCTCCTGCCATGTCATCCCGCGGCCGCACACTTCCATCGAGCCTCTGCTGCCCCGCTCCTGAGCGGTCACACAGCTACAGCTACGGACGACTGTCATGGACCCTTCGGCCCAAGCGCAGATGGTGGAGCGGATCATCCAACAGGTGATCGCCCGGTTGGTGCCCGCCCTCGACCCCAACGCGGTCCCGGTCGGCATCTCCAACCGGCACGTCCATCTCAGCCAGGCCGACCTTGAGACCTTGTTCGGGCGGTCGGACATGCCGGTCCTGCGGCCGGTCCGCCAACCGGGCGAGTTCGCGGCCGACCTCAAGGTCGACCTGTACGGTCCCAAGGCCTCCTTCAAAGGCGTCCGGGTGATGGGCCCCTGCCGGCCCCGCAGCCAGGCCGAGCTGAGCAAGACCGACTGCCGAGCCCTGGGCCTGAGCGCGCCCATCGTGCAGTCCGGCCACCTCGACCAGGCCGCTCCGATCGAGATCGCCGGCCCCAAGGGGCGGATCAAGTTGGAGCGCGCCGCCTTGGTGGCGGCCCGCCACATCCACATGGGTCCCAGCCACGCCCAGGCCTGGGGCTTGCACGACCAAGACACCGTCAAGGTCCGCTTCGGCGGCGTCCGGGGCGGGGCCATGGACAACTTCATCATCCGGGTCAAAGAGGCTTGGGTGCCGGAGATCCACCTCGACGTCGACGAGGCCAACGCCCTCGACCTGTCTTCAGGTGACTTCGGCTCCTTGCTGCTCGACTGACCGATGAGCCACCCGTCTGAGAACGAGACCAAGCCAAATGTCCGAACGACCCCAGGAAGGAGCAGGTCCGATGCGAACCAACCAGGCTGACTGCGACGGCGCGCCGGCCGGCGGCGCCATCAGCGCGCGCCAACTGGGCGAGCAGCGTATTCGTCGGTTCGCGGCCCTGGTCCGCGACGGCGGTCGGGCCGAGGCCACGGGCGAGCTCAGGCTGGGCGTCGACCTGGGCACCGCCAACATCGTCTTGGCCGTGGTGGACGCCGTCGGCCAGCCGGTGGCCGGGGCTTGGGAGCACTCGACCGTGGTGCGTGACGGCATCGTGGTGGATTACCTGGGCGCCTCGCGGGCGGTCCGCTCCCTCCTGGCCGAAGTCGAGGGCCGGCTCCAGCATAGGTTCAAGAAGGCCTCCTTGTCCGTCCCGCCGGGAGTGTCCGACGGCACCGTCCAGGTCTTCCTGAACGTGGTCAAAGCCGCCAACTTGGACCCCGACGAGGTGGTCGACGAGCCGGTGGCGGCGGCCCGAGTGCTGGGCATGACCGACGGTTGCGTGATCGACATCGGCCACGGCACCACCGGCGTGTCCATCCTGGAGGCCGGCCGGGTGGTCAAATCGATCGACGAGGCCACCGGCGGCCACCACATGACCCTGGTCCTAGCCGGAGCGACCGGTAACGACTACGACTCGGCCGAGCGCTTGAAGCAGGACCCGGCCCGGGCCGACGAGGTCTTCGGCGTGGTCAGACCGACTTTGATGAAGATGGCCAGCATCGCCGAACAGGCCCTGCGCGGTTTCCGACCGCCGGTGATCTACCTGGTGGGCGGGGCCAGTTCCTTCGACGACGCCGTCGGCCTGTTCGCCGACCGTCTGGGCCAGCCGGTGATCCGGCCGGCCGAACCGATGTTCGTGACTCCCCTGGGCGTGCCGATGCGGCCGACCCTGGTCGAGTCCTCCACTTGTTCCACCCAGCCTGAAGGGGAGAACCGATGAACGAGGCCCAAGTCCGAGCTTTGATCGCCGAGGTCGTGGCCGAGTTGCTGGCCCGTCAGCGGGCCAAGCGAGTCATGGTGCTGTGGTCCGGCGCCATGTTGGGTTGCGGCCAGGCGGCCGACGCCCTGACCCGGCTGACCGGGCTGGGGATGCGGCTGGACTATGTCCAGACCCCCAGTTCGAAACGCCTGCACTCTTCCGAGCGGCTGGCCCAGATCGGCATGACCGAGGCCTCTGGGCACTTCGTGCTGGACCACGACCTGCTGCTGCTGCCCACCATGACGGTCAATCTGACGGCCAAGGTGGCGGCCGGAGTGGCCGACTGCTTGGGCTCCAACGTCATCGCCGACTTCATCCAGACCGGCAAGCCGATCATCGCCAGTCGCACCGGGGTCGATCCGGCCGGGGCGGCCAAGCGCTCGATCTACCCCACCATGCCGCCGGCTTACGCCGCGGTCCTGGCCGCCAACTACCGCCGCCTGGCCGACTTCGGCCTGGTCTGGGCCGAGGCCGACCAACTCGACCAGGCCGTCCTGGCCCTGCCGCTGGCGGCCGGCTCCGACGGCCGCGCCCCGGCCGCCGCGCCGGACTGCTGCCCGGCCCCGCCGGCCTTAGGCCCGCTTCCGTCCGGCGCGGTGGACTGCGGCCTGAGCCTGGTCAGCCACCAGGTGGTGGCTCCTTTGCCGACCGGCTCCGTGCTGCTGGTCAAACCCGGCGCCATCGTCACGGCCCAAGCCGCCGACGCCGCCTACGCTCGTTCGATCAAGATCGTCAGGAAGGTGTGAGATGTTTCTGGCCAAGGTACGCGGCACGGTGGTGTCGACCAGTAAGGACGCCCGTCTGGTCGGGTGCAAGCTGCTGGTGACCCAGCGCCTCGGCATCGACGGCGAGTTCGTCGGCCAGCCCGAGGTCTCGATCGACACAGTCGGGGCCGGCGTCGGTGAGACGGTCATCATCACCAAGGGCTCCTCCGCCCGTTACGCCACCCGTTCCGATGCGGCCAGTCCGGTCGACGCCACCATCGTCGGCATCGTCGATCAGATCGAGATCGAGCGCTGAGAGACATGCCAGCCATTTACACCCGCTCCGGAGACGCCGGCCAGACTGGTCTGTTCGGTGGCTCGCGGGTGCCCAAGCAGTCGGACATCGTGGAGGCCTACGGTTCGGTCGACGAGATGAACACGGCCATCGGGGCGGCCAAAGTGGCTTGCACGGTGGAGCCGTACCGGTCGACCTTGGACCAGATCCAGCGCCGCCTCCACATCCTGGCCGCCGAGCTGGCCAGCGACGAGGCCGGCCGGGCCAAACTCGAGCACACCATCGACCAGGCCGACATCGACGCCTTGGAGCGTCTGATCGACGACTGCGTCGCCCTGACCGGGCCGATGCGTCAGTTCACGGTGCCCGGCCACGACGAGGCCTCGGTCCGGCTGCATCAGGCTCGGACGGTGGCCCGTCGGGCCGAGCGGCGAATCCTGACCGCCGCCGAGTCCAGTCCGATCCGGCCCGAGATCGTGAAATACGTCAACCGGCTGTCCGACGCCCTCTTCGCCATCGCCCGGGTGGGCGAGGTGACGGTCGAACGGGACCAGTTGGAAGCCACCGTGCGCCAGATCGTGGCCCAGACCCTGAGCCAGTCCCCGGTGGCGCCGCCGCCCAGCGCGGGCGGGTCCTACCAGGTGCCCGGCTTCGACCTGGCGGCTTGCAAACGGGCGGCCGAGGCGGCCGAGGCCCAGGCCCAGCAGATGGGTCTGCCGGTGGTCTTCGCCGCCGTCGACGGCGGCGGCAACCTGGTGCTGTTGCACCGGATGGCGGACTCCCTGCTGGCCAGCGTCGAGCTAGCCATCAATAAAGCATTCACCGCCGTCAGCTTGAAGCTGCCGACCGGTGAGCTGTCCCAGGCCGCCGGGCCGGACGGCCCCCTGGCCGGGTTGGGCCACTCCCATCAGGGCCGTATCGTCCTCTTCGGCGGCGGTCTGCCCTTGTTCGTCGACGGTCGAGCGGTCGGCGGCATCGGTGTCTCGGGAGGCACCGTGGAAGAGGACCTGGCCGTCGTGGCCAGCGCCCTCCAGGCGATCCAAGAGGAGAGATGACCATGACGATCAGCGCTGAACTGATTACCCAGGTGGTCCGCGAGGTGGTGCGCGAAGTGGCGGCGGGCACGCCCGGATTGGCCACGCCGGTCAAGGAGGTCTGCGACGGGGTCTTCCCGGACATGGACTCCGCCATCGTCGCCGCCGACCAGGCCGCCCGCGAGTACCTCGGCCGCTCTATGAAGGACCGCGCCAAGTACGTCGCCGTCCTGCGCGAGGTCTTCACCCGCCAGGAGAATCTGGAGCACATGGCCAAGGCGGCCGTTGAGGAGACCGGCATGGGCAATGTGCCGGACAAGATCGCCAAGAACCGCTTCGCCGCCCTGCTCACCCCCGGCACCGAGGACATCGTGACCGAGGCTTGGTCCGGCGACGACGGTCTGACCACCATCGAGACCTCGCCCTTCGGCGTGATCGGGGCCATCACCCCGACCACCAACCCGTCCGAGACCATCATCAACAACTCCATCGGCATGCTGGCGGCCGGCAACGCCGTCGTCTTCTCGCCCCATCCGCGGGCCAAGCAGCTGTCGCTCTGGCTGGTGCGCCAGCTGAACGCCGCGCTGGCCGAGGCCGGGGCGCCCAAGAACCTGATCGTGACGGTGTCCGAGCCGAGCGAGCAGAACACTCGGGCCATGATGGAGCACAAGCTGATCCGGATGCTGGTGGCGACCGGTGGCCCAGGCATCGTCCGGGCCGTCATGAGCACCGGTAAGAAGGCCATCGGAGCCGGAGCCGGCAATCCGCCGGTGGTGGTGGATCAGACCGCCGACCTCAAGAAGGCCGCCAAGTGCATCGTCGACGGGGCCACCTTCGACAACAATCTGCCCTGCACGGCGGAGAAGGAAGTCATCGCGGTCAGCTCCATAGCCGACCTGCTGCGCTTCCACATGATCAAAGAGGGCGCCTACGAGCTGCGCGAGCGGGCCCTGATCGACAAACTGCAAGAACTGGTGATGGACGGCAAGCGGCCCAAGACCGAATGGATCGGCAAGGACGCCTCCGCCATCCTGGCTGGCCTCGGCATCGAAGCCCCGGCCGGCACTCGTCTGATCATCATGGAGACCGAATTCGAGCACCTCTTCGTGCAGAGCGAGTTGATGATGCCGATCCTGCCCATCGTGCGGGCCAAGGACGTCAACGAGGCCATCGACCTGGCCCACCAGGCTGAGCACGGCTTCCGTCACACCGCCATCATCCATTCGCTCGACGTCAACGCTCTGACGCGGATGGGACGGAGAATGCAAACCACCATCTTCGTCAAGAACGGTCCGTCTTACGCCGGCATCGGTATTGGCGGCGAGGGGTACATCACATTCACCATCGCCGGTCCGACCGGCGAAGGCCTGACCAGCGCCCGGTCGTTCTGTCGCCGCCGCCGGTGCGTCCTGGCCGGGGGTCTGAACGTTAGATGACCAACCTGACCGACGTGGCCGGGGTCCTTCGGGGCCCCGGCCACGTCGTTGTGGGGCCGGGCCGGCGAACGCGTCGTTGTCGTCTCCACCCGCGCCACCAGTGACAATTTGCTTACCGTACTACGACATACGCGTGCTTTACGAGCACTTTAGCTGAGCCGGATTGTTCAGTTGACAGAGTGGAATTTACCGGCTAAGGTTAATATAAGTGAAGCTAAAAGTAGTCGACAATAGGTAATCCCCATATACTATTTAGACAAGGATATCGCATGCGAATTCGCACTACTGTAATGGCACCAATTATCGTAGCCACACTTATTGCACTTCCACTCGGAGTGCTTCCCGCTCAGGCTGATTCCGCTGGAATTGACGAAGTAGTATCACCGCAGACGACGATCACCTACAATCTACCAGTCGAACTTCCGATGGTGATTTTCCAGCAGAATAGAGGAGAATCCTCTGAAGAGGGTTGTACCTTTGAGATTAGCGGAGTCAGGGATAGTTCGAGTGACGTAGTCGAGATCATCCATGAGGTATCTTTTGATCCTTCCTCATGCACCCAAGTTATTGCGCGGGCTAAATACCCCCGGGGCGACGTGCCAGAGTCTGTGCGACAATTACTGGAACAATATGGCATCGAGAGACTGGCCTCTAGTCCAATGGAAATAGTTCCACAGGCGGCGTTAGTTACGTATAATGTAACAGTGAAGGCTATGACGAAAGATATCGTGAATCTTACGACTACGTCAACGCAAACATCATTGACTTGGCAATCCACTGGTAATGAAGTGCTCGGTTTTAGTAGCACTCATGACTACTCATCGATATCTATAACTGGATGGGAACGCTATTCACACACGGAATCTAAAGCAAGATTAAGCTCTTCATCCGTGTACGCGGACACCACTGCCAGGTATCGGAACTACACATTCTGTACAGTTGTGGCTCAAGGGGGGCCCACATACGCCGATCACACAAGAACGCGTTTTGAAGGACGCGCGAATGGCTCAGGTTCTTGGAGCACGGTGCTAAATAAATATGGTGGTTGCAGTAGCTGGTTGACCACTGTGATAGTGGTGAATTGACATGTCTAGTGATTCCAAGCCTGGCTTATGGGGCTGGCTAGCCGGTGTGGCCACTCTCGTGCTGGGCGGTGCTTTTGGGATGTTCAGCTATTCAGTTTTTAACATAGCGCTTGGGATCATGGTGGGACTGGCCGGGCTGATCATCCTGGTGGCCACCCTGGTGGAATGCCGACTGTCCCGACCATGGCTGTTGGGTCTGGCTTTGGGGTTGACGCTGGGCACCGCCGTGACGTTCGGTTTGGTTTGGCTCAACTCCTTCTACCCGCCGGGCGTGTACGCCGAAGGCGTGGTCACGCTCGCACCGGGGCGGTAGGCAGCCGCTCAGCACGGGTCTGGCCCGGCCCCGTCCTTGTGAGGCCGGGCGGCGCCAGCCGTCCGTCGACCGGGGCGGGGGTCTGTCTGGAGTGGAGAGGCCGAGGGCGTTGGGCGGGCGCCGCGGTCGAATCTCGTCGGCGCCCGTGGTCTTGACGGTGGTCGGGGCAGGCAGGAGACTTGGCTCGACTGCGCTGACACGACCATGAGGAGTCGCGCTATGCCTTCGTATCGTCATCTTCGGCTGGGCCGCGGCCTAGCTCTCGGTCTGGCCTTCGGCCTGGCTCTCGGCTGGGCCGCCACGACAGTGGCCCAAGGCGATCCGACTGATCCGGTCGTGATCGACGACCCGGTCCTGGCCGCCTGTGTCGAGAGCGCCCTGGGCCTGTCTCCGGACCAGTCGCCGACCGAGGCCGAGGCGGCCGCTTTGACCAGCCTGACCTGTGCCGGTGTGGCCGATCTGACGGCGCTGGCCCATTTCAACGGGTTGATCCGCCTGGACCTCGGCGGTGCCAGCGCCACCGACGTCACGGCTTTGGCCAGTCTGACCGCGTTGCGGTGGCTGGACCTGTCCGACGCTCCGCTGTCCGACCTGACTCCCCTGGCCGGAGCCGACTTCAGCCTGGCCGTGCTCAAACTGGAGGGCACGGCGGTGTCCGATCTCACTCCCTTGGCCGGGCGTTTCCGGTCGGCGGCCGGGATCTACCTGGACGGGGCTCATGTCACCGATCTGAGGCCGTTGGCGGGGGGCAGCCATCAGATCGTGGCCAACGACCAGACCGTCGCCCTGGCCGCCCAAGTCGGCCAAGCCGTCCCCCTGCCCCAGATCATGCCGCCGGCGGGGCCGGCTCTGGTCCTGACGCCAGTGGCCGGTCAAGGTTCGATCGATCCGGTGGCCCAGACCGTGACCTACGCCGAGCCGGGGGAGTACCAGCTGTCCTGGCAGGCTGAGGACGCCGGCGATTACGTGATCTGCGACATCGACGATAACTGCTTCCAACCGGGTTACGTCGCCAGCGGCCGGGTCACCATCCGGGTCTCCGCCGTCGAGCCCCTGCCGGGGTCCGGCCCGGCGTTGCCCGACACCGGCGCCCCGGCCCAGTGGCCGGCCTTGGCCGGACTGGCCGGACTGCTGATCCTGCTCGGCCTAGGTTGCCTGTTCCAGCGCCGCCGACTGGTCTGAGACGACCTCGCGGCGCCCTCCCCTAAGCGGGGCTCAGCCCAGGGGGCCGACCCAGTTGGGGTCGACCAGGTCGACGCCAGGTTGATTGTCGCTGAAGGTGAACTGCTGGTCTGGTGGCGCGGTCAGTCCGCCCACCAAGTCGGCGGCGGCGCGGTTGAGGACGGTGGAGCTGTTGAAGGACAGGTAGAAGGCCTCCCACAGGTCGGGCTGGCTGGCCCACAGGTCTGGCCAACGGAAGGAGTCCGGCAGATCGGCGATGGCGCCGGAGTGGTTGAAGTCGGCGAAGAAGAAATCGTCCGCCTGGGCCACCTGGCTGGTGTCGAACGACCCCTCGGGCAGGGCGGTCAGGGCGCCCAAGTAGTTGAACGACTCGAAGAAGGAGCTGCCCACGCTGGTGATCTGACCGGTCTGGAAGGAGCCGGCCGGCAATTCGATCAGGGCCCCGGAGGCGTTGAACTGCTGGAAGAAGGTCTGCGGCGCCACGGCCACGCCGTCCAGCCGGAAGGACCCGGCCGGCAGTCTGGTCAGAGCCCCTTCGGAGTTGAAATTGGCGAAGAAGAAGGCGCCCAGTCCGGTGACGCGCCGGATGTCGAAGGAGCCGTCCGGCAGGCTGGTCAAGCCGCCCATCCAGTTGAAGGCGACGAAGCAACTGTCGCCCACCGACTCCAGGGCGTCCAGCCGGAAGGAGCCGGCCGGCAGGCCGTTCAGACTGGAGCCGTAGTTGAAGTTGTGGAAGAGATAGTCGCCGGCCTGGCGCAGCCGGGCGGTGTCGAAGGAGCCGGCTGGCAGTTCGGCTAGCTGTCCTTGCTGGCTGTTGAAGTCGCCGAAGAACTCCTGTCCGGCGCTCTCGACCGCGCCCAGGTCGAAGGACCCGGCCGGCAGCCCGGTCAGGGCCCCGTCGTGGTTGAAGAACTCGAAGAAGTAATCGCCGGCTTGGCGGATGGCGCCGGTGTCGAAGGACCCGGCCGGCAGCTCGACCAGGTTGCCGTGGGAGTTGAAGGCGTAGAAGAAGAAATCTCCCGCCTCGGTCATCCCGCTGGTGTCGAAGGACCCGGCCGGCAGTCCGGTCAGATCGCCGTCGCCGCTGAAGGAGGCGAAGAAATAGTCGCCGGCGCGGGTGATGGCGCTGGTGTCGAAGGACCCGGCTGGCAGTTCGGTCAAGTCGCCGGAGATGTTGAAATGACGGAAGAAACCGTCCCCGACTTGGCGGATGGCGCTGGTGTCGAAAGAGCCGTCCGGCAGCCCGAGCAAGGCGCCGGAGTCGTTGAAGGCGTAGAAGAAGTTGTCTTCGGCCCGGTCCGCCGTCGGCATGAGAGCGCGTAGCTGGGGCAGAGCGGACAGGAGCACGGTGGCGCTGGTGTCCGAGGCCGGGACCAGGGTCTCGATCACCGGGTCGTCGGTCTGCCAGGTCCAGCGCTGCACCTGGTCCAGGGCCGAGGTCAGACGGACGGTGTACGTGCCGGGGTCGTCGTAGGCGTGGATGACCGTCTGCTGGGGGTCGCCCTCCATCGGCGTGAGCAAACTGTCATCGCCCCAATCCACCAGATAGGCGTTGGTCCAGTAATGGTGCAGAGCCAAGGTCTGGCCGCTTCGCCCGACCGTCACGGTCAACTCGATGGGCTGGACCACCTCGCCGGTCAGCTCGGGCCGGGCCAGGTCGTAGTTGGCGGCCAGGGCCCCGCCGCTGGGCTGGGTCAGCTGGAAGGCGCCACCGCTGGAGGAGACGGTTCGGGGCTCGACCACCTCTTGGCTGGTGCCGAAGTCGACTGACAGCTGGCCCGAGACAGCGAGGCCGAAGCTCTCGCCGGCCACCAGACCGGAGAAGCTGGTCGGACCCTCGACGCGCAACTGGTCCCCCGCCAGCGCCACCGGGTCGGTTCGGCCGACTGGTTTGCTGGCCACCACGGCGCCGTCGAAGCTGAGCGGACGGGGCGTGATGGTGATCGACTGGTCGGTCCGCAGCTGGTCAGCCAGGCGGTAGCGCCAGGCGTCGGCTCCGTCCAGTCCGGTGGCCGTCAAAGCGACCGCGCGCTGGCCGGCGTCTTTGGCGGCGGCCGTGAACTGGGGCTGACGCAGGCGGACGTCGGCGCCAGCCGTCACCTCCGGCAGCGCCACCGAGCCGGCGACGGGCTGTACGGCGACGCCGCCGTCGTAGGGCCGGTCCGGGAAATCGGCTTGGACCAGTTCGACCACCACCCGCTGGTCGACGCCGCTGTAGGCCAGGGTCAGACGGTAGTCGCCCGCAGGCAGGTCGGCCGGGACGGTGGCGGTCAGCTGGCCGGTCACCAGCCCATCGGCCCGCTGGTCGGCCACCGTCGCCACCGGGGTCGGGCTGGCGTCGAGGGGGACGCCGGCGAAGGCCAGGCGGACGCCTGGGGTGCCGTCGGTTTGGGCGTACACCCGGTAGACCGGGGAGGCGAGGGCGGAGACGTCCAGGCTGACCGTGGCCGTGCCGCTACGGGAATCGGCGTCGATCAGGATGACGGCCTCGGGGGAGGCCCAGGCGAAGGTCGGTTGGCTCAGTCCGAGCCCGGCCGCGCCGAGGCCGACCAACAGGCCGAGGCCGGCCCACAGGGGCCGGCGGCGCCGGCCCAGCCGCAGGGCGGCGGCCCCGAGCAGGATCAGGGCGGCGGCGGCCCCCAACAACAGCCCCGGGGAGGCCGAGAAGCCCCAACCGGTGTCGGGCAGACCGGAGCCGACCCGCACCACCACCCCGATCTGACCAGTGACGTCGGCCTGGGCCGAGTCGGGCCACCAGGCCTGGGCCAACCCGGCCCCGGCCAGGCCCAGGACTCCCCGTCTGGCCCAGCGGCGCCAGCGCGGGAGGGGGCGGTCAGGTGGATCGGCCCCTCCCGGCGCGCAGCGGTCAGGCCCGGGTCGTGCTGAAGGAACGTGCACGGTGGTCATCCTCACTCTGGCTGCCCCGCCGGCCGGCGCGGCGACGTCGGGTTTGGTTCAGCCGGCCAACAGCCGGTCCGGGCTGAGCAACTCGTCTAACTTGGCCTCGTCCAACAGGCCGCGCTCCAGCACGACTTGGCGCACCGACTGGCCGGTGGCATGGGCCTGGCGGCCGATCTCGTCGCACAACTCGTGGCCCAAGACCAGATTGAGGAAGGTCACCAGGCCGATCGAGTGGTCGACGTAATGCCTGGTCACCGCTGGATTGGCCGTGATGCCGACGACGCACTTGCTGCGTAGGGTGTCGGCCGCCGCGGTCAACAAGGCGATCGATTCGAAGATGTTCTGGGCGATGACCGGCTCCATGGCGTTGAGCTGGAGCTGGCCGGCCTCGGCCGCCATGGTCAAGGCCACGTCGTTGCCCATGACCTTGAAAGCGACCTGGTTGACCACTTCGGGGATGATGGGGTTGACCTTGGCCGGCATGATGGACGATCCGGCCGCCCGTTCCGGCAGGTTGATCTCCATCAGCCCGGCCCGCGGGCCGGAGGAGAGCAGGCGCAGGTCGTTCGAGATCTTGCCCAGTTTGACGGCGATCCGTTTGAGGGCGGCGTGGACCGAGACGTAGGCGCCGCAGTCAGAGGTGGCTTCGACCAGGTTCTGCGACAGCACGAAGGCCCGGCCGGTGTACTCGGACAGGTGGGCCACCGCCAGCGGCGGATAGCCCCGGGGCGTGTTGACGCCGGTGCCGATGGCGGTCGCCCCCAGGTTGACCTCCAGCAGCAGCTGGCTGAGCAGGGACAGGTGCCGTCGCTCTTCGGCCACCAAGGTGGCGAAGGCGGAGAATTCCTGGCCCAAGGTCATGGGCACGGCGTCCTGCAGCTGGGTGCGGCCCATTTTGAGCACCGCGGCGAACTCCTTGGCCTTGTCCGCGAAGGCGGCCTCCAGGTCGGCCAAAGACTCCAACAGGTCGTCCGTCGAGTGCAACACGGCCAGCCGGAAGGCGGTCGGATAGGCGTCGTTGGTGGATTGCGACATGTTGACGTCGTCGTTCGGGTTGATGGCGCTGTAGTCGCCCTTGGACCGGCCCATCAGTTCCAGCGCCAGGTTGGCGATGACCTCGTTGGCGTTCATGTTGAGCGAGGTGCCGGCTCCGCCTTGGAAGACGTCGATGGGGAACTGGTCGCGCATGGCGTCTTGGCCGATGATCTGGTCGCAAGCCGCGATGATGGCGACGGCCTTGGCCCGGGGCAGGACCCCCAGGTCGCGGTTGGCGGCGGCGGCCGCCTTCTTGACGTAGGCGAAGGCCACGATCAAAGACGGGATCTCGTTGATGGTCCGCCCCGAGATCTGGAAGTTGGCGATGGCCCGGACGGTGTGGATGCCGTAGTAGGCCTCGGTCGGCACGGGCAGTTGGCCCAGCAGGTCGTGCTCCAGCCGGGTCGGTCGGCTGACCGGGGGGCTGGCTGGGCTGGTCGGTCGGTTGATCGGAGGGCTGGCCGGGCTGGCCGGTCGGTTGATCGGAGGGCTGGCCGGGCTGGCCGGTCGGCTGCTCGGGCTGGTGGAATCGAGTCCGGCGCCAGAACCGGTGCGGTCGGTCTCAGGGCGGTCGGCGGGTTCGAGTGGATTGTCCGCTTCTTTGCGGCCGAAGGTCATCGTCACTCCCGGAAGATGGTCTCGGGCGCCGATCCAGAGCGACCAGCGGGCCCGACTCCGTCCAGCCTAGTGCTGAGCCCTCCAGAAGGGCAGAGCGGACCCGTTCCGACGGCCCACGAATTGGACCAAGATCGGCTCGGACCGCCCGCCCGCGCTCCGCCGGGCCGGTTCGGATCCCAGGGCGGTCTGAGATTTGGTCGACAACCACCTTCCCGTGGCTGGGCTGGACCGATACTCTCCTTTCAAGGAGGTCAGACCATGGTGAAGGTTTGGGCCCATCGCGGCGCCAGCGACCAATCGCCCGAGAACACTCTGTCCGCTTTCCAGCGGGCCATCGAATTGGGCGCCGACGGAATCGAACTCGACGTCCACCTGACCCGGGACGGCCAGGTCGTGGTGATGCACGACGAGACGGTCGATCGCACGACCGACGGCCAGGGTTGGATCAAAGACCTGTCCTGGGCCGAGCTGAGCCGGCTCAACGCCGCCGCCGGCTGGCCCGACCGGCCCGGCGAGCCGCCCCCCAGCCTGGCCCAGGTGCTGGAGTTGATCCGGCCCAGTCAGCTCGAGGTCAACATCGAGATCAAGGACTCGATCGTGCCCTACCCGGGTCTGCTCGACCACGTCCTGGGCCTGGTGCGCGACTTCGGCATGGACTCGCGGGTCTTGATCTCCAGTTTCAACCACTTCACGCTGGCCTGCCTGCGGCAGGAGGGGTCCCTGATCCGCAGCGGCGTCCTCTTCCAGGACGTCCTGTTCGCGCCCTGGCTCTACGCCGGCCGGATCTGGGCCACCTCCCTGCATCCGAACTTTCTCTACGCCGACTACGTCTTCGATCTGGTGCCGCAGGCCCACGCCGCCGGTCTGGAGGTCAACGTCTGGACCGTCGACCAGGCGGACGACATCGAGCGCATGGCCGACCTGGGGGTGGACGGAGTGATCACCAGCTATCCCCAGCGGGCCCTGGCCGTCTTGGGCGCCTGATCGGCCCGTCCGAGCCAACGTACTCCCCGTCCCCGGGTGGAGTCGGCTCGACTCAGCCTCTTCCTTGAGTGTGGTAGACTCAACTCCGTTCGCGGTCACTTGGGCCGCAGTCCGATCGTAATCACTTTGGAGGAGAAACCATGGCTCGTGCAGTCGGCATCGACCTCGGCACCACCAACTCTGTCGTCGCCGTCCTGGAGGGCGGCGAACCGACCGTCATCCCCAACGCCGAGGGCCAGCGCACGACTCCCTCGGTGGTGGCTTTCGCCAAGAACGCCGAGGTCCTAGTGGGCGAGGTGGCCAAGCGTCAGGCCGTCACCAACGTCGAAAGGACCGTGCGTTCGGTCAAACGCCACATGGGCACCGACTGGAGCATCGACATCGACGACAAGGCCTACAAGCCCCAGCAGATCTCGGCCTTCGTGCTGCAGAAGCTGAAGCGCGACGCCGAGGCCTACCTGGGCGAGCCGGTCACCAACGCCGTCATCACCGTGCCGGCCTACTTCTCCGACGCCGAGCGCCAGGCCACCAAGGAGGCCGGCGAGATCGCCGGGCTGGTGGTCGACCGCATCATCAACGAGCCGACGGCGGCGGCCTTGGCCTACGGGCTGGGCAAGTCGGACAAGGAGCAGACCGTATTGGTCTTCGACCTCGGCGGCGGCACCTTCGACGTCTCCTTGTTGGAGGTCTCGGAGGGCGTCTTCGAGGTCAAGGCCACCAAGGGCGACAACCGGCTGGGCGGCGACGACTGGGACCAGCGGGTGGTGGACTGGCTGGCCAAGGAGTTCAAGAACGCCCACGGCATCGACCTGTCCAAGGACAAGATGGCCCGTCAACGGCTGCAAGAGGCGGCCGAGCGGGCCAAGATCGAACTCTCCAGCGCCCAAGAGGCCACCATCAACCTGCCTTACATCACGGCCGGCGCGGACGGCCCCTTGCACTTGGAGGCCAAGCTGACCCGGGCCGAGTTCCAGCGCATGACCCAAGATCTGCTGGACCGCTGCCGGGCCCCCTTCAACTCCGTCGTGGCCGACGCCAAGACCTCGGTCGACAAGATCGACCAGGTCATCCTGGTGGGCGGCTCGACCCGGATGCCGGCCGTGGCCGACCTGGTGCGTGAGCTGTCCGGCAAAGATCCCTACAAGGGCGTCAACCCGGATGAGACGGTGGCCCTGGGCGCCGCCCTGCAGGCCGGCGTGCTGAAGGGCGAGGTCAAAGACGTCCTGCTGCTCGACGTCACCCCGCTGTCGCTCGGCATCGAGGTCAAGGGCGGCATGATGGAGAAGATCATCGAGCGCAACACCACCATCCCGACCAAGCGTTCGCAGATCTTCACCACGGCCGAAGACAATCAACCTTCGGTTTTGATCCAGGTCTACCAGGGTGAGCGCGAATTCGCCCGAGACAACAAGTCCCTGGGTAATTTCGAGCTGACCGGCATCCTGCCGGCTCCGCGCAGCGTGCCCCAGATCGAGGTCAGTTTCGACATCGACGCCAACGGCATCGTCCACGTCTCGGCCAAGGACCTGGCCACCGGCAAACAGCAGTCCATGACCGTGACCGGTGGCTCCGCCTTGGGCAAGGACGACATCGACCGCATGGTGCGTGAGGCCGAGTCGCACGCCGACGAGGACCGCAAGCGCCGCGAGCAGGTCGAACTGCGCAACGAGGCCGACGCCTTGGCCTTCCGGACCGAGAAGCTGCTGCAGGAGCACGCCGAAGTTCTGAACGACGAGGTCAAGCAGCCGGTCGAGCAGGCCTTGGCCAAGCTGAAGGAGGCCCTCCAGGGCTCCGACAACCACGACGAGGTCAAGCAGGCCATGACCGACCTGAACGACAAAGCCGCCGCCATGGGCCAGGCCATCTACGCCGCCGCCCAGGCCCGCCAGGAGGCCGAGCAGGCCCAGGCCGGCGCGGACGCCCCGGCCGCCGGTGACGACGACGTGGTCGAGGCCGAGATCATCGACGAGGACAAGTGAGCCGATCAGGGCGCTGATCCGGGCTGGCCTGGGCCCGGTCGGGCCGTCGGCAAAGACCGACCTGTCTGATCGACGCGGGGTCCGGCTGGGACCGTCAGGTCCGGCCGGACCACCCCGCCTGGTTAAGGAGAACGATGACTGACAACAAGCCCACTGAGCCGGGACCAGACTGGGACGACGCCCTCAAAGGCTTGATCGACCGGGTGCGACGGGCGGCCGTCCCGGCCGACCCGTCCAGCCCGGCTGATCGGCCCGACCCGGCTGATCCGTCCGACCCAGCCGTCCCGGCTGATCCGTCCGCCTGGTCCGATCCGGCCGGT
>JAIRYW010000065.1 GCA_031267645.1 Propionibacteriaceae bacterium
AGGCCCTGACCTACGTCAAGGATCTGATCGCTTCCGGTTCCGCCGCCTTCGCCGCCGATCTGGGCGCCGGATGGGGCGGAGAGGCCCTGGGCAAGGGCCTGGCGGCCATGGTGATCGAGGGCAACTGGATCACCGGAGCCATGTCCAGCGATTACGCCGACGTCGCCTACCAGGCCGTCGAGCTGCCGGCCGGCCTGCAAAAGGGCACCTTGCAGTTCACCAACGCCTGGGGCCTGGCCACCGACGGCGACAACAAGGAGAAAGCGATCGAGTTGGTCGAGTTCTTGACCTCCACCGAGCAGCAGCTGGCCTTCGCCGACGCTTTCGGCGTCATGCCCTCCGCCACCTCGGCCGGCGCCGCCTACCGGACCCAGTTCCCGCAGATGGCGGCTTTCCTGGCCGGAGCGGATTACGCCCAGAACCTGCCCGCCGCCGTCGGCGTGGCCCAAGCCATCACCGACTTCAACTCCACCCTCGGCTCTTTGCCGTCGTCCGATCCGCAGGCGCTCCTGACCGCCTTCCAGACCAACCTGTCCGCCGCCCTCAGGTAGGACATGTCCGTCAAGACCGACCGCGGCCGGTGGCGGAGGCGCGCCCGCGCCAACGCCACCGGCTGGGCCTTCATCAGCCCCTGCGTGGTGATCCTGGGACTGTTCCTTCTGATCCCCATCCTGATGGCGGCCTGGGTCAGCCTGTCCGATTGGCAGGGCCGGGGCAGCCCCTTGGCCAGTGGTTTCGTCGGCTTCGAGCACTATCAGGAGCTCCTCTCCGGCCAGGGCTTGGCCTCCAAGGACTTCGGGCTTTCGATCCGTAACAACGCCTACTATTTCCTGCTGGTGGTGCCGTCGCAGACGGTCCTGTCCCTCACCTTGGCCGCCTTGGTGAACCGTCGGGCACTACGCGGGAAGGGCCTGTTCAAAACCGCCTTCTACTTCCCCTCCGTCACCTCGACCGTGGCCATCACCACCTTGTGGACCTTCCTCTTCTCCGCCTCTGGCGCGGTCAACGCGGTCTTGGCCAAACTGTCGCTGGACGGGCCCAACTGGTTCAACGACCCGCGCGGGATCTTCCATCTGCTGTTCGGGGTGTCGCCGACCCCGGCCGGCGCCGGCTCAGCGGGCTTCCTGGGCATCGGCCTGTGGGACTGGCTGGCCGGACCGTCGGTGGCGATGTGCGCCTTCATCTTGATGGCGGTCTTCACCACCTCCGGCACCTTCATGCTTCTCTTCTTGGCCGCTCTGCAATCCATCGGCCAAGAGACCGAGGAGGCCGCCTTGGTGGACGGGGCCAGCGCCTGGCGACGGATGTGGCACGTCACCCTGCCCTTGCTGCGGCCGACCTTGTTCACCGTCATCACCTTGGGCACCATCGGATCCTGGCAGGTGTTCGACCAGATCTACGTGTCCGGGCACGGCAGCCCGGCCAAGACCACGCTCACCCCGGCCTTCCTGTCCTACCAGTCCGCCTTCGTGGACCAGCAGTGGGGCCGGGGAGCCGCCACCTCCTTCGTCCTATTCGCCGTCATCGTCGTGTTCACCCTCTTGCAACGCCTGGTGACTGGCAACGCCGACCCGACCGAGGAGAGACCGAGACGTCGCTTCGGCCGGTCCCGGCGGAGGTCGTCATGAGAGAGCCCCGCCGCCGTTCCAGCCTGGCCGGCGGCTCGCCCCGGGCCCGCTGGGCCATCTTCGTCCTCCTGGTGACGGCAGCCGTGGTCTACGTCTACCCCTTCGTCATCCAGGTGGCCAACTCCTTCAAGACCGATGGCGAGGCCACCCGCTCCGGCATGTCGCTGCTGGCCGACACCTGGACCACGGCCGCCTACACCACCTTGTTCAGCGGCTCGGCCTTCCCCCGTTGGTTCGCCAACTCCGTGGTCGTGACCCTGTTCGTGACCGCCGGTCGGGTGCTCTTCGGCTCGATGGCCGGATACGCCTTGGCCCGGCTGCGTTTCCGCGGCCGCCAGGCCGTCTTCGCCGCCTTGGTCGGCGTCATGGCCGTGCCCGGCGTGGTGCTGCTGATCCCCAAGTTCCTGGTCATCCGGGAGCTGGGCCTGTACAACTCGTACCCCGGACTGATCGTGCCGCTGCTGGTGGACGCCGCCGGGGTCTTCATCATGAAAGGGTTCTTCGAATCCATCCCGGTTTCGGTCGAGGAGGCGGCCCGGATCGACGGCGCCGGCGCCTTCCGGGTCTTCTGGTCGGTGGTGCTGCCGATGGCCCGGCCGGCCTTGGTGACCATCGTGATCCTCAGCTTCCAGGGCTCTTGGAACGAGTTGTCGCACTTCATCGTGGCCTCCTCCGACCCCTCCTTGGTCAACCTGACCAAGGGCGTGGCCCAACTGGCCGGCGGCGGCTTGGGAGCGGGCAACCAGTACCCCCTCAAACTGGCCGCCGCCACCTTGATGACCATCCCAGTGGCAGCCCTCTTCTTCATCTTCCAGCGCCGGATCATGAACACCTCCGCCGGCGCCGTCAAGGGCTGAGCGGCGACCCGACCCCAGAGCCCGTCAGTGGTCGCTGGCTTCGATCCCCCGCCGGGCCAGTTGGGCCAGGCCGTCCCGCTTGGCGTCCAAGGCGCCGCCGGCCAGCGGGGCGGCCGGTCGGGACGTCATGGCCGCAGCAGCCGGGCGGCGCCCAGGGCCAAACCGATGATCGGCACGGTCGCCACCAGACCCGCCCCGACGGCCAGTCCAGTCGTCCGCCCCGGCAGACCGGCCGACCGCCGATCGGCGGTGGCCGCCGCCACCGCCGCCACCAATAGGGCCGGGGCCGTGACCACACCGGGGTTACGACGCCGGGAGACCAAGGCCAAGGCCAAGTGGCCGACGGCGTTGCCGCCCAAGGCTCCGGCCGCCGCCACCCGCAGCGCCGTCCGCCGGGTGGTGGGGGGCCGGCCGGAAAGACTGGGACTGAACAGGGCGGCCACCGCCACCGTCAACCAGACCGTCGCCAGGGCGAAACGATCCAACCGATACAAGCCCGCTGGCGGCCGGACCCGGCCCGCTCCGACGAAGGCGGGCGGGCCGGCCGGCCCACCGCCGGAGACCTCTTCGAGATTGTAGGCCGCGAACACCGCGACCAAGGTCAGCCCGGCCCAGGCGAGCCGAGCGTTGGAGCAGTCGGCCCCGTCGAGGCGCGCGCCGGCGGGTTCCGAATGGTTCACGGGTGATCAGCCTCGTTTCCGATGCCAGGGCGCATCGCCCTCATCTTATGAGCCGACTCAGACGCTTGGGCCCGGTTCCAGCAGGAACGGTGGGTTCCCCTCCCCTGGCTGGTCAGTCCTCGGTCGCGCCGAGGTCGGCGATATCGAAGCTTTGGGAGTTGAAGTCAGAGTAGTAACGCCCGTCGGCGGCGATGAAACGCAGCACGCAGTAATCGGGGTCGGTGACGCCGAGCGGGTAATACTGGGTGTCGCCCTCCCGCCAGATCATCCGCTTGGTCCGGTCGTCCTCACACACCTCCATGCGACCACGGAGCATCACCCCGCGGAAGAAACGCCGGTCCATGAAATAGATCGCCGCCAGCGGGCAGGCCCGGTACTGGGCCACCCGCATCGACGACGTGTTAGTGGTGAACCAGAACTCCCTCAAACCGACCCGCTCGCGCGGGGCCAACATCGCCTTCAAGTTCGGGAAGCCGTCGGCATCGACCGAGGCGATGAACGCGGTCGTCTGTTTGTCGATCAGATTCCCGATGGTGGACTCCGGGTTCCAGATCATGTCTCGTTCCTCTCGCTAGTCAGTCGTCCAGGTCGATCGTCACTCACAACGGAAGCCTGCGGACACTGTGCTTCACCGTGATTTATCGCGACCTATTCTCCTCAAGGCGTCACCTAGAAAACAGGTCATTCCACATGGGCACGAACCGTTTTCTTATTCTAACCCTGTTCAGAGACCTCGGACCTCCCTTTCTTAGGGGAACCTTAGGCCGAGTCGTGCAGTCTTGAGGGACAGAACAGCCGAAGGAGAGTCGACGCGGATGAGAAAAACGTGGGGAGCGCTGGTGGTAGTGCTATTGGGCCTTTCGCTCGGAGCCTGCTCGCCCGGCGGCGCGACTGCGGCAGACACGACCACTGGGTCACCGGTCGGCGGCGGCCCCGGCAGCGGGCCGGGAGCGGAGGCTGCCGCGGCCCCTGACTCCGAGTCGACGGCGATCCTGGACCAGGTTCGATCCCAGTTCGTCCAAGAGTCGTTCACGGACGCTCAGACCGGCGTCACGCTGGAGTTCAACTTGTTCGTCCCCGACGGCTACGACCCGGATATCTCCTATCCGCTGATCACGTTCGTCCACGACGACTCAGTGACTGGGAAAGGCGTGGAGGCGGCTCTGACCCAGGGTTATGGAGGCGTGATCTGGGCCACGGCCGAGGAGCAAGCGAAGCACCCCAGTTTCGTTCTCGTGCCCGCGTTCTCGACTTCGACCATCGAGGGCGGGATCGGCCAGTCCGGTGAGGCGGTGGTCGAGACACAGGTGGACACGTTCTCGCACCTGCTCGACCAGCTCCAGACCGATTACAGCATCGACCCGAACCGCCTCTACGGCACCGGGCAGTCGATGGGATGTATGACGATGTTCTACTTGAACGGCCACTACCCGGATCTGTTCGCCGCGACGCTGTATGTGGCCGGACAGTGGGACGTCACCCAGCTGGAGGCGTTGCGGGACGAGACGTTCTTCTACCTCGTGGCGGCCGGGGACGACCAGGCCAGTCAGGGACAGGCGAAGCTGAGGGCCTGGTTCGACTCCGCCGGCGTGGCCTACTCCACCACGGAGCTCGACGCCACCTGGGACGAGGCCCGATCAAGTGAGGCGGTGGACGCCGTGTTGGCCGAGGGCACGGGCCACTACTTCGCGACCTTCGCCAAAGGCACGGTCCTGTCGGCCGGCCAGCGGACGGAACATGTGGCGTCCTTCGACCACGGCTACCAGATCCCCGCCATCCGGGACTGGTTGTTCGAACAAACGAGATAGTGGAAATGGAATCACACGCATGAGCAAATCGCTGACCGCCCTGCTGGCGGCGCTACTGGTCTTCGGGCTGAGCCTGTCAGGCGGACCAGCTTTCGCGGACCCCACCGATGGAGCCTCGACCGGCGCGGACCAAGCCGGGGACGTCCATGACGACCGTCCGGACGAGGCCGATGCCGTGGGCGGCGACCAGTCCACGGAGACGACGAGCGTCTCGGCTGAGGCAAGGGCCTGGGCCGACGCCAACGGGTTCGACCTGTCCGCCTTCGAGGACTACGAGGCCCCCGCCGCGCACACTCCCAGCGCTGACGACATCGCCGCCTTCGGGGCTTGGATGAGTGGGGGTTCCAACCCGCGCAACCAAGTCATGTCACAGATCACGAGCGCGGCGGGCCAGTCCATCGCCAACGAGTTGTGGAACTACTGCAACACGATCTGGAAGAGATGGATGAACGCCGCGAACGTCGGCTCGGTCGTCAGCTGGACCAGCGGTCTGAAGAACGTCGGCGCGACCCAGGAGGGCATGTTCGCCGGATACTTCGGCTATCTCATCGACGCCGGCGGCGGCCAGAGCGGCTACGGGAACGCCGCCAGCCTGATCGAGGACGGCTTCGTGGTCTCCAGCGACGGCGTGACCTACCGGCTGCACAACATGATCGACGGAACCATCGCCTACGAGACGGCCGCGCCCCGAAGCGTACCGGTCTCCGAGGACGAGTTCCCCGCCGGCCTGACCGCCTTCACCGACTTCCTGCCGCTCGAGACCCGAGAGGCGACCGCCGAGGCGGTGGCTCTGCTCACGCAGTACGCCAGCGCAGGCCCATCGACTGACCCGTCCGGCGTCGACCGCGATGTGTATCAGGCGGCGGCCCAGTACGTCAACGACGAGTTCGGGGAGTATTACGGGCAGTGCCCCGGCCCCACCGCGGTCAAAGGCATCACCGCCCTCGGCCTGGCTCTGGACGCCGTCACCGAGGACACGGTGGGCTCCTCGGTGGGAGAGAAGGAGTTCGTGGCCTCGTTCTTCGGTGTCGACAGCGCGGCGGCCAGCCTCTGGCGCCTAGGGTTCCTGCCCTCCTTCGACGGCACGACCTACCGGCTCCACTCCGGGAAGTCAGGCGCCGTCGTCTACCAGGTCGCGGCGGCCGACTTACCCGCCATCGCGGGTGTGACGGGCACGGTCAGCGCGCCGGCTCTGGTCGCCATCGTGGTCTCGGCTGTCGCCTTGGCCGTAGGCGGCGCCGCTTGGCTCATCTTGAGGCGGAAAGGGAGATCAGGCCAGGGCCGAGGTTGAACCACCCAGGGCCAGGGACAGGGCGGTGGACCCCGGTGGACCGGTCCGTCCCAGGCCGGGTCGGAGAACTACCCCAGGCCTCCTTCGAGAAGGACCGTCGGGACCGTCCGCCGCCCGCTGTCACAGATGCTTGGTGGCCTCTCTGATCGAGAGGGGGGCCAGGCGCCCACGGTGGGTCTCGACGAAGGCGCGGACGAAATCCGGGTCCGTTTTGGCGTAATCCCGCAGGGCCCAGCCGATGGCCTTGTTGATGAAGAATTCTTTCTGGCCGAGGTTGTTCTCGATGATCTGGGCCAGCCGGGCGGTGTCGGTGCTCCGGCCCAGTGTCAGCTGATGTTCGATGGCGATCCGACGGATCCAGAAGTCGGGGTCCAAGCTCCATTCCAA
>JAIRYW010000069.1 GCA_031267645.1 Propionibacteriaceae bacterium
CATCCGACCGATTTCGAATTGCGCTGTCCCGACCACTTCAACTTCGCCTACGACGTGGTCGACCGCTTGGCCCGCCTCAGCCCCGAGCGCCGAGCCCTGCGCTGGAGCGACGACCGGGGCGGCCGGGCCGACCACAGCTTCGCCGACTTGGCCGAGCTGTCGGATCGGGCGGCCAGCTTCCTGAGCGACCTCGGCGTCGGGCCGGGCGACCGGGTCATGCTGGCCCTGCGCCGCCAGGCCGAGTTCTGGTGGGCCATCCTGGGCTTGCACAAGATCGGGGCGGTGGCGGCCCCGGCCACCCACCTGCTCAAGGCCGAAGACCTGGTCTACCGCTTCGAACAAGCCGATCTGAAGGCCGTGCTGGCCACCTCGCAGGGCTCGCTGGCGGACCAGATCGACCAGGCCTGCGCCCAGGTCGCGCGCCCTCCCCTGCGCTTGAGCAGCCCCGGCGCCCGACCCGGCTGGATCGACTTCCAAGCCGGGTTGGCCCAGGCCGGCCCCTGGCGCCGGCCGACCCAGGCCCCGCCCCTGACCGACCCCATGCTGCTCTACTTCACCTCCGGCACGACCGGGGCCCCCAAGATGGTGACGCACGACTTCTCGTACCCGATCGCCCACCTGCCGACGGCCAAGTATTGGCAGAAGGTGGAGTCGGACAGCCTGCACCTGACCGTCTCCGACACCGGCTGGGGCAAGGCGGTCTGGGGCAAGTTGTACGGCCAATGGCTGATGGAGGCCTGCGTCGACGTCTACGACTTCGACCACTTCGACCCGGCCGGTCTGCTCGACCACCTGGTCGAGGCCGAGGTGACCAGTTTCTGCGCCGCCCCCACCGTCTACCGCTATCTGATCGGTTGCGACCTGAAGGCCTGGGACCTCAGCCGGCTACGGCACTGCTCCATCGCCGGCGAGGCCATGAACCCGGTCGTCTACGAGACCTTCCGCCGCCAGACCGGGTTGGAGCTGAAAGAGGCCTTCGGCCAGACCGAGACCACGGCCGTGGTCATGACGCCGCACTGGCTGGCCACCAAGGCCGGTTCGATGGGACGGCCCTCGCCGGCTTACCAAGTCGCCTTGTTGACCCCGGACGGCGTCGAGGCTGAGACCGGCCAGGAGGGCGAGATCTGCCTCCAGACCACGGACGGACGCCCGCTCGGCCTCTTCCACGGCTACTTGGACGATCCGGAGCTGACCGCCCAGGTCTGGCACGACGGTTACTACCACACCCGCGACCTGGCCGTCTCGGACCAGGACGGCTACCTCTGGTACGTCGGCCGGGTCGACGACATGATCAAGACCTCGGGCTACCGGGTCAGCCCCTTCGAGGTCGAGTCGGTCCTGCTGCGCCACCCGGCCGTGCGCGAGTGCGCCGTCACCGGGGTCTACGACGAGTTGCGCGGGCTGGCCGTCAAAGCCACTATCGTGCTCCAGGCCGGCCACCGCCCGACCGACGACTTGGCCCGCCAGATCCAGGACTTCGTCAAGCAGCGCACCGCCCCTTACAAATACCCGCGCCTGGTCGAATTCGCGGCCGAGTTGCCGGTCACCGTCTCCGGCAAAGTCCGCCGGGCCGAGATCCGGCGCCGCGACCAAGCCCTGGCCGCCGTCTGAACCCGGAACCGTCCACAGCCGGCTCGGCCTTGCTATCCTCGGTTTGATCCGGGGCTCGGCTCCGGTCGGCCCGCCGCGGCGGGTCTTCCAGCGTCGACGAAGGAGACACGGTGAGCGAAGGCGACGTCGTTCCGCGGGCCACGGCTGACACAGTCTGGTTGACCCAGGAGGCGTACGACAAACTGCGCCAGGAGTACGAGCACATCACCGGTCCCGGCCGCGAGGCCATCACCCGGCGCATCGCCCAAGCCCGCGACGAAGGCGACCTGTCGGAGAACGCCGGGTACCACGCCGCCCGCGAGGAACAAGGCCAGAACGAGTTGCGGGTGCGCCAGTTGAAGGCCCTGCTGAACTCGGCCCAGGTCGGCCAGGCGCCGGATCAGACCGATCTGGTCGGCCCCGGCATGACGGTGACGGTGGCCTTCTTCGGCGATCTGGACGACACCGACACCTTCGTCTTGGCCTCCCGCGAGTTGCTCGGCCTGGACACCTCCGTGCCCTGGCCGGTCTATTCCCCGCAGTCCCCCTTGGGATCGGCCATCTTGGGCCAGCCCCAGGGGGCCGAGGTGACTTACACCGCGCCCAGCGGCAAGCCCATCAGCGTCACCATCGTCTCCATCCAGCCGCTGGCGGACTGAGGCCGGCCAGCGGGCCGGATCAGCGCAGACCGCCGTCCGCGGCCAGCCGGACGCTGGCGTGGCCCATCACGACGCCGACGTCGAGCCGGGCCCGCCCGCCGCCTAGGACCAGTTCTTGCTCGCTGTGCTCGAGCGTGGTCTCCCAGCTGACGTGGCCGATCCGGGTCTCGGCCCGCACCGTCACGTCGGAGCCCGGCTCCAACTTGACCACCAGCTGGCCGGACTCGCAGCGCAGCCTGGACCAACCCTGTCGGAAGCAGCCGGACAGACTGGCCTGGCCGGCCTGGACCACCAGGTCGCCCACCTCGGTCACGCCGGTCAGGCTGGCCGCCCCGGCCGTCAACCGGACCTGGCCCAGCTTGGGCACCTGGTCGGTGCTGACCGAGCCACCGGTGACGTCCAGGTCGACGATCAAGGACGGATTGACCCGAATGGACAGCTCTTGGCCGATGCCGAGGGCTTTGAGGTCGTCCAGTCGGCGGATCGACTTGACGAAATTGAAGGCGTTGCCCAGTCCGTTCAGCTCCACCTCGCCCGAGATCTCCAAGACCGGGCCGCGCCGCTTGATCTGATGCACGTCCTCGGCCATGGCCGTCTTGACGGTCGGATCGGCTGTGATCTTGACTCGTCGGCCGGCCGCTTTGACTAAGATCCGCTCGATCGGACCGACCTTGCCGTTGGGCCGGGCGGTCGGGCCGGTGACCGGGTCTGGGTCCACCTGGTCGTCCGCCTGATCGGGGGCCACCGGCCATTCGGCCGAGGTCTCCTCCGGTCGGGGCCGTTCCGGGTCGGCAGGCTGGCCCTGGCCCAAGGCCTCGATCAAACGTTGGGCCTCGATCGGGTCGATCCGCCCGGCCGCCAAATCCGTCAATATGCCCGCGATGTCACTCATCGGAGTCCTCCCTCGCCTGATCCATCCAGACTAGCTCAACCGCTGCGGGCGGCCGGCGCGACGCTGGTCCGACCCTGGGCTACGGTTGGGGGCATGTCTGCGCTCGACCCGGACGGGACGCGCCTGCCCCTGTCTGTCTGGGTCTTGTCCCTCGTCGGTTTCTTCGTCGCCCTCGGCTTCGGGGTCATGGCGCCGGTGTTGCCCATCTATGCCCGTCTGTTCGGCGTCTCCAGCTTCTTGGTCGGGTTGATCATGGCCTCCTTGTCGGTCGTGCGTCTGCTGTCCGGGCCGGGCTCGAGCTGGCTGCTGCGCCACGTCAGCCCGCGCGAATTGGTCATCGTCGGCAACCTGCTGGTGGCGGTGTCGAGCTTCATGATGGGAATGGCCGACTCTTATTTCAGCCTGCTGCTGTGGCGGGCCATGGGTGGCGTCGGCTCGGCCGTCTACGGGGTGGCCTCGCTGGCCTTGGTCTTCGCCTCCACCCCGCCCCAGCTGCGGGGCCGGGCCAACTCGATGGTGGGCGGCGGCTTCGTCCTGGGGGCCATGGCTGGGCCGGCCCTGGGCGGCCTGGTCTCCTCCATCTCGATGCGGGCCCCCTTCTTCTTCTACGCCGTCACCTTGACCTTGGCCGGTTTGATGGCGGCCTTCTTCATCCCCCGCCTGCCGCGCACCGCCCGCTCGGCCGACCGGCCGGCCGGGCCCAGCCTGAGGGAGCTGCTGCGCGACCGTCGCTACGTCACCGCCTTGGCCCTCAACTTCGCCAACGTCTGGCAGTCCTACGGCGTGCGCAACCTGGTCATCCCCTTGTTCGTGGTCGACGCCTTCGGCCTGTCACCGGCCTGGACCGGAGTCGCCTTCGCCATCTCGGCCGTGGCCCAGGCCGTCTGTCTGCCGCTGTCGGGCTGGAGCACGGACAAATTGGGCCGGCGCCCCACCCTCCTCTTCGGCGCCTTGGTCACCGCTGGGACCGGAGCGTTTTTGACTTGGAGCCCGTCCTTCCCGGTCCTGGTCGCCCTGATGTGCCTGTTCGCGGCCGGGGCCAGCGCCTTGGGCACGGCCGGGCAGACCCTGTTGGCCGACGTCGTGCCCCCCTCCAGTTCCGGAGCCTTGGCGGCCTACCAGATGGTGGGCGACGGCGGTCAGATCATCGGCCCCCTGGTGGCCGGCGCCCTGCTCGACCTGGTCTCGGCCGAGGCCGCCCTGGCCGTCGGCAGCGGCCTGCTGCTGCTCGGCGCCGTCCTGACCTGGCGTCTGCCGAGGACCGAGCCGCCGGTCAGCCCCCCTGCGGCGGAGCCGGCGCCGGAGTCGGACTGACGGTGGCGGCGGTCGCGGCGGACGGTCCCTGTCTTAGGCGCGGCGGGCCGGCTCTACCCGACCGGGCACGGTCCGACCGGGCTCAATCCGCCGGAGCCTCGGCTGGTTCGACGGCAGCGGCCCGGGAGCGCTTGAGCAGGCGCAGCGCCACCACCGCCCCGGTCAGCGCCAACGCCACCACCGCCCCGGCGATCAGGGGCGAACGCCGCACCAAGGCGGCCAGACCGGCGAAGACGGCCAGACCGCCGGCGGCGTAGACGAAGCCCCACAGCACCCAGCCGATCATGGCGGCCGGGGTGTAACGTCTCCAGGGCCAGCCCAACAAGCCGACCGACAGATTGACCGCGGTCTGGAAGCCGACCGTCAGGAAACTGAGCGGAATGACCGGCCAGCCCCAACGCTGGATCCGATGCCAGGCCTGGGCGCTGGCCCGCTGGCTGAGGGATTGGGCCCAGCTGTAACGGACCAGACCGGCCCGGATGCCCCGGCCCAGCCAATAAGTGCACTGGGAGCGGACCGCCGCCACGGCGGTCAAGAAGGCGAAGGCGACAATGAAAGGGTTGCCTTCGATCCACGCCATCACAGTCCCGCAGTCTAGCCTCCCGCGCGGTCTTTGGCCTGGTCCGACGGCTTTCCCGGCCGCTGGGCGACCTAGTTCCAAGCCGGGGCGCCGCCCGGACGACCTGGCCGCCCGGCCGCCCCGACACTATGCTGGCCGGCATGGCCGCGTTGAAGGAGTTGGTGGCGCCGGATTGGGCCGAGGCCCTGGCCCCGGTCGAGGACGATGTCCACCGTCTGGGCGACTTCCTGCGGGCCGAGTCGGCCGCCGGCCGCGGCTACCTGCCGGCCGGCCCCTTGGTCCTACGCGCCTTCACCCGGCCCCTGGCCCAGGTCCGCGTCCTGATCGTGGGACAAGACCCGTACCCCACTCCCGGCCACCCGGTCGGCCTGTCCTTCTCGGTCGCCCCCACGGTCCGACCGCTGCCCGGGTCCTTGCGCAACATGTACCAAGAGCTGTCCGCCGACCTGGGCTCGCCGCCGCCGCCGGACGGCGACCTGACCCGTTGGTTCGACCAGGGCGTGCTGCTGCTGAACCGAGTCTTGACGGTCCAACCCGGCAAACCCGGCTCGCACCGGGGCCGGGGCTGGGAGCGAGTCACCCAGGTCGCCATCGAGGCTTTGGCCCGACGGGGCGGACCGCTGGTGGCGATCCTGTGGGGCCGGGACGCCCAGAGCCTCAAACCGTTATTGGCCGATTGCCCCGTCCTGGCCAGCCCCCACCCCTCGCCGCTGTCGGCCCACGCCGGTTTCTTCGGCTCCCGGCCCTACTCGCGCGCCAACGCCCTCTTGGCCGAACAAGGCGCGCCCCCGGTGGTCTGGTCCTGAACCGGCCCCGGTTCGGGGGCGGCGCTAAGATGACCCAGTTCGATCGTCCGGTCCGCGCCCCGTCCGGGTCGGCCCAGTCGATCAGGAACGAGCCACAGAGAACCCCATGACCGCGCCCCAAGCCTCACCCGAACTGCCCGCCGGCCGCATCACGGCCAAGTACGTCCTCATGCTGGGCTCGATGTGCGCCCTCGGGGCCATCTCGACCGACATCTACTTGCCCAGCCTGCCCCAGGTGGCGCTGGACCTCGGCACTTCGGCCTCGTCGGTCCAGCTGACCATGACCGCGATGTTGATCGGCAACTCCATCGGCCAACTCGTGATCGGGCCGATGTCCGACCGCTTCGGGCGCCGCCGCCCGGTCCTGATCGGCGTCTTGGGGCACATCGTGACCTCGGCCGCCTGCGTCTTCGCTCCCGACATCGTCTGGCTGATCGCGGCCCGGGCCCTGCAAGGCTTCTGCAACGCCGCCGCCGGCGTCGTCGCCATGGCCGTGATCCGGGACCGTTTCATCGGCCGGGCGGCCTCCCGCTTGATGTCTCGGCTGTTGCTGGTGATCGGCGTCGCCCCCCTCTTCGCGCCCAGCCTGGGCGGCTTCATCGCCAGTTTCGCGACCTGGCGCGGCGTCTTCGGGGCCTTGGCTCTGTACGGCCTGGGCCTGTTCGTGGTGGTCTGGCTCAAACTGCCGGAGACGCTGGCGCCGGAACAGCGCCTCATCTCCCTGTCCGAGACCTGGCGCGGCTACGGCCTGTTGGCCCGCGACCGCCGCTTCCTGGCCCTGGCCGTCCTGCCCGGCCTGGTCCAGGCCATCTTGATGAGTTACGTGGTGGGCTCGCCCTTCACCCTCCAGATCGGTTTCGGGCTCAGTCCCTTCATGTTCTCGCTGGTCTTCGCCCTCAACGGGGCCGGGCTGGTCTTGGGGGCCCAAGTCTCGGCTGGCTTGGTCAAACGCTTCACCCCGGCCCAGTTGCTGCGTTTCGCCGTCCCCACGCTGGCCGTCTTGACCGGCTGGCTCTTCCTGGTCAGCCACAGCGGATTGGGCGGCCTGCCCTTGATCTTGGTGTCCTTGTTCGTGGTCGTGCTCTTCATCAACTTCTGCCCGCCCAACGCCTCCGCCTTGGCCATGGCCCGCCACGGTTCCCGAGCCGGCACCGCCGCCGCCCTGGTCGGGGCCTTGCAGTCCGGCCTGGCCGGATTGATCAGTCCCCTGGTCGGCCTCTTGGGCGAGAGCGCCGCCGCCATGTCCACCATCATGTGGGGGGCGGCTCTGGCCGCTTTGGCGGTGTTGGTCTTGGGCACGCCGATCTTCCGGCGGGGCGGCGCCCAACGGCTCGACTCGGCCGGCTTGCGCTGACCCGGCCCGCAGCCCCGGCGGCCCGTCCTGGAGAGAGGGACCGAGCCCGACCCTCCGCCCCGTCCCACAACTCGGCGGGACGGTCGGCGACGGACCTCAGGCGGCCGCGCCCTCGATCCGATCCAGGGCCTCGGCCCAATGGGCGGCCAGGGCGCCCTGGTCGACCTCGGCCCCGCGATGGTCGTGGCTGACGACCAAGCGGGTGGCGTCTGAGTCGGCCGCCTCCAGGCGCAACTCGACCCAGGTGCGGGGAGCGTCGGCGTCGGCGTGCCAGGAGAAACGGATCTCCTCCAGGGGATGGTAGGAACGGGTGATGCCCCAGGCGCCGTCGACGGCCTCCCACTTGTCACCCTTGTCACCCAGCATGGCCCCCGGGCCGAGCAGGGCGGTCTGACCCTGGGACGACAACAACACGGCCCAGACGTGCTTGATCGGATGGGACACCACACGTGCCACCACGGTGGTGTCCTGATTGTTCCCTTCGACCAGCTGCTCCGTCATGATCACGACCTCGTCTCTGAACGATTCCCGCCTCCCGGTCGAGTCGGGAAAACAGCTTGGACTGCGATGTCCAACCTGCCCCTCACCCTAACCCGACAGACCGGGCCGGCGAAAGGCCCCCCCCCCCCCGCCCAGGCGCGTCGTCCCCCCGGACCGTCGGACGACTCCCCCAACCGTCAACGGCTAGCCTGGAGCGGTGGCAGAACACGGACCCGGACGACGGCGCGGCGCGGTCGGGTGGGCCGGAGCCTGGTCGGCCTGGGTCCTGATCTGGGCCCTGTCGGCCTGTTCCCCGATCGCCGCCCCACCGACGGCCAGCCCGTCCGCTCCGGCGGCGATCGACTTCACCGCCCCGGGCCGGGCCGTCTGGGCCCTGGACGAGCTGATCCAGGCGGCCGGTTCGGCCCGGGCCATCAAGGTCGAGTTGGACGCCACCAGCGCCAGCCTGTCGGTCGTGATCGGCCAGCAAGCCGAGACCTGGGCCTGGCGCGACGGCGTCGTCCAAGCGGTCGAGTCCGACACCGCCTACGTCGGGCAGACCATCTTCGACCCCCGCCGATTCGACCTGACGGACTTAGGCCGGCTCTTCCGCCAAGCCGAGGTCTGGGCCGAGTCGGCCAAATCGCAACGCTTGCACATCGTGGAATACGCCGACGGCCAGGTCTACATGACGGTCACGACCACCCCGGAGTCGGCCCCGGTCTTCTTCCGCTCCGACGGCACGCTGGTGCGTCAACTCGACCTGACCACGGCGGCCGGTCTGGCCGTGGGCCTGGCCGACGCCGTGGCCGGGCGATCGGACGTCCTGGCCATCGGTTTGGACCCGGCCAGCGGCGGGGTCTGGGCCGATCGCCTGGGCCGGCCCGGCCAGGTCGTGCGGACCCTGCGCATGCCGCGGTTGCCGGCGCGCCAGATCGAACGCGAGGAGACCGTCGACGGTCCCACCTTCGACCCGGCCTGGGTGCGGCCCCAAGCCATCGCCAGCGTCATCGCCAGTTTGGAACGCCTGACCGGCCACTCGCCGACGGATGGTCTGAGCTGGGTGATCGGACCGGTCGACCAGGACGGTCCGCCGCTGATGGTTTTCAGCCTGGGCGGACAAGAGGTGCGGGCCAGTTTGGACGGAACCATCCTGTCCGATTGAAGGCGGCCGTCCGAGCCCCAACAGGCGCGACACCGCTGATCGGCGGTGAATCGGAGTAGACTCAGGCTGACTTTCGGGTCCGCCCCTGGTTCGGATCGGACCCGTTCCGTCCTTCGATCAAGGAGGCCATCTTGGCTAATCCCGTTCTGTCCCGTCCGGACGCCTTCACCCCCGCCCGCTTCGGCCCCGCCCCCACCGTCTACGGCCAGCCGGGAGCCTACGGTCCCCCCAGCCCTTACGGTCCCCCTGGCTCCTACCCGCCCCCTTCGTCCGGCCAGCCGGCTTGGGGACCGGCCGCGCAGGCCCCGCCGGTCTGGGGCGCGCCCGGCCAGCCCGGCCCCGCTCCGGCTCCTAGCCAACCTCAGCCGGGTCGGGCTCCGGCCTCAGCCCCGCTCCCGTCCGGAGCGACCGACCGCATGACCTTGGACGACGTGCTGACCAAGTCGGCTCTGACGATGGGGCTGCTGGTCCTGACCGCCGCCACAGCTTGGTTGTTCGTGCCCTGGAACTTGCTGATGCCGGCCACCCTGCTGTGCGGCCTGGTCTCGATCGTCTTCCCCTTGATCGCCGCCTTCCGGCGCAGCGTCGGCCCGGTCGTGGCCTTCGGCTTCGCCCTCTTGGAGGGCGTCTTCCTGGGCGGCCTGAGCAAGCTGTTCGAGTCTTACTACCAAGACATCGTCCTGCAAGCCGTGATCGGCACCTTCATGGCCGCCGGCGTCACCTTCGCCGCCTTCCATTTCGGCAAGATCCGGCTGTCCGGCAAGGTGCGCAAGATCGTCTTCATCTCTCTGGTCGCCTACGCCGGAGTCTTCCTGCTCAACCTGGTGCTCTACCTCTTCGGCATCAACCTCGGTTTGGTGGCCGGCATGACCGGCCCCGTCTCGCTGCTGGCCTGGCTCGGCGCCGGAATAGGCGTGGTCTTGGCCGTGATGTGCCTGCTGGATGACTTCCAGTCCATCGAGCAGGGCATCCGGATGGGGGCCCCGGCCCGGCAGTCCTGGCTGGCGGCCTACGGCTTGACCGTCTCCATGGTCTTCCTCTACACCAAGATCCTGCGCATCCTGTCTTATTTCCGCCGCTAGAGCCAGCGGCCCTTCGTCGTAACATCCACACCACCCACTCGGGGGGGTCGGTTTGCCCAAACCGGCCCCCCCGATCCCTGTCTGGGCCGACGTCGGCCCTACCGGCCCCAGTCGGCTGGGCTCAGCCGGTCCAGGTGCTGGCCCAGGATGGCGCGGTGGCCGGCCGACCAGGGCAGTTGGCGCCAGTGGCCCAAAGACACCCAGACGGCCGCCGCCGTGGTGCCGCCGACGTCGTTGACGACCGGTCGGGTGGGATGGTCGACCCGCCCCAGATAGATCAGACGCAGGGCGTGGAAGTCCTCGCACAGACCGGCCGGGGACTGGCCCACCCAATGGTCGGAGCGCAGGTCGAGGACGCGGATCAAGCGGATGCTCTGGTCGGTCTCCTCGGCCACTTCGCGCACCACCGCTTGGGCGGCCGACTCCCCCGTCACCAGGCCGCCGCCGGGCAGACCCCACAGGCCGGCGGCGGCGGTGCGGTCGGAGAACTGGGTGGCCAGCAGGCCGCGCTCGGACAAGCCGATGGCGTAGGCCGCCACCCGCTGACGACGGGGGATCTGATCGGAGTCGGGCCGGGCCGGGCCGACCCGGCGACGGCGGGCCAAGCGGGCCGTCCACTCGCTCCGCCGGCCGACCTGGACCGTCACCACCACTTCAGGAGCCAGCCCGGTGACCGACAGGAGACGGCGGATGACGTAACCGTCGGCCCGCAACAGAGCGGCCGGATCCTCGGCGTGGCCGACCACTCGGTCGACCACGGTCGGCCCGCCCGCCACCGGCACTCCGACGATTCGCACGCCTCCATTGTGTCTGGTCGGGCCTAACCGACCAAAGCCTGGGCCGCGGGCGCCATAATCGGCCCGATGGACCAAACCGCCCCGCTGGACCCCCGGCGCTGGCGGGCCCTTGGGGTCTGCTTCGCCGCCGGTTTCATCACCATGCTCGACGTCTCCATCGTCAACGTCGCCCTGCCGTCGATGCAGCAGGCTCTCGGGGCCGGTCCGACCGAGCTGCAATTGATCGTGGCCGGCTACTCCCTGGCCTTCGGCCTCTGTCTGGTGCCGGCCGGCCGGATCGGCGACGCCCGCGGCCGCCGGATGATGTTCAGCCTGGCCACGGCCGGCTTCGGACTGACCAGCCTGTTGGCCGGAGCGGCCCAGGACGACACCTGGTTGGCCGTCCTACGTCTGCTCCAAGGGGCCTGCGCCGGCATGCTCAACCCCCAGGTCTCCGGTCTGATCCAGCAACTCTTCCGGGGGGCCGAGCGGGCCCGCGCCTTCGGCCTGTTCGGCGGCGTGATCGGCGTCTCGACCGCCTTGGGGCCCCTCTTGGGCGGCCTGTTGCTGAACGCCTTCGGACCCCAGCAGGGCTGGCGCTGGGTCTTTTGGATCAACCTGCCGGTCTGTCTGGCGGTGTTGGCGCTGAGCCGCCGTCTGCTGCCCGCCCCCGTCGCCGTCAGCGACCGCAGCCGGCTCGACCCGGTCGGACTGGCCCTGATCGGGCTGGGCACGCTGGCCGCCATGTGGCCCTTCGTGACCACTCCCCAGTCCGGCTTCTGGGACCAGCCGGCCCGCTGGTGGTGGCTGGCCGGGGCGGTCCTGCTGGCCCCGCTGACCTACTTCTGGGAGCGCCGCTACCAGTCCCGCGGCGGCTCCGCCGTGCTCGACCCCCGCTTGATCAAAGACACCGCCTTCCGCTTCGGAGCGGCCGTCGGTCTGGCTTACTTCGCCGGCTTCACCAGTCTCTTCCTGGTGGTCTCCTTGATGTTGCAGTCCGGCCTCGGCCAGACCGCCTTGACAGCCGGCCTGGTGGCGGTGCCCAACGCCATCGCCTCCGGGCTGGCGGCCGGGTTGTCGTCCCGGCTGGTGGGCCGGTTCGGGCGGCGGCTGGTGGTGGGCGGGCTGGCCCTGTCCTTGGTCGGCTTGATCCTGATCGACAACGTCATCCGTTTCTCTCCCACGGCCTGGCTGCCGGGGCTGTTGGCGGCCGCCATGGCGGTGGCCGGATTGGGCAATGGGTCCGTCATCTCGCCCAACCAGGTCCTGACCTTCCAGGACATCCCGCCTAGTTTGGGCGGCGTGGCCGGGGCCGTCTTGCAGGTCGGCCAGCGCTTCGGTTCAGCCGTCGGCACCGCCGTCGTCTTGGCCATCTACTTCACCCACCTGGCCGTCCAGACCCCCCGCCTCGGTTTGGCAGAAGCGGCCAAACAGGCCGCCAGCCGAGGCCTGTGGGTGGCCTGCGGCCTGATCGCCCTGGCCCTGGCCGTGGCCGCTTGGGACGCCCACCGCCGGACCCAGCCGGCCAGCCCGGGGCCGGCCGACTAAGCCCCGACCCGCCGGTTTGGATTCTGCGACTGCGCTGGCGCGGAACGACGGGGTGTCGCTGCGCGCGGTCGGGACGACGGGGTCGGTGAGCGCGCGCTCCCACGTCATCCTGCGCGCAGTTGTGAGTATGTGGGTGGTCGCAGGATACATCGGCCGAACCGGCCGGCCGAGCCACCGACCCCGACCGACCGGCTGGCCCCAGAAGCGGTCCTGAACCGGCCCTGGCCCCGGGCCGGGTTATGCTGGACCCCGGGCCGCGCCCCCGGTCTCAGACCCGACCGGCCCGAGCGAATTCGAGCAGGACGAGATGGACTTTCAACCGACCCTGGACCAGGTCACCGAGTTGGCCCGCGACTGGCCCATGGTGCCAGTCCACGCCAGCTTGCCCGCCTCCCTGCGCCAGCCGGACCAGGCCTTCTTGGTTTTGAAGTCGCTCAGCCGGCAGGCCTTCATCTTGGAGTCCTTGGCCCAAGCCGACGACCGCGGCCGTTACACCTTCCTGGGCTACGACCCCAAACTGTGCCTGACCTGTCGGGACGGCCGGCTGTCGATCGACAACGGGGCTCGTTTCGAGATCGCCACCGACGACCCCGGGCGTGAGATCCAGCGTCTGCTGGACGACAACCGCAGCCCGGTCCTGCCCGGCTTGCCGCCCTTCACCGGCGGCCTGGTCGGCTACTTCGCCTACGACTACGTCAAATACGCCGAGCCCAGCCTGGCCCGCCAAGGCCCGGACGACGAGGCCTTCCAAGACGTCGACCTGATGCTATTCGACAAGGTGGCGGCCTACGACCACCTGGAAGGTCGGATCCACCTGATCGCCAACGTCCGGACCGACGCCGTGCCGGAGAACTACCGCCGGGCCTGCGCCCAACTGGAGCAGTTGGCCGACCTGATCGCCCACGGCCAGGCCACCGAGCCGCCGCCGCTGCGGCTGAGCTCCGACTTCAGCGCCCTGTTCGACCAAGAGCGCTACTGCGCCATGGTCGAACAGGCCCGCCATCTGATCCACGAAGGCGACATCTTCCAGGTCGTGCTGTCCAACCGTCTGTCGGCCGAGGCCACCGGCTCACTGTTCGAGACCTACCGCCGGTTGCGCCAGATCAACCCCTCGCCCTACCTCTTCTACCTGGCCTCCGACGACGTCGAGATCGCCGGGGCCTCGCCCGAGACCCTGGTCCGACTGCGCCAGGGCCGGGCCGTCACCTTCCCCCTGGCCGGCACCCGTCCCCGGGGCGGCGACCCGGACCAGGACCAGGCCCTGGAGCGAGAGCTGCTGGCCGACCCCAAGGAGCTGTCCGAGCACGACATGCTGGTCGACCTGGGCCGTAACGACTTGGGCAAGGTCTGTCGTTTCGGCAGCGTCGAGGTCGAGCGCTACCGCACCGTCGAGCGCTACTCGCACGTCATGCACATCGCCTCGGCCGTGGCCGGCCAGGTGCGGGACGATCGCTCCGCCGTCGACGTCATCGCCGCCGTCCTGCCGGCCGGCACCCTGTCCGGGGCGCCCAAGATCCGGGCCTGCCAGATCATCGACCAGTTGGAAGGCAACACCCGCGGCATCTACGGCGGCGCCTTGGGCTATCTCTCCTTGACCGGCGAGGTCGACACCTGCATCGCCATCCGGCTGGCCTTCAAACGCCGCCAGCGGGTCCACGTCCGGGCCGGGGCCGGCATCGTGGCCGACTCCGACCCCCTGAAGGAATACCAGGAGTGCCGGGCCAAGGCCCAAGCCGTGGTCGACGCCTTGCTCCAAAGCGACCACCAGGAGCGGCCATGATCCTGCTGATCGATAATTACGACTCCTTCTCGTACAACCTCTACCAGCTGATCGGAAGCTTGCTCAGCCGTCAGCTGGACCCGGCCGACCAGCCCCCGGCCGACCAACTGATCCGCGTCGTCCGCAACGACCAGGCCACCGTGCCCGAGCTGCTGGCCCTCGACCCCAGCCACATCGTCGTCTCACCCGGCCCGGGCCGGCCCAGCCAGGCCGGAGTCTGTTTGGAAGCCATCGCGGCCTGGGCTGGCCGGCGACCCATCCTGGGCGTCTGCCTGGGCCACCAAGCCATCTGCCAGGCGTTCGGAGCCGAGATCTCGTACGCCCGCCAGCTGGTCCACGGCCAGGCCTGGCCGGTCCAGCTCGACCTCGGCTGTCCTCTCTTCGCCGGCCTGCCCGCCACCATCGAGGCGGCCCGGTACCACTCGCTGGCGGCCCAGGACCAGCCCTGGCCGGCCGACCTGCGCCCGATCGCGCGCAGCGCCGACGGCGAGATCATGGCGGTGGCCCACCGGCATTGGCCGGTCTTCGGCATCCAATTCCACCCGGAGTCGATCCTGACTCCGGCCGGGCCGGCCATCATGGCTAATTTCCTCGGCCTGCCCGCGCCTCAGCCGCCAGTCAGACAGGGACGACCATGATCAAAGAAGCCATCGCCCGGGCCGCCCGCCACGAGGACCTGGGCTACGAGGTGGCCAACGCCGTGATGGACGAGATCATGAGCGGCGACGCCTCCGACATCCAGATGGCGGCCTACTTGACCGCCATGTCGGTCAAGGGCGAGACCATCGACGAGATCACCGGCTCGGCCGCCGGCATGCGCCAGCACTGCATCAGACTGTTGCACGACATGGACGTGTTGGAGATCGTCGGCACCGGCGGCGACCGCTCCAACAGCTTCAACATCTCCACCACCTCGGCCCTGGTCATCTCGGCCGCCGGGGTGCCGGTGGCCAAACACGGCAACCGGGCGGCCACCTCCAAATCGGGCGCGGCCGACGTCTTGGAGGCCCTCGGCGTCGACATCACGATCAGCCCGGAGCACTCCCTCCACCTCCTTCGCACCATAAATTTGTGTTTTTTGTTCGCCCAGAACTACCACATCGCCATGCGCTACGTCGCCCCGGTCCGCCGGGCCCTCGGCATCCGCACGATCTTCAACGTCTTGGGTCCCCTGGTCAACCCGGCCGGCGCCAATTATGAGCTGCTGGGGGTGTACGACGAGGACTTGGTCGAGCCGATGACGCAGGTGCTGGCCAATCTGGGCGTCAAACGGGCTCTGGTGGTGTACGGCCAAGACGGCTTGGACGAGATCTCGATCAGCGCCCCCACCACCGTCTGCGAGTTACGCGAGGGCTGGTTCCAGCGCTCCGTCATCACGCCCGAGGCCTACGGCTTCGCCCGCTGCGACAAGTCCGAGCTGGTGGGCGGCAGCCCGGCCCAGAACGCCGACATCACCCGCGCCATCCTGGCCGGCCAACGCGGCCCCAAGCGGGACGCCGTGATCTTGAACTCGGCCGCCGCCATCTACCTGGCCCACGACTCGGTCTCCTTGGCCGAAGCGGTCGACCAGGCCCGCCACCTGATCGACTCGGGCCGGGCCCAGACCCAACTGGAGCGTTTCATCGCCTTGTCCAACCAGCCACCGGCATGATCCTGGACCGCATCGCCGATCGCACCCGGCAGCGCCTGGTCGCCCAACGGGCGGCCCAGCCATTGGACCAGTTGCGCCGCCAAGCCGAGGCTCTGGGGCCGGGCCGGGGGGCCGACTTCGAACGCGCCCTAGCCGGAGGCGGGTTGTCGTTCATCTGCGAGGTCAAACGGGCCTCGCCCTCCAAAGGCCTGATCGCGCCTGACTTCGACCCGGTCCAGATCGCCCGTCGCTACGCCGCCGGCGGGGCCAGCGCCATCTCGGTCCTGACCGAACCGGAGTTCTTCCTCGGCTCCGACCAGGACTTGGCCCAGGTGGCGGCCGCCGTCACGACGCCGACCTTGCGCAAGGACTTCGTGGTCGACCCCTACCAGATCTATCAGGCCCGGACCTTGGGGGCGGCCGCCGTGCTGTTGATCTGCCGTTTGCTCAGCGGGGCCCAACTGGCCGAGTGGTTGGCTTTGGCCGACTCCTTGGGTTTGGCCGCCCTGGTCGAGACCCACGACCAAGCCGAGGTCGACCAGGCTCTGGCCGCCGGGGCCAAGGTGGTCGGAGTCAACAACCGTGACTTGGCCACCTTCCAGGTCGACCTGGCCTGGACCGAGCGTTTGGCCCCCGCCATCCCCGACCAGGTCACCTTGGTGGCCGAGTCCGGTGTGCACGGTCCGGACGACGTCGAACGTCTGCGCCGGGCCGGCGTCGACGCCGTGCTGGTGGGCGAACGGCTGATGCGGGCGCCGGACCAGGCCCGAGCCTTGGACCAGTTGCGCCGCCGCCTGCCTCGGATCAAGCTGTGCGGTCTGAGCCGGACCCAGGACGTGGCCGCCGCCAACCGGGCCCGGCCCGACTACGTCGGCTTCGTCTTCGCCCCCAGCCGCCGCCAGGTCAGCCCGGCCCAGGCCCGGGACCTGCGGGCCGGCTTGGCCCCGGGCATCGCCGCCGTCGGCGTCTTCGTGGACGCCGCCGAAGCGGACATCCTCGACTTGACCGGCGCCGGCGTGATCGACTGGATCCAGTTGCACGGCCACGAGTCGCCGGCCCAGGTCGAACGCCTGCGCCAGGCCAGCGGCCGGCCCGTCATCAAGGCGGTCCCCAGCCTGGACCCGGCCGACCCGGCTTGGGCCGCCGCCGCGGCCGCCGACGCCGTCCTGTTGGACGCCGGGGCCGGCTCCGGCCGGCGGCTGGACTGGAGCCGGCTGCCCGTCTCGGAGCAGCCCTGGTTCTTGGCCGGCGGCATCGGGCTGGACAATTTGGACCAAGCCCTGGCCCTGCCCGGCTGGCCCGTCCTCGACCTCTCCTCCGGGGCCGAGACTTCCGGCCTCAAAGACCCAGCCAAAATGATCGAGCTGACCGCCCGGACCCACGCCTGGGGACATCCCCGGCTGGCCCGCCGGGCCCGGTCAGCCGTCGCACCCGACGTCGTAGAAAGGCAGTCGCCATGAACCAAGGTCGTTACGGCCCGTACGGGGGGCAGTACATCCCCGAGACCTTGATGAACGAGTTGATCGGGCTGGACCAGGCCTATCGCCGCCACCGCCAGGACCCCGCTTTCCAGGACGAGCTGGCCGGGTTGCTGCGCGACTACGCCGGCCGGCCCTCGCTGCTGTACCGGGCCGAACGGATGACGGCCGATCTGGGCGGGGCCCAGATCTGGCTCAAGCGGGAGGACCTCAACCACACCGGCTCGCACAAGATCAACAATGTCTTAGGCCAGGCCCTGCTGGCCCGTCGGATGGGCAAGACCCGGGTCATCGCCGAGACCGGGGCCGGTCAGCACGGCGTCGCCACCGCCACCGCGGCCGCCCTGATGGGTTTGGAGTGCGAGATCTTCATGGGCCGGGAGGACACCGAACGCCAGTCCCTCAACGTCTACCGGATGGAGTTGTTGGGGGCGACCGTGCATCCGGTCGAGTCGGGCACCATGACTTTGAAGGACGCCGTCAACGAAGCCATGCGGGAGTGGACCAGCCGGGTCCACGACACCCTTTACGTGCTCGGCTCGGTCATGGGGCCGCACCCCTTCCCCATGATGGTGCGGGACTTCCAAGCCGTCATCGGCCGTGAGGTCAAAACCCAGCTCCAGGCCCAGGCCCAGACTCTGCCGGCCGCCGCCGTGGCCTGTGTCGGCGGCGGCTCCAACGCCATCGGCCTGTTCTACGACTTCATCGACTGCCCCGAGGTCGAGTTGATCGGCTGCGAGGCGGCCGGGCTGGGGGTCGACACCGACCAGCACGCCGCCACCATGGCCCGGGGCGAGGTCGGGGTCTTCCACGGCATGAAATCGTATTTCTGCCAGGACCGCGACGGCCAGATCGCGCCGGTCTATTCCATCTCGGCCGGCCTGGACTACCCCGGCATCGGCCCCGAACACGCCTGGCTGCACGACTCGGGACGGGCCAGCTACGTGCCGGTGACGGACCAGGCGGCGGTCGAGGCCTTCGAGTACCTGGCCCGGATGGAGGGCGTCATCTGCGCCATCGAGTCGGCCCACGCCATCGCCCACGTCCGTCAGATCGCCCAGCGCTACCGGCCCGACCAGCACCTGGTGGTCTGTCTGTCCGGCCGGGGCGACAAAGACGTGGCCGCCATCGCCCGTTACCGGGGAAGGACCGTCAATGAGTGAGATCGCCCGCGCCTTCGCCTCCGGCAAGGCCTTCATCGCCTTCGTGACCGGCGGCGACCCCGACCTGGAGCGCTCCGAGCGCCACATCTTGGATCTGGTGGCCGGCGGGGCCGACCTGATCGAGATCGGCGTCCCCTTCTCCGACCCCATCGCCGAGGGGCCGGTCATCCAGGCCGCCAATCTGCGTGCCCTGCGGGCCGGGGCCACCCTGGAGGGGATCTTCCAGCTGGCCCAGCGGGTGCACGCCCAGACCGACGTCCCCTTGGTCTTCCTGACCTACCTCAACCCGGTCTTCCATTACGGCTACGAGGCCTTCTGCCAGCGCGCCAGCGCGGTCGGAGCCTCCGGCCTGATCATCCCCGATCTGCCCTTCGAGGAGCAGGGCGAATTACGGCCGACGGCGGCCCGGCACGGCCTCGACCTGATCACCCTGGTGGCCCCGACCTCGGCCGACCGCATCCGGCGGGTGGCCCAATCGGCCAGCGGCTTCATCTACGTCGTCTCCTCGCTCGGCGTGACCGGCCAAAGGAGCCAGATCACGACCGATCTGAAGTCGATCGTGGACGAGATCCGCCTGCACAGCTCGACTCCGGTGGCGGTCGGCTTCGGCGTCCACACCCCGCAGCAGGCCAACCAGATCGCCCAATTCGCCGACGGCGTCATCGTCGGCTCCAAGATCGTCTCCTTGATCGGCCAAGACCCGACCGGCGCCGGACCGGCGCTCCAGGCCTACGCCCAGTCCATCAAGCGGGCCATCCTCGACTGAGCGGTCGGCGGCCGCGGGACCGCCGGCGGCGGTGGAAGACTGCCACCAGGTTGAGAAAATTCTTCTCCACGGTGGCAAATGTTGGGATTCCGTCCACTACACTCGGACTCGTCGTCTTGACAATGAAGTTGAGATCACTCTCCGTCCCCAGCGGTGAGCACTGCTGCTGGTGGCGCCCCGAAAGGAGCCAGCGTGGTGGACCAAGACCGCATCACAATCACCGTGGATGGCCAACGAACCGAGGTCGAGGCCGGATCGACCATTTTGAGGGCTTTGCGCCAAGAGGGCTTCGACATCCCATCTTTGTGCCACGACGTCCGCCTGGAGCGGTCCAACGGGAACTGCGGACTGTGCATGGTCCAGGTCGGACCGGACCAGATCGGGGTGAAGTCGTGTGTCACACCGGTCAGTCCCGGCCTGGTGGTAGCCACCCGTTCCGACACCATCGACGCCTTCCGGAAGATCCGTCTGGAACAGCTCCTGACCGACCACAACGCCGACTGCCTGCCCCCCTGTCAGCAGACCTGTCCGGCCAAGATCGACATCCAGCGCTACCTGGCCCTGGTGGCCGACGGCAATATGACCGCCGCCATCCAGGTGATCAAGGACCGCAACCCCTTCCCCTCGGTCTGCGGACGGGTCTGCCCCCACACCTGCGAGGCGGCTTGTCGGCGCAACCTGGTGGACGAGGCGGTCGCCATCAACGAGGTGAAACGTTATGTGGCCGACCTGGACCTGACCGGCCCGTCCCCCTGGCGGCCCGAGCCGGCGCCGGCCAGCGGCCGGCGGATCGCGGTCATCGGGGCCGGCCCGTCCGGCTTGTCGGCCGCCTATCACAGCGCCCGGCTCGGCCATCGGGTGACCGTCTTCGAACGCCAGCCGGCCCCCGGCGGCATGATGCGCTACGGCATTCCGGAGTACCGGCTGCCGAAGGCCATCCTCGACGCCGAGATCGACACCATCCGCAGCCTGGGGGTGGACATCCAGTGCGGCAAGACTTTGGGCTCCCACCTGCGCCTGGACGACATCCGGCGCGACTTCGACGCGGTCTACCTGGCCATCGGGGCCTGGCAGCCGACGCCGATCCAGGTCGAGGGCGAGGGCCTGCCCGGCGTCTGGCCCGGCATCGAGTACTTGGAGCGGGTCGTCAAAGGCTCCGACCCGGACGTCGGGTCGCGGGCGCTGGTCATCGGCGGCGGCAACACCGCCATCGACTGCGCTCGCACCGCGCTGCGCAAGGGCGCTCGGACCACCTTGCTCTACCGGCGGACCCAGGCCGAGATGCCGGCCGACCACAAGGAAGTCGTCGACGCCATGGCCGAGGGCGTGGAGATGGTCTTCCTGGTCTCGCCCAGCTCGATCCGGCTGGTCGACGGCGCTCTGGCGCTGTCCTGTCTGCGCATGGAGTTGGGCGAGCCGGATCGTTCCGGCCGCCGCCGGGCGGTGCCCATCCCGTACAGCGAATTCTCCATTCCGGCCGACACCATCATCAGCGCCATCGGGCAATCCACCAACACCCAATTCCTGTACGACGATCTGCCGGTGCGTTTGGACCCGCTGGGCAATATCGAGATCACCGGCCGCACCATGGAGACTTCGGAGAACAAAGTCTTCGCCGGGGGCGACTGCGTGACCGGTCCGGCCACCGTCATCCAAGCCGTGGCGGCCGGCCAGGCCGCCGCCGCCGCGATGGATCAATACTTCAAAAAGGGCTATGTCCAACCCGAGCCGGAGGTCTACAACTGCAGCCGCGGGGCCTTGTCGGAACAGCCCACCTATGAATACGCCAAGCTGCCGCGAGCGCCCCGCTATCCGGCTCAAGAGTTGCCAATCGTCGAACGGGTCCTCGATTTCAGCGAGGTGAGCGTCGGCTACGACGAGCGGTCGGCCCGCGAGGAGGCCAACCGATGCTTGAAGTGCGGCTGCAAAGCCCGCTTCACCTGCCAGTTGCGCGAGGTCGCCACCAGCCAACACGTCGCCCACACCCCGCCCCTGCACCGGCGCCCGTTCACCCCGATCGAGCGCGACCACCCCTTCATCTTGCGCGACCAGAACAAGTGCATCTCCTGCGGCCGCTGCGTGGCGGCCTGCGCCGAGATCGAAGGCCCCGGCGTGCTGGCCTTCCAATTCCGCAACGGCCAGATGGGCGTCGGGACGGCGGACGGGCGGCCGCTGTTGGAGACCGACTGCGTGTCCTGCGGGCAGTGCGTCGCGGCCTGCCCCTGCGGCGCGTTGGACTACGTCCGTGAACGCCCCGCCGTCTTCGACGCCATCAGCGACCCGACCAAATACGTCGTCGGTTTCGTGGCCCCCGGTCCGCGCAGCGTCTTGTCCGCCCAGTACGGCGTGCCCTTCGACCAGGTCTCGGGCTTCACCGCCGGCCTGATGCGGGCGATCGGTTTCGACCGAGTGTTCGATTTCACCTTCGCGGCCGACCTCACCATCATGGAGGAGACCACTGAATTCTTGCGCCGGGTGCGATCCGGTGGCCCGTTGCCCCAATTCACCTCTTGCTGCCCGGGCTGGATCAACATGCTGGAGAAACGCTTCCCCGAGATCATCGGGCACCTTTCCAGTTGCAAGTCCCCCCAGCAAATGATGGGGGCGACCGTCAAAGCTCACTTCGCCGACCGTTTCGGCATCAGTCTGGACGATCTGTACGTTGTCTCGATCGTGCCCTGTCTGGCCAAGAAATACGAGGCCGCCCGCCCGGAGTTCGCCCCCGGCGGCGTCCGCGACGTCGACGCCGTCCTGACCACCAACGAGTTCATCGAGATGATCGACATGGTCCGGATCGACCCGTCCCAAGTGGAGCCCTCCAGCTTCGACCAGCCGTACGCCCAGGTCTCCGGGGCCGGCATCTTGTTCGGGGCCTCCGGCGGAGTGGCGGAGGCGGCGCTGCGGATGGCGGTGGAACAGCTCGACGGGACCCCGGCCGACCCGCTCGAGTTCAGCGCCGTGCGTGGCCTGCAGGGGTTCAAGAGCGCCCAGGTCACAGCCGGCGGCAAGACCTTGCGGGTGGCCGTCATCTCCGGCCTGGGCAACGCCGAGCCCTTGGTCCGACGGGTGGCGGCCGGTCAAGACGTCGGCTTCGACTTGGTGGAGATCATGGCCTGCCCGGGCGGCTGCGTCCACGGGGCCGGCAATCCGCCCCCGCTCAGCCGGACCGAGTTGTCCGACCGGCAGAAGGTGCTGATCGACATCGATCGGCATTCGCCCCTGCGTCAGTCCCAGGACAACCCCGACATCCATCGGCTGTACGACGACTTCTTCGGCCAGCCCGCCTCCGACTTGGCCCACCGCCTGCTGCACACCCATTACGCGCCCTTCGGCGGACGGCGGCAGCCATGAGGAAGGCCATAGCCGCCGTCGCCGTCGGTTGGGCCCTGTTGGCGGCTTGCACGGCCGGCGGCCCGGCCCCCGACCCGGCCGCCTCCGCCCCGACCAGCCTGACCGTGGCCGCTCTCAAAGGGCCGACCGGCATGGGCCTGGCCTGGATGATGAGCCAGCCGCCGACCGGGGCGGAACCGACCGAGACGGTCTTCGAACTCAGCTTGCACGGCAGCGCCGACGAGATCACGCCCGGCTTGGCCACCGGGAAGCTGACCCTGGCCTGTCTGCCGGTCAACCTGGCCGCCGTGCTGCGGGCCAGAGGCGTCGCGATCAGATTGGTGGCCGTCAACACTCTGGGCGTGCTGCACCTGGTCAGCAAGGGGCTGACCGTCTCGACCTGGGCCGATCTGGCCGGCCACACCGTCCTGGCCACCGGCAAGGGCGCCACGCCGGAGCACGTCTTCGACCACCTGCTGGAACGGAACGGATTGAGCGGCCAGGTGCGGGTGGAGTATTTCCCCGAGGCCAGCGAGGTCGCCGCCCGGCTGGCGGCCGCCGACAGCGCCATCGCGCTGCTCCCCGAGCCGTATGTCACGACCGTGCTCAGCCAAGACCCCGAGCTTCGGCTGGCGCTCGACCTGAGCGCCGAATGGGACCGGGTCCATCCGGACTCCAAACTCGTCACCGGCGCGCTGGTGGCGTTGGACGCCCTGGTCCGGGACCAGCCCGAGGCCTTGGCCGCTTTCTTGGCCCAGTACCAGGCCTCCATCGCCTTCACCAACGCCCATCCGGCCGCCGCCGGCGTCGCCATCGCCGAATTGGGGATCGTGCCCACCGCGGAGGTGGCGGCCGCCGCCATCCCGCGCTCCCACCTGACCTTCCTGTCCGGGGCCGAGGCCGAACAGGCCGTCCGGGGCTATCTCCAAGTCCTGTACCAGGCCAATCCGGCCGCGGTGGGCGGCGAGCTGCCTGACGATGACTTCTACCTGCCCTGACCGCCGGTCCGGCCCGGGCCGGGCCGGGCTGCGCGGCGCCCTCGTCATCGTGGCTTGGCTGGCGCTGTGGCAAGCGGTGGCGGCCTTGGTCGACAACACGATCCTGCTGGCCTCGCCGCTGGCGGTGGCGGCCTCGTTCGCCCGGCTGGCCCCCAGCGCCGATTTCTGGGAAACGGTCGGCTATTCGCTGGGGCGGATCGCGGCCGGCTTCGGGCTGGCCTTGGCGCTGGGCGCCGCCTTGGCCGGGTTGGCCAGCCTCAACCGTTGGATCCAGGCTTTCCTCTCCCCGCCCATCCGAGCCATCCGTAGCGTCCCGGTGGTCAGCTTCATCATCTTGGTGCTGATCTGGGCGGACTCGTCCTGGTTGAGCGTGACCATCTCCTGTCTGATGGTGCTGCCGATCGTCTACGCCAACGTCGAAGAAGCCCTGGCCCGACGGGACCGCGGGCTGGACGAGTTGGCCCAGGTCTTCGACTTCTCCTGTTCCCGCCGCTGGTGGACCATCGTCCTGCCCGCCACCCTGCCCTATCTGGTGGCCGCCAGCCGGGCCGGCCTGGGGCTGGCCTGGAAGGCGGGCGTCAGCGCCGAAGTCATCGGCTTGCCCAGCGGCAGCGTCGGGGAGCGCCTCTACCAGGCCAAGCTCTTCCTGGCCACCGGCGACCTGTTCTGTTGGACCGGCGTCGTGGTCGGGCTCAGCTTCGCCTCCGAGAAGCTGGTCCTAGGCTTGCTGCACCGTCTCGAGAGCGGGCTGGCCCAGGCTTATCGGGCCGACCCCGTCCGCCGGCGGCCAGGATGATCAGCTTCACCGGAGTCAGCTTCAGCTACGGCGACCGGGTCGTCTTGCGGGACCTCTCGGCCCGGGCCGACCGGCTGCTCGTGACCGGCCCCAACGGGTCGGGCAAGACCACCTTGCTCCGACTGCTGCTCGGCTCGCTCCAGCCCAGCCGGGGCCGGGTGGAGCGCGGCGGCTGGGCCCGCCGGGCCGCCGTCTTCCAAGACGACCGCCTGGTCGAACATCTCTCCGCCCTCGCCAACCTCCGCCTGGCCTGTCCCGGGGCCATCGCCAACCGCCGTCTGGAAGCCGAGCTGACGGCGGTCGGGCTGACGGCGGACAGCTGGGGCCGCTCCGTCAACGGGCTGTCGGGCGGACAACGTCGCCGGGTGGCTCTGGCCCGCGCCCTCTTGCCCGAGGCCGACCTGATCTGCTTGGACGAGCCCTTCAACGGGATCGACGCCGCCAGCCGAGCGGCCCTACGGGCCTATGTGGGCCAGCGCAGCCAAGGCCACGACCTGGTTCTGACCACCCACGACGAGGCCGATCTGGCGGCCTTCGACGGCCTCCGCCTAGAACTGCCCGGCCCCGGCTGAGCGACCGTTCCGCCGCCGTCGGCTCAGGCCTCGAAGAAGCGCACCTTGCTGAGGTCGGTCGGGTGCTGTTGGCCCGGAGCGGCCGGGTGGCCCACGATCACGCCCACCGTCATGGCGTACCCCCAAGGGAAACCGAGACGCTTGGACAACCGTTCGCCGTCGCCGGCTTTGAGGTCGCGGAAGGCCTGGGTGGCGAAGCCGCAGACACAGGAGCCCAAGCCCAAAGAGGTGGCGGCCAAGACCATGTTCTCGACCAGCAGGCCGGCGTCCAGCTGGCTGCTGGTGAAATCGTGGCTGGGCCGGGTGGCCACCAGGATGACGGCCGGGGCGTCGTAGAACAAGCTGGTGCCGAGACGCTCGAATTTCTCCTTCTGCCGCGCCTCGCGCCGGACCAGGACCTCCAAGGCGGTGCGCGAGAGGTCGTCGATCAGCTCCTGGTCCGTCACCACGGCGACGTACCAGGGCGCGTTGCCCCGCGAGCTGGGCGCTTGGACGCCAGCTTTGACGATGGTCTCCAAATCGGCCCGGCTGACCGGTTCGGCGGTGTAGCTGCGGCAGGAATGGCGGGCCGCGATGTTCTCCAGAACGGCGTTCATGATGGCTCCTCGTCCCTTTCGGGGAATCTGAATGCTGCTGCCCCAATCTACGCCTGGAGGCGGCCCCCGGCCGCCCTGCCCATCGCAGCCGGTCCGACCGGGCGGCTGGTCGCACGGGCCGGCCGGCTCAGGACAGCACCAGGTCCTGGGCCAATAGGTCGACTCGCAGACCGGTCGGCCCGACCTCGGCCGCCACCACTTGGGCGCCGAAGAAGAAGCCGGACAGATCCAGTTCGAAGCTTTGGCCCAGGTCGGGCAGGGGCAGGCCGAACAGACTCCAGCCGACCACGGCCAAAACCGCCCCCTGCGGTCGGACCAGCGGTTCGAGCCGCACCGTCAGTCCCCGCTCCGACACCAGCTCGATCTGCCCGGCGGCCGGGTCCAGCCGACAGACCAGCCCGTCCCCGGACAACCAACCGATCTCCGGCCGCTCGGCCAGGGCCTGGTCGGCCAAGCTGGCCAACGACTCCGCCGGCGCCGTGAGCGCGGCCTCCAGCCGGGACAGCCGGATCTGGCCAGAGCCCCAGCGGACGTCTTGAGCCGACAGTTCGGCGGTCACCCGGCCGCCGCCGGTCGGCCACTGGACGGCCAGGTCCAGGCGCAGGGAGTCCAGCCGACCGGTCAACAGGGCCCACAGTCCGGAGCCGATCTGGCCCGCCTCGACCCGGTCCGCCTCCAATCCGGCCCGGCTCAAGGCCTGGACGGTCTGGCTCTGGATCTGACGGCGGATGGTCCAGGCGGCCACTTGGTCGGCCGCCAGCGCCAGACCGACCAGGCCCAGGACCAAGATCAGCCCCAGCCAACCCCGACTCAGCCGCCGGGCCGGGCGGGCCGGCCCGGACTCCGGCTCAGCCACGGCCGGCCTCGGTCAGTTTGAGCCCGGGGCGGCGCAGCATCACGACGGTGGCGCGGGTGCGTTGACGGACCTGGCCAGAGAGTTCGACCGTGTCGTAGGCCAGTTCGACCACGCCCCGGTCCGGTTTGGAACGCGACAGCCGCTTCGAGACCACGGTCAGGTCCAACCACAGCTGGTCGCCCGGCCTAGTCGGCGTGGGCCAGGCCAGCTCTAAGCCGGCCCCGACCGAATCGGCCAGGGGCAGGGTCTCGGTCAGCAGACGCATGGTCAAGGCGGCGGTGTGCCAGCCCGACGCCACCAGGCCGCCGAACAGCCCCTGGCTAGCCTGAACCGGGTCCAGGTGTTGGGGCTGGGGGTCGAAGCGGCGGGCGAAGGCGACGATCTCGTCGGCCTCGACCGTGATCGCGCCCGGCGAACGGTGGCGCCCGCCGGGCGCCAGGTCGTCGTACCAAATCTCTGAGCCTGATCCCACAACCCGTATGTTACCGTCCAGGAGCGGAGCGCCGAATAAACTAAGCCAGACAATCCGGGCCTACGCCCGGAAGCTGGGTATGCTGAGGCGATGGAGTCATCGCCGTCCGCCCCGGACCGGCTGGACCGCCGGAAAGATCCGGCCTCTAGCTGATGTCGTCGATCCTGTACGCCCTCGGTTTGGCCGTCGCCCGTCTCAAAGTCAAAGTGGTGGCCATCTGGTCGATCCTCTTGGCTGTCTTGGCCGCCTTGGCCCTGACCTTCAGCCACGGCTTGGACGCCAACATCACCATCCCCGGCTTGGACGCGGTCGAGGCTCTGAACTCGCTCAGCCGCACCTTCCCCCAGACCGCCGGCAGCTCGGCCCAGATCATCGTGGTGGCGGCCCCGGGCGCCACCGTCGACGACGCGGCCTATCGCGAACCGATCGAGGACCTGGCCCGACAGCTGCCCGACCTGCCCAATGTCACCATGGTCGTCTCACCCTTCGACCAGATGGCCAAGGGGGCCATCAGCGACGACCGTCAGGCCGCCCTGATCCAAGTCCAGGTCTCGGAGACGCCGGGCGACCCCGGCAGCCGAGCCAAGGCCGCCCTCCAACAGGCGGCCGACCAGTTCCGGGCCGATTTGCCGGCCGACGGCCAATCCAGCCTGGGCGGGTCGCTCTTCTCCTTCGTCTTCCCTCAGATCGGCCTGACCGAGGCCTTCGGCGTGGTGGTGGCCCTGATCGTCTTGATCACGACTTTCGGCTCCCTGCTGGCCGCCAGTCTGCCCATCCTGGTGGCTTTGGCGGTGGCGGTCGGGGCCTCCTCTTTGATCTACCTGGCCACCATCTTCACCTCGGTCAACACCACCACTCCGATCCTGGGGCTGATGCTGGGCCTGGCCGTCGGCATCGACTACTCCCTCTTCATCGTCTCGCGCCACCGCCAACAGCTCGGCTCCGGCCTGCCGGTGGCCCAGTCGGTCGGCCAAGCCCTGGCCACCGCTGGGTCGGCCGTCGTCTTCGCCGGCCTGACCGTGATCGTGGCTCTGCTGGGCCTGTCGGTGGCCCGCATCCCCTTCCTCACCGTCATGGGCATCGGGGCGGCCGCCGCCGTGGCCCTGGCCGTGCTGGCCGCCACCACCTTGCTGCCGGCCGTCTTGGCCCTGTGCGGCGAGCGACTACGGCCGAAGTCCGCCCGCGCCCCGGCTGGCTCGGCCGCTCCGGCTGGCTCGGTTGGACTGGCCAGCCCCGTCGCTCCGGCCGGTCCCCCGACCGTGGCCAGGCCGGCTCCGGTGGCTCCGACCGGCCCCGACCGGCCCGATCGCGTGACCCGTTTCTACCGCGGCTGGGTCCGGCTGGCCACCCGCCGGCCCATCGTCACCGTCTTCGTGGTGGTGGCCATCTTGTTGTTGCCCGGCCT
>JAIRYW010000042.1 GCA_031267645.1 Propionibacteriaceae bacterium
TCATCGCGGTCGACCAGGACGGTCGGCTGGAGCCGGCCGCCAACATCGAGGCCGCCGTCTACGCCCGCACCCTGGCCTCCGACGTGACCGACGACTCCGGCCAGCTCCTGCTGGCGGCCGGGGTCGACCTGGGCGACGTCAACATCAAGGGCTTGATCGCGGCCGGCGTGTCCGAGATCAAGGTCCGCTCGGTCCTGACCTGCGAGTCGACCCATGGCGCCTGCGCGCTCTGCTACGGCCGCTCGCTGGCTTCGGGCAAGGTGGTCGACGTGGGCGAGGCGGTCGGCATCATCGCCGCCCAGTCCATCGGCGAGCCGGGCACCCAGCTGACCATGCGGACCTTCCACACCGGCGGTGTGGCCGGCGACGACATCACGCAGGGCCTGCCCCGCGTGGTCGAGCTGTTCGAGGCCCGTACGCCCAAGGGCAAGGCGCCCATCGCCGGCGCGGCCGGGCGGATCCGTTTCGACGACACCGACCGTTCGCGCAAGATCGTGATCGTGCGCGACGACGGCGGCGAGGACCTGATCTACCAGGTGCCGCGGCGGGCCCGCTTGGAGTGGGAAGACGTCAGCCACCAGGTCCACACCATCGTGGACGGCCAGCACGTCGACGCCGGCCAGCAGCTGACGGCCGGCACCTTGGACCCGCAGGACGTGCTCCACGTCCGCGGCGTGAGAGCGGCCCAGGAGCACCTGGTGGACGAGGTCCAGCTGGTCTATCGCACCCAGGGCGCCCCGATCCACGACAAGCACATCGAGATCATCATCCGGCAGATGCTGCGCCGGGTGACCGTGATCGAGTCGGGCGACACCAGCCTGTTGCCGGGTGAACTGGTCGACCGTCAGGGCTTCGAGGCTCAGAACCGCCAGGTCGTGTCCGAGAGCGGCGCCCCGGCTCAGGGCCGACCGGTCCTGATGGGCATCACCAAGGCCTCTTTGGCCACCGAGTCGTGGCTGTCGGCGGCCTCCTTCCAGGAGACCACCAAGGTCTTGACCGACGCCGCCATCCAGGGCAAGTCGGACTCCTTGGTCGGCCTGAAAGAGAATGTCATCTTGGGCAAGCTGATCCCGGCCGGCACCGGCCTGGAGCGGTACCGCGACATCCGGGTCGAGCCGACCGCCGAGGCCAAGGCCAAGGCCTATCAGATGTCCTACGACGCCTACGATTACGATTTCGGCACTGGCTCCGGGGCGGTCATTCCGCTGGAGGACTACGATCTGTGATCCCGCCACGGGGCGGTTCGGCGCGGCTGGAGGCGACGCCGAACCGCCTTGTGGATGGTCCGTCGAATCGATACAAGCTCGTTATCCGGTTTTGCTTGTGCGCTCTGGGTGAAATCAAGTAGCTTTCCCCACAACGCCGCAGTAGCCGGTAGGTCGGACCGGACTCGTCCCGGGCCCGCCCGAGCAGCCCGCCGCCTAGGCGTTGGCCACCGATCAGCTTCGCCAGTGAGCTGTCGGGCGCAAAACATGGTCTGACACGGACCAGAAAACTGAACAACCGGGGTGGGGTGCCTGAGCACTCCACCCCGGTTGGCGTTTCCCCCGAATCAGCCCGCTGACGACCTGCTCGGGCGACCCGCCTGTCGCGTAGTTGATAATGAATATCATTATCTGTTAGCCTGTGTGCCGCTGCCCGCCCGCCTGGGTGGGGCGGCCCGACCACCGCAGACAGACCACCGCAGACAACCGATCAACTTGACCGATCGCACAGGAAGGAGTGGGCCGGCCACCGAGCCGGCCACCGAAGCATGAAGACCACCACCCAGACCATCCCCCCGCGGGTCGTCGGGCCACTGCTGGCCGCCGCCCTGGCGGCCGTGCTGGCCGGCTGCGGGGCGAACGCCCCGGCGGGAGACCCCTCCGTCTCCGATTCGCCCTCGGCTGCGGCCGCCACCGAGACGCAAGCCGCCCAACCTCGGATCGCCTACACCTACGACGGTGGCATCGTGGTGCTGGACGCCACCAGCTTGGAGACCTTGGCGGACATCCCTCTAGACGGCTTCAATCGCCTCAACTCGGCCGGCGACGGCCGTCACCTGGTGGTCTCGACCAGCGGCGGATTCCGTTTGCTTGACCTCGGGGCCTATGGCGTTCCGCACGGCGGACACTCCCACTACTACATCGCCGACCCGGTCCTGACCGACATCACCTTCGCCGCCCAGACGCCCGGCCACGTCGTGAGCCATGACGATCAGACCGCCCTGTTCGACGATGGGACCGGCCGGGTCACCCTGATCGAGGCGGACGAGATCGGCGATCCGGACGCCCCCCGGCGTGAGTACAGCGCCGCCGCCCCCCACCACGGAGTGGCCGTCTTGATGGGCGACGGGGTGTTGCTGGTGACCGAGGGCACGACGGACTACCGCTCCACCGTCCAAGCCGTCGATCAGCAGGACCAGGTGCTGGCGCAGAGCGCCGACTGCCCCGGCGTCCACGGCGAGGCCGTGGCGGCCGGCGAGGTGGTCGTCTTCGGCTGCCAGGGCGGCGTCCTGCTCTACCAAGACGGTGTCTTCAGCCGTCTGGAAGCCCCCTCGGCCACAGCCAGCGTCGGCACTCAGGTCGGTGGCGAGGACTCCGCCGTCGTGCTGGGCGACTACGAGGACGAGGACGACGGAGCGGCCGGCCCCAACCGGGTCTCGCTGACTGACACCGCCACCGCCCAATTCCAGGTGGTCGACCTGCCGGCCGGCGTCTCGTACAGCTCCCGTTCCCTGGCCCGCGACCAAGAAGGGGCCGCCCTGGTCCTGGGCACCGACGGCGCCCTGCATGTCATTGACCCGCTCAGCCGCTCCCTGGTGGCCTCCCACCCGGTGCTGCCGGCCTGGAGCCTGCCGGACGAGTGGCAGCAGACCCGTCCGACCATCGCCATGCTGGACGGCATGGCCTACATCACAGATCCCGCCGCCCAGAAGCTCTATGTGGTCTACCCCAAGAGTGGCCAAATCTGGAAGACCGTGGATCTGGCTCATGTTCCCAACGAGATCACTGGCGTCAGCGGTGATGGCGGCGGGGAACACGACCACGACGAAGAAGACCACGAAGACGACTGACCGGTCGAGGGCCCAGCCGGCCGCTCACAGAGGCGGCCGACCGGGTCGGTCGGTGACAGTCGGCTGAACGGTCATGACTTCGCAGCCGAGCGAAGCTAGACGGGCCATCCTCACCGTCTGGATCCGTCGTGACGGTCCGGTTCGCCAGTCGGACTGAGCCAGCGCGGACGCCGCTGGGACCAGGTGCTGGAGCACCCTGGTTCCAGCGGCGTCGTCCGTTCCCGGCTTCCGGCCGCCCCAGGCTCCGGCGCCCCTCCGGCTCCGGATCGGGACAAGGTAGAGTGGCGCCGGCGGCACTGCGGCGCTCGAAACACGGCCAAAGTGGCTATGGCCGGGGAGCGGTGGGGATAGGAGAACGTGGACCACGTCAACCGACTGGCCCTGTTACGGCGGCACTCGCCCCAAGTCCGGGCCATCGATCCCAGGTCGCCCCTCCAAATCGGCAACGGCTCGCTGGCGGCGTCGGTCGACCTGACCGGTCTGCAGACCTTCCCCGGCGCCTACCCGGCCGGCCCGGACGCGACCCTGCTGTCCACCATGGCCGACTGGGGCTGTTTCGAGGGTCGGCCGACCTCGCTGGGCCGAGTCGGCCTCGACCTGGCCGCCGGCTCGAGGCCGGACGGGTTGGGCCAGACCGAGCAGGGGCTCGACCTCAGCCTCGGTTTGCTGGTCTCCCGTTTCGTGTCGGGCCGGGTGCGCCACGCCGTCCACAGCCTGGTCGACAGCCGTTCCGACGCCTTGGTCGTCCGTCTGGCCCAGATCGGCTCCGACCGGGTCGGCCTGCGTCTGACCCTGCCGCCGCGCCTGCCCGCGGCCTGGCCCAACGGTGGCCGGGCCCGGAGCACGGTCTTGCCCGACGCCGCCGGCTGGCTGATCGAGCACGCCTTGGGCGACGTCGTCTACTGGCTGCGCCTGACCGCCCCCGGCTGCGATCTGGTCCGGCTGGGCCCGCACGACTTCGTCCTCGGCGGAGTGGTCGAGGGTCCCGCCCCGCCTTGGACCGACGGCGTCCTGCCCCGGGCCTCGGGTTGGCTCCAGGCCGTCGTCGCTTTCGCCAGTCAGCCGCCGCCGCCGGCCCGACCGGTTGAAGACTGTCTGGCCATGACCGCTTTGGACTGGCGGTCCTACTGGAACAGCGGCGGCGCCCTCGACCTGTCCGACTCGGACCACCCCCAAGCGGCCGAGTTGGAGCGGCGGGTGGTGCTGAGCCAATACCTGGTGCGGATCAACCAGACCGGCCGGGTCCCGGTCTCGCCCGGCGGTTTGACCCAGGCCGCCACCGGCCGACCGATCGACCTGACGACCCATGTCTGGCAGTACGCCAACTTGGCCCAGTGGGGCCGCCCGGAGCTGCTCGACGGGCTCTTGGACTGGTACGGGAACCGCCTCGACCAGGCCCGGGAACTGGCCGGCCGAAGCGGCTGGGAGGGGGCTCTGTGGCCGGCCACGGCCCAACCGTACCGTCTCTTGGACCAGTCCTGGGCCGGGCCCTGGGACCGGACCGACCGGCCGGCCCGGGGTCGGCCGACCTCTTCCCAGCCGGACGACTGGGCGACGGGCTGGGAAGCGGTCAATCCGATCTATCTGGCCGAGTTGGTGCACCGGAACGGTCCGGCGCTGGAGCGGAGCCGAGCGCTGGGCCCCTTGGTCCTGGCCACGGCCGCTCATCTGGCGGCCCGGGTCGAAGCCCTGACGGCGGACCAGCTGGCCGCCGGCGGCTGGCCGCGGTCCGAGCCGGCCGTGGGCCCAGCCGCCTTGGATCCGGCCGACCCGGCGGCCGGCGGTCCCGCCGACCCGACCGCCGCCGACGACCCGACCTTCACCGCGGCCTGGTGGCGTTGGGGCTTGAACTGCGCCGCCGACTGGGCCGACCGCCTGGGTCGGGCCGACCTGGCCCCCGCCTGGCGGGCGGCGGCCGACCGGCTGCGCGCCCCGGCCCCGGTCATGGGGGTCTATCCCAGCGCCGGCTGGGGGCCGTCCGGCTGTCCCGGCCCGGGCCCGCGACCGGGCGGACATCCCCTCCATCTGGGCGCCCTGGGCCTGGTGCCGCGCTGCGGTCTGATCGACGAGTCGGTCATGACCGCCACCTTGGACGGGGTGCTCGACCACTGGCCCTGGGCCACCGCCCGGGCCGGCTGGGACCGTCCCTTGGTGGCTCTGACGGCCACCCGGCTGCACCGCCCCGACCTGGCTTGGAGGGCCATGCTGGGGCCCGTCCCCGCCCCTGGACTGCCCTGGCCGCCGGCCGGCCCGCCCTACCTGCCCAACGGCCACCACTGGGGCGGGACGGACCGTCCCGCCGACCTGACCGGCAACGGCGGCCTGCTGCTGGCGGTCGGTCTGATGGCGGCCGGCTGGGACGGCTCCGAAGCCCGTCCCGGCTTCAGCCTGGCCTGGCCGGCTCTGGCCGACCGGATCGCCCGTCTGCCTTGACCGAACCGGGGGCGCCGGGCCGGGGCGGCCGACCGGTCGGGCGGTCGTCCGCCGCCGACTTTGACCGATCCCGACTAGTGGACTAGCCTTGGTACCCGGCTCGGCCCACCGGGCCCGGTGCGTGCTGCGCCCATGACCACAGTGTGATCCGCGCGGCGGGCGTCGCCTCACCCGCTGCGGTCCTCGTCTGACGTGGACCACTCGGAACCAGTCTCTCCCGGCGCCGGTGCGCTTCGAGTCTGGCTCTAATAATGCAACTGGAGCGATCCAGCGACACACGGAAAGAGAAATTCCCAGGTGCCCACGATTCAGCAGTTGGTCCGCAAAGGCCGGACTGACAAGGTCAGCAAGACTAAGACCCCTGCCCTCAAAGGCTCGCCCCAGCGGCGCGGCGTCTGCACGCGCGTCTACACCACGACGCCGAAGAAGCCGAACTCGGCCTTGCGCAAGGTGGCCCGCGTCCGGCTGTCCAGCTCGGTCGAAGTGACGGCCTACATCCCCGGCGTCGGGCATAACCTGCAGGAGCACTCGATGGTCCTGGTCCGGGGCGGTCGCGTCAAGGACCTGCCCGGTGTGCGTTACAAGATCATCCGCGGCGCCCTCGACACCCAGGCGGTCAAAGACCGTAAGCAAGCCCGTAGCCGCTACGGCGCGAAGAAGGAGAAGTAATGCCCAGGAAGGGACCGGCGCCCAAGCGCCCCGTCGTGGTCGATCCGGTCTACGGATCGCCGCTGGTGTCTCAATTGGTCAGCAAAATCCTTCTCAATGGCAAGAAGACCGTTGCCCAGCACATCGTCTACACCGCTCTGGAAGGCACCCGGGACAAGACCGGCGGAGCCGATCCGGTGGCCACTTTGAAGCGCGCCTTGGACAATGTCCGCCCCGGCATCGAGGTCAAGTCACGTCGTGTCGGCGGCGCCACCTATCAGGTGCCGATCGAGGTCAAGCCGGCCCGGGCCAATACCTTGGCCATGCGCTGGCTGGTCTCCTTCTCGCGCGCCCGGCGGGAGAAGACCATGTCTGAGCGGCTGCGCAACGAGATTCTCGACGCCGCCAACGGGCTGGGGGCCTCGGTCAAGCGACGCGAGGACACCCACAAGATGGCAGAGGCCAACCGCGCCTTCGCCCACTATCGCTGGTGATTCGCGCCAGCAGCTGAAGCACCCTCGGCACCGTCCGCCGGATGGTCCGGGGGTGTGCCCATGTCCGCTCCGACTGGCGGTCGCCTCGGGGCGGAGTCCCAGTCGCATACCGCAGAAGAAGTCAAGTGAGTGAGGATCAATCGTGGCGATTGACTTGAAGACCGACCTGTCCCAGGTCCGCAACATCGGCATCATGGCGCACATCGACGCTGGCAAGACCACGACCACGGAGCGCATCCTCTTCTACACCGGCATCAACTACAAGATCGGCGAGGTCCACGACGGCGCCGCCACCATGGACTGGATGGAGCAGGAGCAGGAGCGCGGCATCACCATCACCTCGGCGGCCACCACCTGTTTCTGGAAGGGCGTCCAGATCAACCTGATCGACACGCCCGGGCACGTCGACTTCACCATGGAGGTGGAGCGCAGCTTGCGCGTGCTGGACGGCGCGGTGGCCGTCTTCGACGGCGTGGCCGGGGTCGAACCCCAGTCCCAGACCGTCTGGCGCCAGGCCAGCCGTTACAACGTGCCGCGGATCTGCTACATCAACAAACTGGACCGGACCGGGGCCAGTTTCGAGCACTGCGTGCGCACCATCCGTCAACGCCTGCAGGCCAACCCCCTGATCATCCAGTTGCCGATCGGCGCCGAGTCCGGCTTCTTGGGCGTGGTCGACCTGATCGAGATGCGGGCCTTGACCTGGCGGGGCGAGACCACCATCGGCGAGGACTACGAGGTCGAACCGATCCCGGCCGAGCTGGAGTCCGCCGCCGCACTGGCTCGGACCGAGCTGATCCACGCCCTGGCCGAGGCCGACGACGACTTCGCCGAACTGTGGTTGGAGCGCGAGGACACGGACCAGGGCTTCAGCGTCGAGGAGCTCAAAGACGCCCTGCGGCGCTGCGTCCTGGCCAACAAAGGCAATGTCGTGGTCTGCGGCACCAGCTTCAAGAACAAAGGCGTCCAGCCCTTGCTCGACGCCATCAACGACTATCTGCCCTCGCCCCTCGACGTGCCCGCCATCGAGGGCTTCAAGCCGGGCGACGAGTCGGTCAAGCTGGAACGCCACCCCGATCAGACCGACCCTCTGGCCATCCTGGCCTTCAAGATCGCGGCCGACCCCCACCTGGGCCGTCTGACCTTCATCCGGATCTACTCCGGCGTGCTGCAGTCCGGCCAGCAGGTGCTCAACGCCACCAAGGGGCGCAAGGAACGGATCGGCAAGATCTACCAGATGCACGCCAACAAGCGGGAGGAGGTCGAGGCCATGGGCGCGGGCATGATCTGCGCCGTCATGGGCTTGAAGGACACCGCCACCGGCGAGACCCTGTGCGACCCGACCAAGCCGATCGTGCTGGAGTCGATGGAGTTCCCCAACCCGGTCATCGAACAGGCCATCGAGCCCAAGACCAAGGCCGACCAAGAGAAGCTGATGCTGGCCATCCAAAAGCTGGCCGAGGAGGACCCGACCTTCCGCGTCCACACCGACGATGAGACCGGGCAGACCATCATCGCCGGCATGGGCGAGCTGCACTTGGAGATCCTGATCGACCGCATGAAGCGCGAGTTCCGGGTCGAGGCCAACGTCGGCCGGCCCCAGGTGGCCTACCGCGAGACCATCCGGCGCAAGGTCGAGAAGGTCGAGTACACGCACAAGAAGCAGTCCGGCGGTTCCGGTCAGTACGCTCGCGTCATCATCGACCTCGAGCCCCTGCCGGCCGGCGGCGGCTACGAGTTCGTCAACGCCGTCACCGGCGGGCGTATCCCGCGCGAGTTCATCCCGGCGGTCGACGCCGGCGTCAAAGACGCCCTCCAATTCGGCGTCTTGGCCGGTTACCCGGTCGAGGACGTCAAAGTCACCCTGCAAGACGGCGCCTACCACGAGGTCGACTCCTCCGAGCTGGCCTTCAAGATCGCCGGTTCGATGGCCTTCAAGGCCGCCGCCCGCAAAGCCGACCCGGTCATCCTGGAGCCAATGATGGCGGTCGAGGTGACCACCCCGGAGGACTACTTGGGCACCGTCATCGGCGACCTCAACGCCCGCCGCGGCCATGTCCAGGCCATGGACGAGCTGCACGGCAACCGGGTCGTCCGGGCCCTGGTGCCGCTGGCCGAGATGTTCGGTTACGTCGGCGATCTGCGCTCCAAGACCTCCGGCCAGGCCTCCTATTCGATGGAGTTCGACTCTTACGCCGAGACGCCCAAGGCCATCGCCGAAGAGATCGTGGCCAAGGCCCGGGGCGGCGCCGGCGCCTGAGGCGTCCGTCGCTCGCTGGACGGCCCGGCCCCAGGCTCAGGCCCCCGGATCCAGTCCGGGGACCGAACCGGTCACAGATCAGGCGACCAGGCCCGGCCACCGATCGAGCGGGGCCGAACCGGACCGGCGGCTCAGTGCCGGGGCCCAGCCCGGGGCGACGGTCAAATCAGGCTGCCGATCAGCCGGTCGATGGCGCTCTGGGGCTCCATCGGGCCGTGGTGGTCGCCACCGCCGCGGACTGAGTCCGGAGCCGGCGTGGAGGCGGTGTCGGCGGCCGGGTGGGCGATCTGATTGACGACGTCGAACACTTGCACCGAAGTCAAGCCGAAGAGGGCTAGGCCGGTCTCAACGCCGGAACTGTTGCGATAGACGCCCTCCCGTCCGCCGGCCCGGACCTGGACCACGGCCAGGAAGCGGATGTCCTCCGGCACATGGGCCAGCCGGTCGGCCGGCAGGCCGCTGTAGTCGGCGCCCGCGCCACCGGCGTCGTAGGAGCTGCTCCAACCGCTGGGCGGGCTGTCCAACTTGACCACCAACCCGCGATCCAGCCCCACCCCGTCCGGACTGGCTTGGTACGAAGGCGTCTGGTCGGCGATCTGACCGGCCACCTGTTGCAAGGACCAGGACCGGTAGTCGGCTATCTCATCGAGCGACTCGGTCGGAACGAAACTGGCCAGAGCCGACCCGTTGAAGGTCTCGATGGTGTACGGGTGGTCGATCAGCCAAAGGGCCAAGGACTCGGCGTCGACCGGGGTCTGGTCCGGCGTCCAGGCCGGGTCGTACCAGGGGTGGACGCTGCTGGTCCCGACGGACAGGCTGGTCAGCTCGGTGGCCTGTTCCAAGGTGGTGGCGCGCCAATAATCGACCCGATCGGACTGGCAGCCGACCGAGAGCGACTCCAAGTTGGGGAATTGGGTGGCCGCCACCTCCAAGCCGCGCAGGGTGGGGTTGAAGAAGCTGAGGTGGGTGACCGTGTCGAAGGTCGCCCCCGCCTCGGCCGGCGGCAGCAGCTGGTTCATCATCAAGTCGGTCACATTGGCCTGGGCGAAGGTTCTGGCCAGCTCGGGCAGAGGCCCATCGGTGACGGCCAGTTGGAGCGAGGCTGTCTCGATCTGGTCCAAGGCGGCCAACATCTCGGAGTCGGCGACCATCAGCCAGAGGAAGGCGGTCTGTCCGGCCAAGACTTCCTTGACGGCTTGGCCGGCCCGGTCGAGGCCGGCGCTGTCCGAGTTCGTCATGACCAAGGCGTCGACGTCTTGGGCGTATTCGAGGTGGCGGCGGGCGGCGGAGTCGAGATGGACGGCGGCGTCGATGTAGGCCTGTTCCATGGCCGGCAGCTCTGGGCCGCCGGGGGGGCCGGCGAAGGGGCCGACTCCGACCAGGGCGGAGACGCCCAGACCGGCTCCGGCCAGGACGACGACGGCGGCGGTGGCCAGGGCGGCGACCTTGAGCGGACGCTTCAGAGCCGGCTTGGCCTGGGGGCTGGTCGGCTCTGATCCGGCCGGGGCTTGGGGCGGCCAGCCGGCGGGTGCTCCGTCTGGCCCGCCAGGGGCTTGGGGCGGCCAGCCGGCCGGTTGGGCCGGGGCGGCGTTGGCGGACCAAGCCGGTTGGGGCGCGTTGGGGTCGCCGTGCGGCCAGCTCTGGGGTTGGGCGTCGGGCCCGGCGGCGGGCTGGTTGGCCTGGGACTGCCAGCTGGTGGGTGGTCCGTCTGGCCCGCCAGGGGCTTGGGGCGGCCAGCCGGCCGGTTGGGCCGGGGCGGCGTTGGCGGACCAAGCCGGTTGGGGCGCGTTGGGGTCGCCGTGCGGCCAGCTCTGGGGGTGGGCGTCGGGCCCGGCGGCGGGCGGGGTGGCCTGGGCCGGCCAGCTGGTGGGTGCTCCGTCCGGCCCGCTGGGGGCCTGGGGCGGCCAGCCGGCCGGCTGGGCCCCCCAGTTCGACGGGCCCGGCTGGGCGGGCGGCCAAGCGGCGTCAGAGCCGGCCGGGGCGGGCGGCCAGCCGGGTTGGGCGCCGCTGTTGGGATCGGGCGACCAAGCGGGTTGGGCGCCGGCGTTGGGATCCGGCGGCCAGCCGGGCTGGGGCGCGCTGGCGGGGTCGGGCGACCAAGCGGGCGAGGGAGCGCTGGCGTTGGTCGGGGCAGTGGACCAGCCGGGTTGGGTTCCGACGTTGGGGTCGGGCGACCAGCCGGGTGGGGGCGCGTTGACCGGGGCGGGCGGCCACCCGGCGGCGTCAGGGCCGGCCGGGGCGGTCTCAGCGCCGGCTCCGGCGGCGGGCGGTCCGGACTGCCAGCCAGCCGGCCCGGCCTGGTCTCCGGCGGTGGGGCCGGAGGCCGGCCAAGACGGCGGGCCGCCGGGGGCGGTCCAACCGGCCTCCGGGGTGGGTCCGCCCGGAGCGGGCTGAGCCGGCGACGGGCTGGTCCAGCCGGTCGGGCTGGAGACCGGGGGCTGCCCCAACGGGGCCCAACTAGGCTGCGCCTCCGGCGCTGGGGCGGGGGCGCCACTGGAAGCGGTCCACGGACCAGCCGAGGCCGGGTCGGCCGGCGGACCGGCCGGGGCCGGGGTCTCGGGCCAACCGGCGGGCGGGGTCGTGGGGTCAGGGGTCTGTCCGGTCGTCTGATCGGGCCGGGCGGTCGGGTCCTGAGTCACAGCTGGACTCCTCTCCTGGGACGGTCCGATCGGGACAGACGGTCCTTCGACATGGTCAACGGGGTGGGTGGGAGCGGCTTAGGAGGGCAGGAAGATGAGATGGACGCCGTCGTCCAAGGCCAAGACCAAGGCGTCATTGTTGAACCAGTACTGGCCGGCGAAGACGACGCCTTCGTAGGCCATCACGATCTCGTCGTCGACAGTCAGCAAAGCCAGCCGGCCGTCGTCGATCTTGAGCTTGAATCGGTCGGTCACGGTCTCGGTCCGGCCGTCGATCCCCTCCAGGGTGACCTCGACCCGGTCGCCGTCGATCTTGAGACTGGTCAGGCCGGCCACCGCGTAGGCGGCGGTGTCCTCCAAGAGGCCGCGCTGGATCAAACCGCGCCCGGCTCCCAGCTCCCAGACGCCGCTGAGGTGGCGGCTGGCGGAGCAGCCGGTCAGCCCGACCGCCAGGACGCAGGCGATGGCCCACAGGCCGATCCGGCCGGCCCAGGACGGCCGCTCCAGGCCGGACCGACGGATCGAAGGACCGGACCGGGACGAAGTGGCGCTGGAGCTGATCGAGGGTTCCATGGGACTACCTTGTCTGAGCGATGGAACAGAGGGCGCATCCCCCGTCGGGATCAACTCTAACGGCGACCACTGACGGCCCTCAAGCGCCCCGGCCGGTCCGTCTCGACCAAATCGGCGCCCGGCTTCGGAGCCGGAGCCGACCGGGACGGCCTCAGCGGGGCCGGCGCAGGGCCACGTAGACGCTGCGCAGCAGCAGGAGGGAGACGTAGGCCCCGAACAAGACGGTGTTGATCCGGGCGCTCAGAGCCTCGGCCAAACGCGAGCCGAAAGGCGTCATGACGATGGCGGGCAGGCCGATCAGGGCGGCCGCCTTGAGGTCGACCAATTTGTTCTTGGCGTTCTTCAAGGTGCCGGAGAGCGAGCCCGGCAGCATCATCAGGAGCGAGGTGCCGCGAGCGATCAGATCGGAGGCCCCGAAGATCAAGGACAGCGACGGCACCACCACGACCCCGCCGCCGACTCCCATCAGAGCCGCCAGGACGCCGGTCCCCAGTCCCAGGCCGACCAGTCCCAGGCCGCTGGCCCAGCTCAAGTCGACCACCCCGTCGCGCTGCGGCGTGAACAAGAACTGGCTGACGGCGACCAGGGCTAGGAAGCCGACGAAGCCCCAGCGCAGGACGCGCTCCGGCAGCAGGGTCAGCCAGTGGGCGCCGATTCGGGCGCCGGTCACCACCCCGACCACCAACAGACCGGCCGCCGCCCAGTCGACCCGGCCGGCCAAGATGTACGGGATGGCGGCCGCCATCGAGGTCGGCACGATGGCGGCCAAGGAGGTGGCGGCGGCCTGGCGCTGGCTCAGGCCGCACCAGACCAGGGCGGGCACGATGATGGTGCCGCCGCCGATGCCGAAGAGGCCGGACATCAAACCGGCCACCAATCCGATCAGGACGGCCGTGGCGATGTCGCGCCGACTCCAGGCCCGTTCGCTCATGGCCGGCCGCCGGAACGGGCGGGGCCGGGCTTCGAGCCAGCCGGGCGGGCTGGGGGGCGCTGGTCGGACATACGGACAGTCTAGGGAAGGTCCGCTGGACCCGCTTCCGGCCCCGGGCGTCCGAGCGGTCGAGCGCTGTCGGACAGCGCCGGATCGGGCCGGCCGTCGGCCGCCGACGGACCGGCCGCCGGGGGCCGACGGACCCGCTGCGGCCCGCTCTGAGTTGACTGCCCGCGAATCCTGGGAAAGACTATGGTTCGTATGTCCCGCGAGGGGCAACCGCGTAGTCTAAGTCATCAAGCCCGCGCGGGCCTGACCTGCGCGATCCGACAGCAACACGCCCCGCGACCGCGTGGCGCGAATCCGAAAAGGAGCCCAAGTGGCTAAGGCCAAGTTCGAGCGGACCAAGCCGCACTGCAACATCGGCACCATCGGGCACATCGACCACGGCAAGACCACGCTGACCGCGGCGATCACCATGGTGCTGCACGATAAGTTCCCCGATCTCAACGCTGTCTCGGCGTTCGACCAGATCGACAAAGCGCCCGAAGAGCGCCAGCGGGGCATCACGATCTCGATCGCCCACGTCGAGTATCAAACCGACAAGCGCCACTACGCGCACGTCGACTGCCCCGGACACGCGGACTACGTCAAGAACATGATCACGGGCGCGGCCCAGATGGACGGCGCCATCCTGGTGGTGGCCGCCACCGACGGTCCCATGCCGCAGACTCGGGAGCACGTCCTGCTGGCTCGCCAAGTCGGCGTGCCCTCGATGGTCGTGGCCCTGAACAAGTGCGACATGGTGGACGACGAAGACCTGATCGAACTGGTCGAGATGGAGGTCCGCGAACTGCTCAGCGCGCAGGAGTTCGACGGCGACAACTGTCCAGTCGTTCGGGTGGCGGCTTTCCCGGCCATGAACGGCGACCCGAACTGGACTCCTGGCATCATCGAACTGATGGACGCCGTCGACGAGTACATCCCGCAGCCGGCCCGTGACGTCGACAAGCCCTTCCTGATGCCGATCGAAGACGTCTTCACCATCACCGGTCGCGGCACCGTCGTGACCGGCCGGATCGAGCGCGGCATCATCCGGACCGGCGAGCAGGTCGACATCATCGGCATCCGTTCCGAGAAGCAGACCAGCACCGTCACCGGCGTCGAGATGTTCCGCAAGATCCTGGACGAGGGTCAGGCGGGCGAGAACGTCGGCCTGCTGCTGCGGGGCACCAAGAAGGAGGACGTCGAGCGCGGCATGGTCGTGATCAAGCCGGGCACGACCACTCCGCACACCGAGTTCGACGGCAACGTCTACGTCCTGACCAAGGAAGAGGGCGGCCGTCATAAGCCGTTCTTCTCCAACTACTCGCCTCAGTTCTACTTCCGCACCACCGACGTGACCGGCGTGGTGCATCTGCCTGAGGGCACCGAGATGGTCATGCCCGGTGACAACACCGACATGCATGTGACGCTGAACAAGCCGATCGCCATGGAGGAGGGCCTCAAGTTCGCCATCCGCGAAGGCGGCCGCACCGTCGGCGCCGGCCGCGTCACCAAGATCATCAAGTGATCTGAGACTGTTCGACGCCACGGCGGGCCTCGTGCTTTCGGGCACGGGGCCCGTCGTCGTCGGTGGCTCCCCGCCCTGACTGGGATGGGTCCGGGCGGACGCCGTCAGGGCTCGGAGCGGCCCGGCTCGGAGCGGCCCGGTCGCGCCGGTCGGCGGTCGGACAACGTTCCACTAAGCTCGGGGGGCAGCCGTCGAGAGGGAGCCCGCCATGGCCGAGTCAGCCGCTTCGTCCGATCCGTCGGATTTCGAAGACCAAGGCTTCGAGGACCCGGACTTCGAGGAGTCCGACGCCGCCGCCTTGGAACGGTTGACTGGCCAAGTGGCGGACTGGCTGGCCGGGCCCACCTGGGAAGCGGACTTGACCGACCCGGACGGTTTGCCCGGCGACCCAGCCTCCCTGATCGACCAGCTGGGCCGGCTCGACCCGGCTCAGGCCGCCCAAGTCTGGGGCGACCTGGTCGAGCGGGCCCGAGCCCGGCTCGCCCCGAACCATCCCAACACCCTGCAGATCCGCTGCCACTGGGCCCGTTGGCTGGGGGCCAGCGGAGAGGTCGGACGAGCTCTGGAGGAGATCGACGAGGTGGTGGCGGAGCAGACCAGCCGTCTCGGACCCAGCCACTGCGACACCTTGACCAGCCGAGCCTGGCAAGCCGATCTGATCGGCCAAGCCGGCGACCTGGAACAGTCCATCGCCCGGCTGGAAGCCGTTCTGGCCGATCAGCGGGCGGCCCAGCCCGGCCCCAGTTTCGACGCCATCACGACCAGCAGCCTGCTGTCCCAACGTTTGAGCGAGGCCGGCCGTAAGCAGGACAGCCTGCTCTTGGCCCTGCGCGTGATGGACGAGATCCCACAGGCCATGGCGGCCGTGTTGGAGCAGGTGGGCCAGTCCCTCGAAGGGCCCGGCCCGAACCAGGTCGATTGAGCGGTTCGACCACGGCCCGTCCCAGCCCCGACCCCGACCCGGGGTCTCCCGGCAGCCTCTAAGCTGAGTCCATCATGACCGAGACCTTGACTGGGCCCCGCTTGCGGGTGGCCCCCTCGCCGACCGGCGACCCGCACGTCGGCACGGCCTACATGTCGCTGTTCAATCTGGCCTACGCCCGACTGACCGGCGGGCAGTTCATCCTCCGGATCGAGGACACCGACCAGGCCCGTTTCGTGGCCGACTCGGAACGCCAGATCTTCGACAGCCTGCGCTGGCTGGGGCTGGACTGGGACGAGGGGCCCGACGTGGGCGGTCCGCACGGCCCGTACCGTCAATCGGAGCGGCTGGAGACCTACCGCCCCCAGATCGACCGCCTGATCGCGGACGGCCACGCCTATCTCTGCTGGTGCTCGGCCGAGCGGCTGCGCCGCCTGCGCGAGGACCAGGCCAAGGACAAGTCCGCTCAGACCGGCTACGACCGGCTCTGCCTCGGCCTGACCCGCCAGCAGCGTTCCTTATTGCCCGGCTTCAGCGAGACGCCGGTGGTCAGGATGCTGATCCCGGACGACGCCCCCACCAGCTTCACCGACCTGATCCGGGGCCAGGTCAAGACCCCCTGGCCGGACGACCAGGTCATCCTTAAAGCCGACGGCTTCCCCACCTACCACCTGGCCGTGGTGGTGGACGACCACCTGATGGGCATCACCCACGTGGTGCGGGGCGAGGAGTGGATCAGCTCGACTCCGAAGCACCTCCTGCTCTACCGCTGGCTGGGCTGGGAGGCGCCGGCCTTCTGCCACATGCCCCTGCTGCGCAACCCGGACAAGTCGAAGATCTCGAAGCGGAAGAACCCGGCCGCCCGCCTGCTCTGGTTCCGCGAACAGGGCTATCTGCCCGAGGCCTTGCTCAACTTCATGGAGCTGCTGGCCTACCCGCCGGCGCTAGCGGACCAGGAGGTGCAGAGCTTCGACCAGTTCGTGGCCGGTTTCGACTGGGCCAAGGTCAACACGACCGGCCCCATCTTCGACCTGGCCAAGCTGGACTGGCTGAACGGGGCCCACATCCGCGCCCTCGACGACGACGCCCTGGCCGACCGTGTGATCGACTTCTGGACCCAGACCGCTCAGACCCCGACCGCCGCCCCGGGCCGGGACAGCCGACGGGTCCTGCGCCAGGCCATCCCCATCGTCAAAGAGCGTCTGACCACCCTGAGCCAGGCCGGCGACTGGATCGACTTCCTGTTGGTGGACGACGACCAGGTCGTCATCCACGACGACGCCCGAGCCCAATTGCCGGCCCAAGCGGTCGAGCTGCTAGACGGGGCCATCGCCGCCCTGGCCGAGGTCGAGCGCTTCGAGGCCGAGGACATCCAAGCCGGTCTGCGGGCCCGCTTGGTCGACCAGGCCGGCTGCAA
>JAIRYW010000076.1 GCA_031267645.1 Propionibacteriaceae bacterium
GTAGGGGGTCCCGATCCAGCTTTGCGCGGCGGCGACTACCGGGTCCCCGCTGACCGGGGTCCCCGGGCAAGACGCCGCCGTCCCGGCCGGCGACAAGCTGGCCACGGACCGGCCCGGGCTCCCGTCCAGGACCAGGCCGCGTTCCTCGAACCAGAGAGCCGGGTCGGTCGGCACGCCGTCGAGGCGGACCTCGAAATGGAGATGCGGGCCGGTCGAACGGCCCGAGGACCCGACCTGGCCGATCGGATCCCCCGCCGCCACCAGCTGACCCACCGACACGACCGCCGCCGACAGGTGCGCGTACCACGTCGAGACGCCGCCGGAATGCTCGACCACGACGTGCAGGCCGTAGGAGACGGCACCGAGGTCTAGGACCTTCACGATCGTGCCGGCGGCGGCTGCCAACACCGGCGTCCCCGCCGGCGCGGCCAGGTCCTGGCCGGTGTGCCGGTCGACGCCGCCACCGGTCGGGTCCGACCGCAGGCCGAACCCGGACGTCAACGTGTGCGCCACCGGCAACGGCACCACCATCCCCCCGTCGCATCCTGCCGCCGCGGCCGCGCCGCCGGACCCGAACAGAGCCAACGCGGCCACCAACGCGACGATCACGCCTATCACCGCCTTCGTCACGGCCGACCCCGCCCCCTCCGCGTCTTCCGAGTCTTCTTCGGCGCCCCGTACAGGCCGTCGAATAACGCCGCCGCGTCGGGCGCGATCCTCTTCCGGAGGCCCGGGTCCTCCCACCAGGCCGGCAACGCGACCCGCATGGCCGGGTGCTCGCCCGACACGACGATGGCCTGACCCCTCGGCGTCGCCCGGATGTAGTCGGGCGGCGCGACGTCCTCCAGGCGCTCCGCGACCGAACCGGACCGGCCCGAGGACCGGCTCCAAGACCTCTGCTCCGACCAGCGGGCGTCTTGCCCGACCATGGCCGACACCGCCCGCAGCGTCGACTGGTCGTTGATCCCCGGCAGGAACATCTGACACCAATGATTGGACTGGACGACGGTCGCCAAGGCGGGCCCGTAGAGGGCTACCATCTGCGCCAAGTCCTGCCAGACGGTCTCCACGATGACGCCCTCGGCCGCCGCTTTCGACACCACCCGGCCCAGGTCCTGGATCGCCGCGATGTTCCCGGCCTCGTCCAGGCTCAACAGCAGCGGCGGGTCCAAAGGCCGCCCCATGCCCTGCTGGGCCTTGGCCTCGATCCGGCGCAACAAAGCGTTCAGGAGCGTCTCGAAAACCGGCCGGAACGCCTCCTGGTCCGCCGCCGGCGCCACCACGAACAAGCTGTCCGAGCCGCCGTCGAGCAGCTGCTCGACGTCCAACACCGGACGGTCGGGATCCTTCGCCCGCACGTCGACCGACGCGGCGATCTCCGCCCGACCCCAAGCCTCCAAGATCGGCTTCGCCGTCAACCGCACCGACGACTTGTTCCGTTCCTCCGATCCCTTGAAACCCCGCCAGTCCGTCAACGCGGCCCGGTCCCACGGGCGGGCCCCGGGTTGGTCGAGCGCCCTCACCAGGATGTCCTCGACCTCCGCCTCGGCCGCCGGGTCCAACACCCACTGGGCGGCCTCCGTGATCGCGGTCCCCGTCACAGCGGCCGCGAACAAGACCGGGCCGACGACCATCCGTCCCATGGCGTCCCAGAAGTCCCGGCCCGCCATCTGCTGGCCGGAAGTCTTAGCCGACTTGCACAGGTCCGCGGCCGCCCGGGCGGCCGCCGCGTAACAATCGACGCCCAGCAGCGGCGACCAACGGACCCGACGGACCGATGACGCCAACCCGGGGCTCGCCGCTATCTGGTCGGTCGGGTCGAACACCCACACCCGGCCTTTGGCGGCCCGCGCCCGCCACGTCAACGCCAACACGTCCGGTTTCACGCTGACCGAGATGACCGGCCCGTCGTGCTCGATGATGTCCGGGACCACGACCCGGTGCGTCTTCCCCGAGCCCGACGGCGCGCAGACCATCTTCGACCGGAACGCCCGCGCCCGCAACAAGACCGGCCTCCGGCCGCCGTCGAGCAACAACCCGATCCGCAGCCGTGTCGAATCGCCCGCCGCCGACACCAATTCGGCCACGTCCCGCCGCGACGCCCACCGGCGCGACGACCGCCGCCACTCGTCCAAACCACCCGACCCGCCCGACATTCCGGGAGAATAATGGTCTCCGGCGGGTCGGCCAGAACGGCGGAACGCCGCCAACAGGACGATCAGCGCGACCCCCAACACGGCCACCGCGACCAGCGGTACCACCGGCCCGGACGCCGGCGACCAGTCACCGAACATGAGACGCCTCCTCCCCGGTCAGCCGGGGAGCCGGCTCCCCGGGAGCCAACATGCCCGCGTCGGTGTCGGTCACCCACTCGTCCAACCCGGTCCGGATCTGCTGGACGACCTCCGGAGGTCGGCGGCCGACCAGCAGCAGATGAGTGCCCTGGTGCAACGTCGTGACGACGCCGGCCAACGCCTCGTCCAGACCGAACAACTCGACGCACTGGACAGCGTCGTCCGTCTTGTCCTGCAGGAAAACGTGTTGGACCTCGGTCTCCCGCACCAAAGCCCACAAGTCGGAGTCCGGCCTCAAATCGGACAGATGGTGCAAAACCGTCACCACCGCCGTGCCGGACGCCCGTCCGCGTTTCGCGACGGCCCGGAACACCCCGGCGACGCCGTCCAGCCGGTCGACCGCGTAGGCCTCTTCCAGGATGATGATCTTCGGGCCCGGGACCAAAGTCCACCGGGCCTGGATGAACGCCCCTACCAGCGCCATCATCATGCCCAGGGCCGGGGAGTCGTCCGGCATCCCGGACGTGTCGATGACGAGGAAAGACGCGGTCAGGTCCAAAGCGGACCCGTCCGGACCACTCGTCACGCCGTCGATCAACCCCGACAGGTCGCCCGTCGTGAACCGCTCCAAACCGAGCGCGACCGGCAGGCCCCAACGCGTCAACGTCTCGACCGTGACGACGCCGCGGGCCGCCAACACCGGCGTCCCGTCCGCGCCGACCGGCCCCGGCACGCCGGACACGGCCGGCGAGAACAAAGCGTCGACCACGTCGCGCAACACCGGGACCCGGCCCTCGGCCCGCGCCCGGGCCAACGCCGCCCGATGGGCCTGCCGCAGAGCGAACGCCGGAGCCGCGTCCGGGCCGTCCCGCAAAGGACCCCCGCACGCCACCTCCGCCGCCATCAACAGCAACTCGTCCTGACCCACCGTCGAATCCTCCGACCCGACCGGCGCGATCACCGGATCGAGGACGTTGATCACCGCCCCGAGGCCCGGCCGACGGTCCAACGGCACCCGCTGTCCGCCCGCGACCTCCACCGCCCGGCCGTACTCGCCCTCGTCGCCACCGGCCTGATGTTGCCTCTTCTTGTCGAACACCAACACCCTGGCGCCCGAATCCAAAGCCCGCAGCACATACGTCGTCTTGACCCAACTAGATTTTCCCGACCCGTAACCGCCCAGAACGATGGCGTTAGGAGCCGCAACTATTCCGCGGGAATAGAAGCCGTGCAAAGACAGCCAACCGGCCTCGTCGGTCGTCAGCGACAGGTGCGTCGGCGGGCCCAGGACCGGGTTGGCGCCCGAAACACGACCCGGGTTCAGACACTCGGCCTGCCGCGTCGACGTGAACGGCCCCTGGTCGCCGAGTTGGACCAGGCCGAAGCGGTCCACCAGACGGCGGGCGAACCAGCCCACCGGGCCCGGGCCTTGTCGCCGGCGCATCACAGGCCCCTCACACCCAGGCCGAGCGGCAGACAGGCCGCCACGGCCCGGCCCTGGTCACCGACCCGCCAATCCAGCCCCCAGAACCCCAGTTCGTGGAACCGGGTCTCGACCGCCGCCCGCGCCTCCCGGATCCCGGACGCCGACCCGGCCGACACCATCACCCGCAACACCGGTAACACGCCCGCCGCGCCGAACTCGGTGAGGTCCTGCAACAGCCAGGCGCCGAGGTCCTCATGCCGCTCGTCGACGCCGGTCGACACCTGGCCCTTCGACTGCGCGCTGATCCGGTTCGCCGTCGCCAACGCCGACGCGCCCCGGGCCCGTTCGATCGCCCGGCCCCGTTCGACCAGCGGGAACTGCGCCACCACCGTCCGCACCGGCGCGGCCGGCAGACCAGTCACCAGCCGGTCCAACACGTCCGCCCCGACCGGCTCCGCCGGCCAACCGTCCGGATCGACCGTCACCACCGAATGCCACCAGGAGACCCCGTCCGGGCCGTCCGCCACCAAAGCCCGGCCGTCCCCCGACAGCCGGAACGCCGGCGCCGGCAAACCTGGGCCCTCGACCACACGGTCTATCCCCGTCGACGGCGTGAACGAATGGGCCACCACCGCCCGCAACAAACCCCGGGTCAACCCCCACGCCGGAGCCAAACCGGCGTCCTTGGCCCGGCGGGCGACCTCGCCCGCCGTCACCCGGGCCTGTTCCAACACCGACTCGCGGTCCGCTCCGCCGAGATCCGACCTGGCCCTCTCCGCCAACGACCCGACCGGCATCCGCGCCACCAAGAAAGAACGATGCCCGGACGCCAGCCCCGTCACCAACCCGGCCGCCTCGGCCAACGACCCCCCGGACCGCGACGCCGGCCCCTCGGCCGCCCAAGCCTCGAAACCGTCCGTCGACGCCGGGAAGACCCGGGTGATCAAATCGACCTGGTCGACCGGGATCCCCGGATCAGCCAAACCGGTCAAGAACTGTCCGAACGCCGCCGCCGCCCGCTCCTCGACGGCCGGAGGCGCGATCCCCCGGGTCACGCCCTCCAAACCGATCACCGCCGTCATCGCCGGCCCGTCGCCGACCAGACGCCGGAACCCGGACCGCCGCCGCGCCGGATGCGACACCACCGCCAACGCCGGCTGGCCCTCCCGGACGGCCACCCCGAACACACGCGGCCGCCCGAACGCAGCCGGCGTCCCCCCGCCGCCGCCGTGACCGTTGAACCCGGCCCGGTCGACCAGCCACCTGGCCGTCGCCCGCGTCAACCGGCCCCGGGCGCCCGCCCAGCCAGCCGCCTTCGCCACACCGAAACCCGCGACGGCGACCAAAACCACCACCAGCGGGGCCACCGGATGACCGACCACGACCAAAGCCACCAACGCCACGCCGACGGTCCCGCCCGCGAACAACAACGTCGCCAACATCCCCGACACACCCCAGAAACCACCCGGCCGCAAGCCCCCGCCGAGGAAGAACCGCCTGGTCACGGCGCGCCGCCCGTCCCCGCCGGCCGAGCCGCCGACGACGGACCAGGAGCCGCCCGACGAGGCGCCGGAGCCGGCGCCTGAAGCGGAGGAGGAGGCGGAGCGGGCTGGCCGGCCGGACCCGGCTGGCCCGGCGGCGGCGTCCGAGGCCGAGGAGCCGGCGCCTGAGCCGGTCGACCGGACCCGGACGGCCGGCCCGGCCGCCTAGGCTGAGGCGCCGACGGGAACCACGCCATCCGCCCCCGCCCCGACCCAGGCTGAGCGCCGCCGGCCCCGGCCCCGGCCGTGGCCGCCGAACGGGCGGCCGTCGCACCGGAACGGACCGCGCCCGCGCCCATCGACACGCCCGTCCGGGCCGCCACAGACGCGCCCCGCGTCAAAACCGACTGGCCCGGCCTGGCCCAGAACGCGTCAACCCCAGAACCCACCAGGGGCCCCAACACCTTGCCCGCCAACACCGGCACAGCCGTCACCGTCGCCAAAAACACGAGCTGACACACCAACACGTTCAACCAGCCGCCTCCCTGAAGGAACCCCTGATCGACCGGACCGGACACCGCGTCGCCCACCACCGTCGTGCCGACCCAGAAAACGAACCAGACAGCGGGCTTCAAAAACACGACCGCCGCGACGCCGCCGATCAGAGTCGACACCAACCCCCGGAACTTAGGCATCACCGACAACGCCAACCCCAACGGCAGAAGACACGTCAACACCGGCAGCGCGAACGACGCCAAAGTCAACTCCAAGATCAACAAGACGCCGAAAACCAACGCGGCGACCGCCGTCACCAGCATCACCAAACCGGCCCCAGGAGAGAAGACCGCCCTCAAGATCCCCAAAAACGGGTGCGCCCTCAGATTCCCCAACGACAACCCGATCGTGTCCAAGACGACGTCCAGGAAACTCCCGCCGGCCTCCCGCGCCAAATTGTCGCCCAACGCCGACGCGCCCGCCGACGCCATCACCACCACCGCCGGGACCACCATCGCGACCGGCACGAACACCGCCGCCCGCACCCCGGCCGCCCGCATCATCTGGATAGCGCCCACGTCCGAACCGTCCGACGACTTCGCCGTCACGAACAACAACCCGAAAACCAAGATGATGAAACCCGCGCCGAACGCCACCTGGTAAGGCCGCAACCAACCCGGCGCCCGGTCCGACGACTCCAACTGCCCCTCCAACCGGGACGACACCCAACCCAAACCCCGCAACACCTCGACCAGCCAACCATCCAAAACCGACGTCGGCCTATAGGTGTCCCAGAACGGGTCCTCCCACTCCTTACCGGCCGGATCCTTCACGACCCCGCCCGCGTCGACCGGCCCCTCATAATCCGGGTCGACCGACTCCGGGTCGAGCTCCGCCGGAGGACACTCCACCGGAGACCCCAAAGCAGCCCACCACGGACTGCCAGAGCAGTCGCCGCCCTTCTGAGAGACCTCGTCGTCCGCCCACGCCAACGGGCCGACCACCGACAAACCAGCCGCCACCGCCAACATCAAGACGACGAGCCGCGCCCTCCGACGCCCGGACACCTCAAAGCTCCTGCGCCAACGGGACACCAGGACGACGTGCCTCCACACCGTCGAACGGCACACACCAACCAGGCCCCATCGCCGACAACAACACCGCCCGCCGCTCGAACGACTGATTCACGAACTGGCGCCCGCCGGGCGGCTCCGGCACAGACGAGTCGAACGACACCGCAGCCCGCCAACGACCCTCGCCCCAACTCCACTCCACCGACACCGACCAGAGCACGAACGCGACCCGCACCCCCGACACGTCCGCATCCGAACCCGGCCCCACCACATACGGACCCCACCAATCCAAACGGACCCGCGTCAAACCGTTGACCGGATCCCGGTCCACATGCCAAATCCTGTACGCGCCATAAACCAAATGAGTCTCCGCGAACGCCACAGAGTTCGGAATCACCGCCCCACTCGCGTCGACCGACCGACCCGACCCGTCGACGCCGAACCGCCGCGCCCAACCCGCCGCCGAACCGTCCTCCTCCACATCCAGAATCCGCCCAGACAAAACCGCCCGCGTCTCATCCCTGAAGAAATCAAGCGACAACCAGTAGCCGACGGCGTTCGCCGACGCGGCCACCGCGCCCTCCAACGTCCGAGGAAACGCCACACCCCAACCCAGAACAGTCTCCGTCGCCACGCCCTCGATCCGCGACGCGCACCGAGCCAACCCCGGCGCCGCCTCCCCCACAACCTCGTCAGACGACGACCCAGCCCACCAATCCGCCAACACCCGCTCCCACGACCCAGCCGAATATTCCGCCGGAATAACCGACCCCGACGACACAGGCCCAGCCGCCGGCGTGGACGAACCCGGGCCTGGTGTCGGCACATCACTCCCGGACATCGACGCACGCACGCCGACCACGCCCAAAACCACCACCACGACCAAACCGGCCACCAAACCGACCCAAGCCCAAGACGACCGACGACGGCGACGCTCGTCGAACAGGACCTCGTCCTCCTCCACCACCGGAGCCACCGTCAACTCCCCGCGAACGACGCCACGACCCAAAAGACCGCGAACACCAACATCAAACCCACCAACGTCACCAAAGGAATCAAAACGTCCCTAGAGGCCTCCGACATCTCCTCACCCCGGTAATTCCGCCGCGCCGACGCGAACTTGCCCATCCCTATGACCAATTTCACTACCGCGAACACGATCGCAGCCGCCCAAACCACCCCCAGAAAGAGCGTCACCCAAGGCCCAACGACATCCGTGAACGGCCCGAAACTAGGCGCCGTCGGCAACAAATCCCTCAAAAAATCCATGACCCTCAACTCTCCCGTCACTACCGGCCGCGTCTTGGAGCGACCGCGAACCCTTTCCTACCCGCCAGCCCGGACACCGCGCCCGGTCACACCGGCCTCGCGATCACCACGACACCAGACGTGTAAACACCCGCGGCGACCCTTCCGGCGCAAGTCACCAACGCCAGACGACGATCCCCGCCCGGCCAGAACAGATCCTCATGAAGATCCTCCGCCGCCGTCACCCGCAACTCCGACGCCACCCACTCCGTCAACCGGCCAGCCTCGTCAGCCGTCACCAACCGCGCTCCCGGCTCGATCTCCGACAAACGCCACAACGCCCCCGGAACACCCGCGACCGCGACATGCCCGGTCACCAGGACCGTCCCCACGTCGTCGCCCAACCCGGCCCCACCAGACCAACGGCCGACCCTCGACCCGTCCGCCGGCGGCGTCAAAACCCCATCGACGATCTGAATCCGGTCGATCGGAGCCGAAACCCCGACCGAAGGAACCCACAGCCACGACGACTCGCCACCCACGGCCAACCCGGCCCCATCGCCGCCATCGACGTCGACCACCGCCGGATCGACCACCCAACCAGACTCCGGCAACGGCGCCGCCACCGCCGGCGTCCCGCCCACGACACCAGCCAACGACGGAGCCAACCGCGCCAACCACACCCCCGACACAGCCAACACCCCCACCACCACGCAAGCCACCACCCGCACGCACCACGCCCCCGGCGACGACCGCTCCCACGCCGAAGCCACATCCTCCGCCGGCAAACCCCCGGCCACCGGCAAACCGACGACAGGCGACGATGAGACCGACCCGCCGCCCAACCGACCCGAGCTAGCAGAAGCAGCCACAGCCGACGTCGGCTTACGTTCCACGAACGGCCAACCCCGACCCGCGTCAAAAGCCTCCGCCCACAGCGGCGGATTTTTAAACTCCACGAACGGCCAACCTCGACCGGCCTCAGGACCCGGCGCCCCCACACCAGGCCCCGAGACCGCCGAGGACCCGATTATTCCCCCGGAATAATCAAGCCAGGCGGAGGGCGCGACCGAGCCGCCCAGCCCTGAAGCCAGACCCCCGGACACAGCCCCCCGCCTCATGACTCAGCCCCGGACAAACCGGCGCCGAACCAGCCAAACCGCGCCGCCGGCCAACCCGACCAAACCGACACCGGCCAACGGACCCCACGGCCCCACCGAACCCGCCACGCCCGGCCCGCCCGACCGGATCCGCGCCCCCGGATTCCAAATCAACGTTGTCTGCGCGACATCCCCGGCAGCGTGCTCGACCACCAACGCCGGAGTCGAACCGGCCTCAGGGGTCAAAGTCAAAGTCTCGCCGTAGGAGTAACACACCCGCGGAGAATCCGCCGGCACCGCGTACACGCCCACACCCTCGAAGACGCCATCAGCCGTCACAACGACCTCAGGAATATCGAGGACCCGCGTCCCCCGAGACCAATCAATCCCCTGGCACGTCGGATCACCGCCCTGACCAACCAACGCCGGAGCCGACACCAGCTCACCACTGACCGTCACCGTCACCGGAGTCCCATCCGGCAGAACATCCACCAACCCCGACACCTCCACCGAGTCGCTGATCACATCCCCCGGCATGGCCTCCTGCGACGACACCCGGGTCACGACCCTGGGGTCAGCCACCAAAACCGTCTCAGCGACAACCCCCCAATCCGACACCGACTCCGGATTCGAACCATCCGCCGCCAGCGTGAGAAGCCAGGTGTAAAAACCGACGTCAGCTGAAGCCGGCAACACCGCCTCCACCCGACCAGACGCCTCACCGTCACCATCCCAGTCAACAGTGAAAGGCACCGACACCGCCGCCGACCCCATCGGCGTCGACGCCGTCGGCTGGACATCGAACGGCCCGAAAAGCTCAGCCAGCGCCGGCTGCGACGTGTCCGGCGACCCACCGACCGCAGTCCAAGAATCCGCCACCACACCACCAGGAACCACCAAAGCCGACTCCACCGACGTGCTCAACGTCGCGATGTTCCGCACCCCAACCCCATCAGGATCAAAGAACGTGACAGACCCCGGAATTGGTGCCGCCACCGTCCGCTGCTGGCCAGCCTGTGGAGACGGATAAAGCAAGTAATATTGCGCGATTCCGCCGGCATCAAGCCGCGCCGTCAACGACCCGGTCCCGACAGCAGTCCAAGCCAGCCCGTCAATCGCAGTCGAAGCCGTCGTCAGCGACATGGTCGCCGTACCAGTCGCATCCCACACCGCCGGAGCTGACCCCGACGGATCATCGGCGTTGAGCAGCGTCAACGTGGCCGGATAACCGGACTGCCAAACACCGGCCGTCGACACCAACCCGACGCCGTCAACCACGCCAACCCGGCCAACGCCGTCAGTGATCCTCAGCTTCAAATCATGGTTGACATAAGGTCCCTGGTTGGCGGAGATCTCAGCCAACATCGAGGCCCGCACCCCATCCAAACCGCCCAACGACGACCATGTCAGCAAGCCATTCCAAGCCCGCGACACTTCGCTCGGATTCGAATTCAGCCCGAGATCCGCTCCGAGGATCATGTACAGGGCAGCCGCCTCCCGATCATCGCCGGTGGCCAACCAACGTTGCAGTGCATAGGCAGCCGCCCAATCCTCGACCAGTGCCGGCGCAGGCAGATAGGACGGAGCCGACACATACCCGAAAGATCCGCCTGACTCGTCAATGCAAACGACCCGTTGGCCGCCGACCGACATTATTCCGAGCTCGTGTTGGCCGACGATCCCCGCCACCAGGCCGTGCGCGACTCCGGCCGGGTTGATCACCGCCGACGCCACCCCGCCGCCGAACAGCGACAGACCGGCGACGACTGTCACCACAGCCGCCCCGATGCCGACTCTCCGTATTTTGGACACGATCCTGTCTCCTCCCAAGGCCTTGAGGACGCACCGAGCGCCTCGCCCGGCACGATGCCACACGGCCCGGACACACCCGCCCGGCCCGTCATCAAGATGACAAGCCGCCAGGATCGGCCAGACTCAGAAGCTCGCCGTCCTCGTTACGCCCCCCAGCACCACCGTGCAGACGTTCTGACCCGGAGGCAATAAGACCGGCGACCTCCCGTTGAAGCCCGACGCACCTGCTGGAATTGTCCACGAAGAGCCGTTGACCGTGGCCGTCCCCGTAAAAGACCCCGCATGAGGCCATGACGAGACCAGCCGAGCCTTCCCCTCGTCTTCATGGCACCGCAGATAGATCTCGCCCGGGCTGGTGTACGTGGGAAGGGGAGGAATCTCAAAACCTCCACCAGCCGACGAGCCTCCGCCGGAGTAGGAGCCGCCGCCTGAGGAGCCGCTCCCTGACGTGGAGCCGCCGCCTGACGAGGGCCTGGAGCTGCTTGGACGTCCGCCCTGGGCTTCCGCCTCGGCCTGCCGTTGGGTTTCCTCCTCGGCCTGCCGTTGGGCTACGACGGTCGGATTCTCAATCCCGGGGATCACCTCAACGGCCCGCAAGGGGGTGAAATCGGACAGCGCCGCCCATTCCTCGGCCGTCGCCTCGTGCAAAGCTCCGGAGATCGGAGCTCGAAGGTAGACGTTTGGAGCGAAGGGGTTGGCGAACTGTTGGGCGATCAGACCGGGGATGAAGTCCCGCACCTCAGGCTCAGGTGACCCTGCAGAAGCCAAAACCGGACCGCTGGCCGCCACCACCCGATCGCCGAGCGGCATCCACGCCGCGACCAAATAGACCAGATCGGACCAGGGCAGCTTGGCGACCGTGACCCCGGACAGCTGAGGACGCCACCGGATCGCCGGGCGACCGGCATCCCGCCACTGCTCCAAAGTCGCCCGCTCCCACCGGCCACCATCGCAGGACCGACGCAGCCAAATCGTCGTCGACTGGCCTTCCCAGACACAGACCGGCGACTCGACCGCCGCCGGGCGGGCCGGCCCGACCGCCGCCGAAAACGCCCCTGGCCGCGTCATGTTAAGCCCGCTCGCTACCAGCACGGCCACCAACGACACGACCGACACCAACCAACCCAGTCGCCGCACCATCATCGACCTCCCTTTTCACACCACGATAGAGACGGACACAGACAGTCCCACACACGGCCAGGAGGCCATTCGCCATTATTCCCGCAGAATAATGGCTCCCGTTCCCCGCCGCCGGCCACCGGATAGCATAAATTTATAGTACTACTCTGGCGTGATATAGTGTTGCCATGGCTTGGTTGATCGAGTTGGACCGTGCGGTCCAGGAGTGGTTGGACTCCCTCGACGCGGCGACGTACAAGGCGGTCATGGCCGCCGTGGTTGTCTTGAGTCGGGAGGGCCCATCACTCGGTCGGCCCTTGGTGGACACGATCACCGGGTCGCGGATAGCCAATTTGAAGGAGTTGAGGCCGCCCGCGCCGGGCCGCCAAGCGATCCGGATGCTGTTCGCGTTCGACCCGGCCAGAGCGGCGTTCTTCCTGGTCGGCGGCGACAAATCCGGAGACTGGGACCAGTGGTACAGACGTAATTTACCGCTGGCGGAACAGCGCTACGAGAAGCATCTTCGTGAACTGGAGAAGAGGAAGGAGCCAAGATGAGTGTGACCCTTGAGCAGCAGCTCGCCCACCGTCCGATCGATCCGGCGGAGCTGGAAGAGATGGTCCAAGGCTTGCAACAGCAGGTCCGCGCCCACCGGCTGCGCGAGCTCCGGCAGGCGCAGTCGAAGACCCAGGTGGAGATGGCCGGCGAGCTGGGCGTGGGTCAAAACCGCGTCTCGGCCATCGAGCGGGGCGACCTCGACCAGGCCAGGGTCTCGACACTGCGAAGGTACGTGGAGGCCCTGGGCGGACGCCTGAGCATCGAGGCCGACTTCGGCGACACCCGCTACGTCATCGCCGAATGATCGAGGGGCGTCATTCCCCCGGAATAACTCGGTTCCCGCCGAGGAGGGCTTGACGGTGGAGGAGGCCATTATTCCCGCAGAATAATGGCCTCCTCGGTGGAGTCAGGCCGACTCGACCGCCGCTCTCAACGCGTCCGCCGAACCCAGCACGTAACCTTGCGTCGTGTTCGGACTGGCATGGCCCAGGAGCGCCTGCACCGTCAAAAGGTCATGGGTCGATCCATAGACCTTCGTGGCGAAAGCGTGTCGGAGCGAATGGGTGGCCCAACCATCCGGAAGCGCCCTCCGAACCAACCGGCCGACCCAAGCCGGCGACAGATGGCCTTCGTCTTGGCCTGGGAACAGCCAGTCCCTCTGGCCCTGGACCCGGATCAACGCGGCCACATCCCTCCGCAACGGGACGACTCGCTCACGTCCGCCTTTGCCCCGGACGATCAAGAGCGGCCCGGACGGTCCGAGGACTATGTCCCGCATGTGGAGACGGGCGATCTCACCCCGCCGCAGACCCTGAAAGACCCCCAGCGCCACCATCGTCCGGACCCGGCCGTCCGCCACCCGCATAGCCTCCGCCACAGCCTCTTCCGACGCCGGGCGGGGCAGATGCGCGACCCGACGCGGACTAGGAAGCCCCTCCGTCGGATCCTTGACCAGCAAGCCCTGGCTGTTAGCCCATTTGAAGAACGAGCGGAACGCCGACAGATGGGATCGAACCGTCTCCGGCGCCCACACCCGACCGCCCAGCCATTCCAGAAGCGCCGCCGACGTCGCATCCCCCAGCTCGCAAGTGAGACCGCGCGCCAGACGCCGAAGCTGATGGCGTCTCAGCGCCACCGACTCTTCCGATCGCCCAGCCAGCCTCAGCCAGCCCGTCCAACCATCGATCGCCCGAGACCAGCCCGGGAACATTAATTTATCCATTGGTCAAGGCTGGGGCGATTATTCCCGGAGAATGATCGCCCGGGCCGGCCGCGGCGAATGCGACGACACCGTGACAGCACCGATCTTCGCTGCTACGCTGGAGGCACTACATCCCGGCTCCTCGGTATGCATCATCGTGCACCTAATCCCAAATTTGGTGTGACACGGCTCCCGAGGCCGGGATGTTCTTTTTCCAAAAACATCGAGGGCGTGTCCCTCCCTAACGCCACCATCGAAGATGTGCTAACGTCCTCGAGGGATTAGGTGTTTTGATGAAGCTCTAAGAGCCATCATCAAAACCCCCGAGTCCACTCGTAATATCCGTCTCACGACGGCTGCGAGGTAGCACTGCAAGAGCCGCTTAATCAGCGGGTTCAGGGTTCAAGTCCCTGGTGGTGTACCGGATCTGGGGCCGCGCCAGCGGCCCGGACGGTCCCTTCGGACCGTTGCGAATGTCCTGCTCGGCCCTGTCCTCCTGGATCAGGGGCCGCCGTGGCTGCGCTCCCTGCTCGACCCATGGCTCCAGCCCACGCCCATGCTGTTAGGGAAGTGTCTGGGAGATGTTTCCGAAGTGTTAGGGCTTGACCGGCGATCGGGGGATCGTCAAGGTGAAGGTCGAACCGTGGCCGGGCGCGCTCTCGACCGACACGGTCGCGCCGACCAACCCGGCCACCCGACGGACCAGGGCCAGGCCGAGACCGTCGCCGTCGGCGCTGGCCTGGCCGGCGCCGCGGTAGAACTTGTCGAAGATATGTGACCGAGTGGCGTCGTCCATGCCGTATCCAGTGTCGCGGACCGACACGACCACCTGGGCCGGGGACGACGTCTGCTGGAGCGACACGGTTCCGCCTGGCGGCGTGAACTTGAGCGCGTTGCCCAACAGGTTTTGCCAGACGATCTCCAGCATCCCCTCGTCGGAGCTGATCGTGGCCTCGTCCTCCAGTTCGACGACGAGGTCGACGCCCTTGGCGTCGAACGAGTCGGCCAGCGCCAACGCCACCTCGGCCAGTTGGCGGGCCAGGTCGAAGTCGTGCGTGACGGGCGCGATCTGCTCGTTCTCCAGCTTGTTCAGTTTGAGGATGTTGGTCACCAACGCGGCCAGCGCGCCGGTGGCCTTCACGATCACCTGGGAGTAGTCGTGGCGCTGCTCGGCCGTCAGCCGCTCGGAGTCCTCCAGGGCGTGGGCGTAGTTGCCGATGATGGCCAGCGGCGTCTTCAACTCGTGGGACACGTCGGCGATGAAGCCGTCCTTCAGCGTCTCGATGCTGCCCAATTGGGCGACCATGGTGTTGAAGTCGTTGAACATCACGTCCACGTAGTCCCAACGGCCCTGCGGGTGGGACAGCGGCAGTCTGACCGTGAAGTCGCCACCAGCCACCCGATCGGCGGTGTCGGACAGTTGACGCATCGGCTCGTCGAAGACTCGTTGCCGTTGGCGGGCCAGCACGCGACAGAAGATGTAGCTGACGATGGCCCAATAGACGAACAACACGATGCTGAACCCGCGCGAGGCGGACACGCTGTCCGGGAAAGCCGACCGGATCATCAACTGGGCGGTGGCCAGCAGGACCAGCACGCCGAAGATGACGCCGAACTCCTTCCATGAGAAGCGGCGGGGCTTCAGTCTGGGGTCGACCGGCTTCTTGCCGGGTCTCACGCCAACACCGCCTTGTAACCCAGGCCGTGCACCGTCACGATGGTGAACCCGTCGCAGCCGGCGAATTTCTCCCTCAACTTGGTCACGTAGACGTCGACGGCCCGCAGCCCCGTGGTGGCGTCCGGGTCCCAGAACTCGTCCAACAGCTGGGCCCGGGTGTAAGCCCGGCCGGGGTTCGACAAGAGTTTGAACAGCAGGTTGAACTCCCGCACCGTCACCGGCACGTCCTGGTCGCCCACGGTGGCGGCCAGGGAGTCGGCGTCGAGCAGGAGGTCGCCGACCTGGACCCGCTTGTCGGCGGAGATTCTGGCCCGCCGCAGCAGCGCCCCCACCCGCAACACCAGTTCGTCAAGGTCCACCGGTTTGACCATGTAATCGTCCACGCCCAGCTTGAAGCCGCGCTTCTTCGAAGCGAAGTCGTCGCGCGCCGTCATGAACAAGATCGGGATCTCGCTGTCGAGCCGGCGCACCGATTCGGCCAGCTCGAAGCCGTCCATCCCCGGCAGCATGATGTCCGAGACGATCAGGTCGACGTTCTCGCGCCGGAGCAGGTCGAGCCCCTGGGCCGCCGAGGTCGCCGGATAGACGGTGTACCCGTTGTCGTCCAGGGTCCGGCAGACGATCCGGTTGAGGCTGGGGTCGTCCTCGACGACTAGGACGCCGATCAAGAGCGCGCCGCCCGGTCGCGGAAAAACCGCGGCACGACAGCGCGTCGGTCGCCTCGGTCAAGCGGTCGCGTCAGGTCCATGGACTGTCATCCACCCTCGTCTAGATGGCCCAATCCTACCCATCCCAGGCGGGCGCCGACCGGCCTCAGCGGGCCCGACGACCCTGGTGAGACCTCCGCCGGAGCAACGCGGCACCAGCCGTCGCTCTCGTCGCCGTCCGCCACCGACGGGCGTCGGGCCGGGATCGGCCCGGGTCCGGTCGGCTCAGTCCGAGCCGGGGCTGACTAGGCCGTCCTCGTAAGCGGCCACGACGGCTTGGACCCGGTCGCGGGCCCCCAGCTTGGCCAGGACGTGGCCGACGTGGGTTTTGACGGTGGCCTCGGACACGAACAGGGACTGGCCGATCTCGGAGTTGGACAGGCCGCGGGCCATCAGGGCCAGCACCTCCCGTTCCCGGTCGGTCAGGCCCTCGAAGCGGCTCCGATCCGGCCTCGGAGGAGGGGCCAGGCTGGCGACGTGTTCGATCAGACGTCGGGTCGAGGCCGGGGCGATGACGGCCTCGCCGGCGTGGACGGTGCGGATGGCGGCCAACAGGTCCTCCGGCGGGCCGTCCTTGAGTAGGAAGCCGGAGGCTCCGGCCCTGATGGCGGCCAGCAGGTACTCGTCCAAGTCGAAGGTGGTCAACATGATGACGCGCGGCCCCTCGGCCCCGTCTGGGGTGGCGGCCAGGATGGCCTTGGTGGCGGCGATCCCGTCCAGGATCGGCATCCGCACGTCCATCAGGACGATGTCGCAGGGCTGCCGCGCCACCAGCTGGACGGCGGCCGCGCCATCGTCGGCCTCCCCCACCACGGCCAGGTCGGCCTGGGAGGCGATGATCATGGCCAGACCGGCTCGCACCAGTCGTTGGTCGTCGACTAGGACGACCCGGATCGGCTGACTCACGACCCGTCTCCTTCCGTTCGACCCGGACCGGGCCAGGCGTCCTGATCGGGGTAGGGCAGGTCGAGTTGGACCCGGAAGCCGCCTTCGCCGGTCCGACCGACCGTCAGCCGCCCGCCGAAGACCTCGGCCCGTTCCCTCATGCCGACGATGCCCTGGCCGGGGAAGGCCGTCGGAGCGGGATCGTCGGTGGCGCGGTCGGCGCTTAACGTGTTGCTGACCACCAGACGCAGCCGGTCGGGCAGCCAGGACTCGCTGACGGTGGCCCGCGCCGTCGGGCCGGCGTGCTTGATGACATTGGTGAGAGATTCCTGACAGACCCGATAGACCGCCATGCCCGGTCCGGGCGGCAAGGGCCGGGGCGAACCGGTGCGGACGTGGGCTAGGTCGAGCCCCAAAGCCCGGACCTGCTCCACCAAGGCGCCGATGGCCTCGACCTCGGCCACCGGGCTGAGCTGGGGGGATTCGTCGCCGCCGTGAAGCAGGCCGAGCACGCGCCGGCAGTCGGCCAGAGCCCGCCGGGCGGTGTCGGCGATGGTGTCGAGGGCCCGGCCGGCCGCCTCGGGGTCGGCTTGGGCGGCGTACCGCCCCCCGTCGGCCTGGACCACGATGACGGACAACGAGTGCGCCACCACGTCATGCATCTCGCGGGCGATCCGGTTCCGCTCGTCCGCCACCGCCTGTTCCGCCCGTTGGCGGGCCAAAGCTTCGCCTTCGACCCGTCGTCGCTTCCTCACCGCCACAGACTATGCCCCGATCCGCTCGACCGGACCTTCCGCGGGCGGCCGGCCGAACTGGCGTCGGGCCGGATCGCCTGGGCGGTGGCGGAAGTGGCCGGGCACTGTGCCAAGATGGCGCCGTGAACCGGATACGGATCGTCTGTGCGCCCGACTCGTTCAAAGAGTCGATGAGCGCTTTGGAAGCCGGCAACGCCATGGCGGCCGGAGTGCGCCGGGTGCTGCCCCAGGCCGACTGCCTGGTCGTGCCGATGGCGGACGGCGGCGAAGGCACTGTGCAAGCCTTGGTCGACGCCCTGGGCGGGCGCCTGATCGAGGCGCCCTGCCATGACGCCCTGGGTCGGGCGACCACGGCCGGATACGCCTGGGTGGAGGATCATGGGCTGGCCGTGATCGAGATGGCGGCGGCCTCCGGGCTGGCTCAGATCGACCCCGCCCAACGCGATGTGCGGCGAGCCACCAGCCTCGGCGTGGGCGAGTTGATCCGCCACGCCCTCGACCTGGGGGCGCGCCGCTTCATCGTCGGCCTGGGCGGCTCCGCCACCAACGACGCCGGCGCCGGCATGGCCCAGGTCCTAGGCCTGAGGCTGTTGGACGACCAAGGCGACGACCTGCCGCCGGGGGGCGCCGCTCTGGCTCGGCTGGCCCGGGTCGACCTCAGCCGGCTCGACCCCCGTCTGAGCCAATGCCACTTCGACATCGCCTGCGACGTCGACAATCCCCTGCTCGGTCCCCGCGGGGCCAGTGCCGTCTTCGGCCCGCAGAAAGGGGCCGACCCGGCCATGGTGGCCGAGCTGGACGCCGCTCTGACGGTCTGGGCCGACCGGATGGAAGCCGAACTGGGCCGAACGGTGCGCGACATCCCGGGGGCCGGGGCGGCCGGCGGTCTGGGGGCGGCCTTCGCCGCTCTGACCGCCTCGACCATGCGCCGGGGCATCGACATCGTGGTCGAGACGGTCGGCCTGGCCGACACGGTGGTCGGAGCCGACTGGGTCTTCACCGGCGAAGGCAGCGTCGACTCGCAAACCTTGCACGGCAAAGTGCCCTGGGGCGTGGCCCGGACCGCCGCCCAGGCCGGGGCGCCGACCGTCATCTTCGGCGGTCGTGTGGCCCCGGGCAGCGAAGCCCTCCTGAGCGACACCACCGTCGCCTTGGTGCCGATCCTGAAGTCGGCCCAAGACCTGCCGCAGGCTCTGCTGGAAGGGCCACAGAACTTGGCCGACGCGGCCGAGACCACCCTCCGTCTGCTCCTGGCCGGCGCCCGCTGGGGCGGGCCGTCGAGCACCTGATCGACCAGACAGCCCCGAGGCTTCGGCCCCGGCGATCACGCCGTCGCGCCCTTCGGCCGGCCGGGCGGTCGCGGACGGCGCTTCCCCGGCCCCGCCGCCCGTCGAGCGGCCCCGGAGCGGCCCCTCAGTCGACCGCGGCCGGGCCGCCGTAGACCGGAATGACATACGGACCCTCCGGCACCACGGCCACGACCGGGTCGCCGGAACGGGCGATGGCGTCGGCCACGGCCTGGTCGACCGAGTCGATCAACTCGACCCCGGTGATACGTCGCTCAGCCTCGTCCAAACCGCCGGTCAGGAGCTGGATCGTGCCCACCCGCATCGGCTTGAGCTGCATCTCGGTCTGCCACTCGTCGACGTCGGCCAGCGCCTTGCCCATGATCGAGGCCAGGAAACGCTCCGGCCCCAATTCGACCAGCCGGGCCTGGGACTGGCGGAACTCGGGGCTGCCGAAGCCCTCAGAGCACTCCGAGACGATGATCAAAGACCCGCCCGGCCGCAAAATGTCGATCGGCGTCACCATGCCCTTGACGGTCTGATAGTAGGTCTTGTCCAAGGGGTAGCCGGCGGCCGAGGTCACGACCGTGGAGTAGCGTCGGGGCAGCTGGGGGCAGGTCGACTGCGACACGAAGTCGACCGCCGCCAGATGGCTGGCCTCGATCTCGCCGAAGGTGACGCAGACCAGGTCGCGGTCCTCGTCCAGAACGGTGTTGAGGGCGTACAACTCCCCCACCCGGCGCACGATCTCGAGCTGGGCTTGATGCAACGGGTTGCCCCGCAGGTTGCACTGCACGGCCAGCGGGTCCTCCATGAAGGTGGCGTTGTGGAAGGTACGGATGGTGCGTTGCCCGGCCACGCCTGGCGCCACCACCTTGCGCCCGCCCGACCAGCCGGCCATGAAATGGGGCTCGACCAGGCCGGTCACGATCCGCAGGTCGGCCTCGACCAGGCAGCGATTGACCACCACCGGCACGCCCCGGGTCTCGGTCACCCCCAGGTCGACCAGACCGGCCTCGTCCCGCGCCAAGTGGTTGACCACTCTGATGTTGTCCAAGACCCAGGGGTCGCCGATCAGCTCGGCCAGCTCCTCCCCCTCGTTGGGCCGGTGCAGGCCACAGGCCACCAGCACGGTGATGGCCCCCTGGTCGATCCCGGCCCGCATCATCTGCTCGATCATGGGCCTCAAGAAGAGACCGTTGGGGACCGGCCGGGTGATGTCGCAGACCACCACGCAGGCGCTCCGGCGACCCTGGGCCAGGCGGCTCAAGGGCGGCGCGGAGACCGGCTGGTCGAAGACGGCCAGGATGGCGGCCCGGGGATCGGGCAGCTTGGGCAGGGGCTGTTTGCGGATGACGGTGGCTTCGGCCCCCGGGGGCAGGTGGAGCGGCAGCGTGCCGCGGCCGTAGAGCAATTCGATCGTACGAGGGCCGTCCATGGCTTCCCCTTCCCGCGACCGGGGCCACCGCGTCCCGGTTCCGCCCCCATCGTAGGACTGTGGCCGGGCTGCCGCCCGCCCGGGGCGACCCGGTTGGCCGGTCCAGTCGCTCCCGGCCGACGGCCCCGGCCCCGCTCAGCGACTGGCGCCGGCCAACAACCCGGCCACGAATTGGCGTTGGAAGATCAGGTAAACCGCCACGATGGGTCCGATCACGATCAAGCTGGCGGCGCTCAGCAGCGGCAGGTCGGTCGAGTGGGGGGCGACGAAGAAGCCCAAACCGGCCGGAGCGGTGCGTCGGTTGGGGTCGGACACGATGGTGACGACGAGCAAGAACTGGTTCCAGGCCCACATGAAGTACAACACCGCCAGCGTCGCCACGGCCGGCCTCGCCAAAGGCCACTGGATCCAACGCAGACGTTGCCAGGGGCTGGCCCCGTCCAGCACCGCTTGCTCGACCAGTTCGGTCGGCAGACCGGCGAAGACCCGACGCATCCAGTAGACCCCGAAGGGCAGGAAGGCGGCCGCTTCGACCAGGCTGAGGGTGATCAAGGAATCGGTCAGGTGGAGCTGGCGCAGATCGTGGTACAAGGGCACGATGACGACCTCGATGGGCAAGGTCAGGCCGAGCAGGAAGACCAACCCCAAACCGGTCCGCCCGGGGGTGCGCATGGCCCCCAGACCGTAGCCGGCCAAGGTCGCCAACAACACCGTCAACGGCACCACGATCGCGCAGACGATCAGGCTCGAGCCCATCAGGCTGGCGAAGTGGCCCTCCTGCCAAGCCGTGGCCAAATTGCCCCAGGAGAAGCGCTCCGGCCAAGACAGCCCGGCGACATGGGCGCCGGGCGGGTGGAAGGCGGCCAGGACCAGCCCCAACAAGGGTGTCACCAGGCCCAGCGCCATGACGGTCAAGACCAGGTACGAGGCGACGCGCTCGACCGGACTGGTCCTCATCGGTCCTCCCGGCCTTGGGCCAGGCGGCCGGCGGCCAGGGCGGCCACCAGGACCAGGCCGCTCAAGACCACGGCCAAAGCGGCGGCGTGGCCCAGATCGCCCGCCATCAAGCGCTGGTACACCAACAGGCCGGGCACGTCGGTGCGGTGGCCGGGCGAACCGTTGGTGGTGACGAAGACGATGTCGAAGCTGGCCAGGGCCGAGATGACGGTGACGGTCAGGGCCAAGCCGATCTCGGAGCGCAGGCCGGGCCGGGTGACGGACCAGAACTCGCGCACCGGACCGGCCCCGTCCAGCCGGGCGGCCTCGTACAGATCACGGTCGATCCGCCCGCAGCCGGCCATGAACAGCATCATGCAAAGCCCGGATTGGACCCAGGCCCCGATCAGGCCGATGGCGATCAGGGCGTAGTCCCACTCCCCCAACCAGGCCCGGCCCTGGTCCAGGCCGAACCAGCCCAGGACCTGGTTGACCAGCCCCTGCGGCGACAGCGCCCAGCGCCAGACCACGCCCACCGCCACCAGGGGCAAGATTTGGGGCAAGAAGAAGACCAGCCGGAAGACCGCCAGGCCCTTGATCCGCCGGCGGGTCAACAGAGCGGCCCAGACCAGCCCCAGGCCGACCGGGACGAGGGAGAAGAAGATCACAAGGACGCCGGCGTGCAGGATCGAACCGCGCAGGATCGGGTCCGTCAGCACGTCGACGTAATTGGCCCAGCCGCGCCAAGTCGCCTGGTTGACGCCGTCCCAGCGCCACAACGACAGGTTGACGGTGCGGCCGGCCGGGTACAAGATCAGGCCGCCGTACAGCAGCAAGGCGGGCGCGACGAACCACAGACCCGACCATTGCCGCCGCCCGCCGGCGACCGGCCGGGCGGTCCGGCCGGCCCTGGCCGCCGACCGCACCCGGGCGGCCCCCCTCACGCTCATTCGGCCAAGCTCAGCCCTTGCTCTCCTGCCAGTCGGCCTGGACCGAGGCGATGAAGTCGGCCGGCGTCAGTTGGCCGGCGATGACGGCCTGCAAGCCCTGGGTCAAGGTGGTGTGCATGGTCGGCGTGGCGTGGTCGTAGAAGGTCACGATGCCGGAGTCGCGCACGGCCTGGGCGTAGGCCTGGCGCAGGTCGCTGGCGACGCCCGGCGCGGGCTCCGGAGCGGACTCGACGTTGACCGGCAACATGCCCAAACCGACCGAGATGCGCGCCGCCTGGGCCGAGGCCAGGTAGTCCAAGAAGGCGGCCGCCACCGTGGCCTTGGCCGACCGGGCGGAGATGGCGAAGCCGGCTGTGAAACCCTGGCCGGTGACCGGTTCTTGGAGCGTGCGGCCGGGGAAGCTGAAGAAGCCGACCTCTTCACCCAAGCCCTCCTGGACCGTGCCGACGGCCCAGGAGCCGTCGACCGTGAAGACGGCCTGGCCCTGGGCGAACTGGGCCCGGGCGTCGTCCTCCTTGGTGCCGTTGGCCGAAGCCGGGAAATAGCCCTGCCGGGCCCAGTCGGCCAACTCGGTCGTGGCCTCGACCGCGGCGGCCCGGTCGATGGTCGCCCCAGGCTGGCCGTTGACCCAGTCCTGGGCCGCCGCGACGCCGAACAGGCTGGTCAACAGACCGCCCCAGAGGTGGATGCCGCCGTCGTCCAACGAACCCAAGGCGATCGGCGTCAGACCGGCGTTCTTGACCGCCTTGAGGGCGATCTGGAACTCCTGCAAGGTGCCGGGCGGCGCCTCGACGCCAGCTTGGTTGAGCAGTGATTTGTTGTAGAAGACGCCGGTGTAGGAGGCCCCGCCCGGTATGCCGTACTGGGCTCCGACGCCGTGCGTCCGGCCGTCCGGGCTGAGCCGGAGCTGGGCCAGCTCCGAGGCCGGGAACTTCGACTCCCAGTCGTAGGCCTCCAGGTACGGCGCCAGGTCGAGGACGTGGCCGGCCGGGGCCACGGTCTGAATAGCGGAGTCGACGTATTGCACCAGGTCGGGCGCGGAGTCGCTAGTCAGGCGGTTGACGACGTCGGTCGCGAAATTACCGCAGTCCTCGTATTGCTTGTCGAACGTGATATTGGGATGGAGCGCGGTGAAGCCGTCGATCAGATCCTCGACCGGGTGGGCGTCGCAGTAGGCGATGACCAGCTGGACCGGCTCGGTCGGCAAGGTGGTGTCGACGGCCGGCGGTGGGGTGGCCGAGTTGGACGGGACCGGGTCGCCGCTGGGCGAACAGCCGGCCAAACCGCCGACGGCCAACAGGGCCGCCGCCAAGCATGCTGACGTGATCTGGTTTCTCATAGTTGGAACCTCCTCTGGGTCGGCGGCCGAGGCCGCCTCGGTGGGGTGGTCGATGGGCGGGCCAGGCCGGCCTCAGTCGGTCAAGACTCGACCTTTCATCTCGGGCAGTCGGATGGCTCCGACGGCCGCTATCAGGAAGAAGGCGGCGAAGAGGACGAAGGTCCAGGACTTCGAGTGGACGAAGACCAGGGGCGCAATCAAGGGCGCCGCGATCGAGGCCAGGCGCCCGAAGCCGGCCGCCCAGCCGGACCCGGTGCCCCGTAGCCGGGTCGGGTAGATCTCCGGGGTCGAGGCGTAGAGCGCGCCCCAGGCTCCCAGGTTGAAGAAGCTGAGCAACATGCCGGCGGCGATGATGGTGGCCGGACGGTCGGCCTGGGAGAAGAGGGCGGCGGCCACGGCGGAGCCGACCAGGAAGGTGGCCAGGGTGGCGCGACGGCCCCAGCGCTCGATCAGAAAGGCCGAGCAAGCGTAACCCGGCAGCTGGGCCAAGGTGATGATGAGGGTGTATTGCAGCGACTTGGTGGTCGAGCCCAGGTCGGCCGCCAAGATGGTGGGCAGCCAGGTGAAGGCGCCGTAGTACGAGAAGTTGACGCAGAACCAGACCGTCCAGATGGCGATGGTGCGCCCGATCATGGGACGGCTGAAGAGGGCCGCCACCGAAACCTGGCCGGGCTCGAACTCGGCCCCGGCCTCCTCGGTCGGGACCGTCTCAGGCTGGGCCGGGCCGTCGGTCGGAGCCGCCTCAGGCTGGGCCGGGCCGGACAGGACGGCCGCCTGCTCCGGGCTGAAGCCGGCCGAACGTTCGAAGGCCGCCACCGCCCGTTCGGCCTCGTCCAAACGGCCCTTCGACTCCAAGAAGCGGACCGACTCGGGCAGGGTACGACGGATGACGACGGCGTAGATGGCGGGCAGGGCGCCGACGGCCAAGGCCAGTCGCCAGCCCTTGTCGCCGAAGGGGCCGTCGGGGGCGGCCACGTAGTATCCGATCAGGGCGGCCAGAGTCCAGCCCAAGGCCCAGAAGGCCTCCAACCAGACGATCACCCGGCCTCGGATGCGCGGCGGCGAGAACTCAGACACCAAGGTCGAGGCGACCGGCAACTCGGCCCCCAGACCCAGGCCGACCACGAAACGCAGCCCGATCAGCAGGCCGACCGACCAGGCCAGGGCGCTGGCCCCAGTGGCCAGGCCGTAGATCAACAAGGTGACGGCGAAGACCTGGCGCCGCCCCAGGCGGTCGGCCAGCAGACCGCCCAGAGAGGCCCCGATGGCCATGCCGGCGAAACCGGCCGAGGCGATCCAGGACTTCTCGGTCACGCCCACGCCCCAACTGGCCGGCAAAGCGACCAGGACGAAGCTGATCAGACCGACGTCCATGGCGTCCATGGCCCAGCCCAAACCGGACCCGACCAGCAGTCGGCCGTGCAATTTGGTGAAGGGCAAGCGATCGAGTCGGCGCGAGCGGCTGTGGCCAGTCGCCGTCACAGTATTCGGCATGACAACACAGGATACACGGGTATACCAGGACCGTGGCGCCGGCGACCGTTCCCCGGACCGGGTGGCCTCAGCGCTGGTTGGTGGCTGTCTGTTCCTTCTCCCACAAGCTGAGCTGCTGCTCCAAGGCCTTCATCAATTCGAAGACCTGGGAGGGCGGGATGCGCACCCGCGAGACGATGGTGGCGTTCAAGATCAGATCGCCCGAGGCCTCGTCCCGGATGGCCGGCTCGGTGAAAGAGGAGAAGTCGAGCACAAAACAATCCTTGGTGTGCCAAGCGCGCACGAAGTCGGCGAACTCCCCCGACAATTGGTCTGGCGGCAAGGAGATCTGGATACGTTGTTCGGGCACGACCCGAGCCTACCAGCGGCCGCCCGCCGGCTGGATCTCAGACGGGTTGGGTCTAAACCGCGGTCAGACGCCGGACCGCGCCCACCACGACGTCGTGGTCGACCCGGGCCGCCACCGTCGAGACGAACTGGCTGAAGTCGACCGAGGCCCGGCCGTTGGCCCGGTCGGACACGATCCGCACCACGCCGAAGGGACGACCGGCGGCGGTGCAGACCTGGGCCACGGCGGCCCCCTCCATCTCCACCGCCAGAGCGTCCGGCAGGTCGTTGCGCAACCGCCAGGCCAACTCGGTCGAATTGATGAAAAGGTCGCCGCTGACGATCAGGCCGGCGTGCCGGCGGGGCTGGCTCAAACCCATCTCAGCGCCGGGCCAGGGCCGGACCGCCACCGCCTGGTCGGCCGCCTCCAGCAGGGCTTGGGTGACCACGGGCGTGGGCGCGAAACGAGCCAGGCCGAGCTCGGGCTGGTGCCAGCGGGGGAAGAGCGGCCGGGGGTCGAGGTCGTGTTGCAGCAGAGCGGTCGCCACCACCAGGTCGCCCGGCTGGACGGCCTTGGCCAAGGCCCCGGCGGTGCCGACGAAGATGATCGTGTCGGCCAGGTCGACCATGACGGTGGCGGTCATGGCGGCCGCCACCTTGCCCACGCCGCTCAGGCCCAACACCACCGGACAGCCGGCCAAGCTCCCGAAACGCAGCGGCCGGCCGTGGCGCAGCTCGGTCCTGACCTCGCCCTCGGCTGCCATGGCGGCGATCAAATCAGCCGCCTCGGCTTCGAGGGCCGACATCAAACCGATCATGATTGGCCTTTCATCAAGCGGTCGCACAGCCCAGCCGGTGTCTCGCTGGCGTCCAGGGCGAAGCATTGATGGTCGCGCCAAGCGCCGTCGATGTGGATGTAGCGCGGCCGGACGCCCTCGTACCGGAAACCGAGCTTCTCGACCACGCGGAGGCTGGCGCTGTTCTCGGGCCGCACGCAGATTTCGATCCGGTGCAAGCCCATGACTCGCATGGCGTAGTCCGTGGCCAAGGCCACCGCCGCCGGCACCAGGCCCCGGCCGGCCCAATCCCGGTCGATCCAATAGCCGATCGAGGCGAAGCGGGCCGAACCGTAGACGATGTTGTTGAGGGTGCACTGGCCGATCAGCGGCCCGGGGCGGGACTGACGGTCGGCCCGGATCAGCCAAGGCACCATCCGGCCGTGACGGGCCTCGGATTGGAAGTAGGCCACCATGGCCCGGTCGGAGCGCCGCCGACCCCGTTCCGGGGGCGTGGCGGACCAGGGGTCCAGCCAGCTGGCGTTGCGACGCCGGACCTCGCCCCACTCGGCCAAGTCCCGTCGGCCGAAGGCGGTCAGCCAGATGTCGCCGAAGCGCAAGTCGACCGGCCAGCGATGGCGGCGGGGCAGAACCGGCGGGGCGGGGCGGGACGAGGAGTCGAAGGCGGTCTGAGGCATGGCTTCAGCCCTCCAGCGGAAGGTAGTCGATCCAGCTGCCGATGCCGACCTGGCCGGACTGGCTCTCGATCAGAGCCAGACCGTTGCAGCGGTTGATCGAGGCCAGGGCCGCCACGCCGTTGGCGCGCGGCCGCAGGGTCAAGGTGCCGTTGTCGTAGACCGTGACGTGGGCGCAGGTCAGCAGACCGGGGGTGAGGGCGACCGGCTGGGTCAGCCGGGCCCGCCGGGGCGGGGCCAGGACCGGGTCGGCCCCCGACATCCGGCGCAGGACCGGGACCAACAGGGTCGTGATCAGGACGTGGGCCGCCACCGGCTCGTCGGGCAAGGCCAGCAAGGGCACGCGATCCTCCCCCACCAAGGCCAGGCCTTGGCGGTGGCCGGGGGTGATGGCGACGTCGGCGATGTCGCAGGGCCCCAGGCCGGGCAGGACCTGGGTCAGGTCGACCGGCCCGGACTCCAGGCCGCCGACGGTGACGATGAGGTCGGACCGGATCATCTGGTCGGAGATCAGACCCATCACCGAGGCCGGCTCCGGATCGTCCGTCGACACCCGCCAGACCTGCGCCCCTTGGGCTTCCAGCTCGGCCGCCACCAGGTACGAAGACAGGTCCGGCAGCAGGCGTGGGGCGCCGTCGAGGGAGGCCTGCGAGGCCCCCAGGGCGACCACCACGACCCGGGGCTTGGGCCGAGTCATGACCTTGTCGATGCCGACCCCGGCCAGCAGGCCGACCAGGCGCGGACCGATCTTGACGCCGCGCTGGACCAAGACCTCGCCGGGGGCGGGCGAGCCCTGGGGCCAGGTCGCGTCGGAGCGGATCGACTCGTTCAGAGTCAAGCCGACGGCGTCCAACAAGGGCACGCCGAAGGGAGCCAGCGGCGAGACCAAAGACAGGACGTAGTCGCGCTGAGCGGCGAAATCACGCAACCCGTCGGCTCGGACGGCCGGCGGCGGCGACGGCAGCTGAGCGGCTGGCGGCGGCGCGGCCGACTCCGGTGGCGGAGGCTGACGTCGGAACAGACCCATGGTCTTACGATATGCCAACCGGCCTGACGCTCGACACTGGCTGGAGATATTTCGACCGCGACGGGCCCGCCGGCTGGCTCCGACCGCCCCGGTGGCGGCCGTCGGAGCGACCCGGCGCCTTACGATGAGGCGATGAGCCAGTCCGGCGCGGAGCTGAACAAGGTCGAGTTGCGCCGTCTCCTAAGGGCCCGTCGTCAGCTGATCGAGCCGGCCGAGCGGGACCGTCGCCAAGCCAGTCGGCTGGCCCGGCTGACGGTCGCCCTGGACCGGCTCGGGCCGCCGGTGGTGGCCTGTTACGCCGCCGGCCCGACCGAGCCCGCCACCGCCGATCTGATCGACCGCTTGACCGACCGGGGCCGCACCGTCCTGCTGCCGCTGGTCGGCGCGGCCCCGGGCCTGCCCCAGCGGCCCGACTGGGCGGTCTGGGCCGGCCCCGAGCGGACCCGGCGGACCCGGGCCGGCTTCCTGGAACCGACCACGGCCGGGCTCGGGCCGGCCGGCTTGGCCCGGGCCGACCTGATCGTCCTGCCCGGTTTGGCCGGCACGCCGTCGGGCGTCCGGCTGGGACAGGGCGGCGGATGGTACGACCGGGCCCTGGGCTGGGCTCGACCGGCCGCCCCGCGCTGGCTGATGCTGAACGCCGACGAGGTGTTAGACCAGTTGCCGGGCCAGCCCTGGGACCAACCAGTCGACGCCATCGTGACGGAGCGGGACTGGATCGACTGCCCGACCGGCCGACTGGACCCGGCCTGATCGACCGGCCGGTCGACGAGGCCAAGAGTTGGGGCAGAGTTTCCCCGCCGTTCACCTATTCGACCCCGCCCGTCCAGGTCGGCCGATTAGCGTCCTGACCATGGAGAACACCCAGATCCCCGCCGTCGGCCAGGAGCCGGCGGCGGCGTCCGCCGCCCGACCGACCCCGACCGGACCGACTAAGACCCGCCCTTGGGGCGCCAGCGCCGCCATCGGCTTGGCCCTCGCCCTGGCCTTGACCGCCTGCGCCAGCAACGAGCGCCCGGCCGACCCGACCGGCTCCACCAGCTCAGATTCCCTCTCCGGCACCATCAACGCCGGCGGCTCGTCCGCCCAGACCGCCGCTCAGGAGGCCTGGCGGGCCGGCTTCCAGTCCGCCCACGGCGACGTCACGGTCAACTACGACCCGATCGGCTCGGGCCAAGGCCGCGAGGGCTTCGCCGCCGGGGCTTACAGCCTGGCCGGCTCCGACGACGCCTTCAAGACGGCCGACATCGCCACCACCGAGTTCACCCTCTGCGCCCCCGGCACCGGCATCGTCGAGGTCCCGGCTTACATCTCCCCCATCGTGGTGGCCTACAACCTGCCCGGCCTGAGCGATCTGAAGTTGGACGCGACCGCCGTCGCCGGTCTCTTCACCGGCCAGATCCAGACCTGGGACGACCCCGCCATCGCCGCCCTCAACCCGGGACTGGAGCTGCCCACCAGCGCCGTCACACCGGTCCACCGCTCGGACAAGTCGGGCACCACCGGCAACTTCACCGACTATCTCAGCCAAGCCGCGCCCGACGCCTGGACAGCCGGCCGGACCGAGACCTGGCCCCAGGAGCTGGGCGGCGAAGCGGCCGAGAAGACCCAAGGCGTGCGCCAAGCCGTCACCCTGGCGGCCGGCGCGGTGGGTTACCTCGACGCCAGCCAGGCCACCGGCCTGGGCGTGGCCGTCCTGATGGTGAACGGCCAACCGGTCCCGCCCTCGGCCGCTGGGGCGACCCGCACGGTGGCGGCCTCCCAGCTGGAACCCGGCCGCGGATCGGCCGACCTGGTCTTCGCCATCAACCGGACTCCGACCGAAGCGGGGGCCTACCCGCTCATCATGGTCAGCTACCTGGTGGGCTGCCAGCAGTACGCCGACTCCGCTCAGGGCGCTCTGGCCCAGGCCTACCTGGCCTGGGCGGTCAGTGACGCCGGACAAGCCGCGGCCGCCGCCAACGCCGGATCCGCCGCTCTGGCGGCCGACCCAGCTCTGGCCACGAGAGTGGGCGAGGCAGTTGACAGCGTTCGCTGACTCCTTGCCGGTCGAGCTGGACCAATCCCGCCTGGACGAATCAGACGAAGCCTGTTCCGACGGATTGGTCCAGCTGACGCCGGACGACCTCTCAAAGCTCCTGACGGACGACCGGCTGGACCCCTTCCCGCCGTCCGGCCTTCTCCCGGAGGTCGGGGCGGAGCCGACCGACCGGGTCGGCCCGACCGACCAGTTGGAACTCCACCGCTCAGCCCAGACAGCCCAGTCCGACCGGCCGGCCGGCCTGGAACAGGCCGACGTCAGGCGGTCGAGAGGCGGGCGCTGGGGCGACACCACCTGGCGGGGCCTGACCTTGGCCGCCGCCGTCACGACGGTGCTGGCCCTGGGCTCGGTGGTGGCCTTCCTAGCTTTGGAGGGGGCTCCGGCCACCGCCGGCGACGCCACCGACCTGCCGGCCCAGGCCCCGGACATCTGGGCCTTGACCTGGCCTTTGTTGTTCGGGTCGGTCTGGGTCTCGACCCTGGCCCTGGCCCTGGCCGCCCCGATCGGCATCGGCATCGCCTTGTTCAGCGTCCTGATCGCCCGGCGCCGGCTGGGCACTTGGCTGGGAGCCGCCATCGACATTCTGGCGGCGGTGCCCTCGGTCGTCTACGGCCTCTGGGGATTGACCGTGCTGGCTCCGCTGGCGGCCCGCGCCTACGCCTGGTTGGCCGCCCACCTGGGCTGGGTGCCGATCCTGTCCGGTCCGGCCTCGGCCACCGGCCGGACCGTCCTGACAGCCGCTTTGGTGCTGTCCGTCATGGTCCTACCGCTGGTGGCCTCCCTGTCCCGCGAGGTCATCCGGCTGGTCCCCTCCAACCTGATCGAAGGGGCCTTGGCCCTGGGGGCGACGCGCTGGGAGACGATCCGCCTGGTGGTGCTGCCCCAAGCCCGTTCCGGCGTCACGGCCGGCGTCATGCTGGCTCTGGGCCGGGCCTTGGGCGAGACCATGGCGGTGGCCATGGTGTTGTCGCCCACCCCCTTCCTGATCTCCTTCCACCTGCTGCGTTCGGAGAACCCCGGCACGGTGGCCAGCTTCATCGCCCAGAACTTCCCCGAGGCGCACGGTTTGGAGACCAACGCCCTGATCTGGCTGGGGCTGGTCCTCTTCGCTTTGACCTTCCTGGTCAACAGCCTGGCTCGGGCCCTGGTCCGCCCCAAAGGAAGGACGGCATGACCGAGACCGTCACCCGCCAACCGCTTGGAGCCGGCTCCGACGAGGTCGCTCTGATTACGACCGGCGCCGAGGCTTTCTCGCCGCCGCGGCGCCCGACCCAGGACCTGGCGCTGGTCCGTCACCGCCGCCACCGCCGGACGGTCGACCGGGTCATGACGGTGGCGCTGGCCAGTTGCGCGGCGGTGGCCGCCGTGCCCTTGCTGTCGCTGCTCTGGACCACGCTCAGCCACGGCCTGTCCCGGATCGACCCGACCTTCTTCAGCCAGTCCATGCGCGGCGTGGCCGGGGTCGGCGGCGGAGCCCTGCACGCCATCTGGGGCAGTGTCTTGATCACCCTGACCGCCACCGCCTTGGCCGCCCCGATCGGGTTGGGCGCCGCCCTCTGGCTGGTCGAATACGCCGACCGCAGCCGTTCCCTGCTGACCACCGGCTTGGCCCGGGCGGTGCGGACCGTGGTCGGCGTCACGGCCGGGCTCCCTTCCATCGTGGCCGGTCTGTTCGTCTACGCCCTGATCGCCCTGGTGGCCGGGCCGGGCTACCGCAGCGGCCTGGCCGGCGCGGTGGCCCTGGCCGTCATCATGACCCCGGTGGTGGAGAGCGCCTGCGAGGAGGTCCTGGCCCGAGTGCCGGGCGAGTTGCGCGAGGGGGCTCTGGCCCTGGGCGCGCCCCGTTGGCGCTGCGTCACCTCGGTGGTCCTGCCGACGGCCCGCCCGGGCGTGATCTCCGGCGTCCTGCTGGGGGTCTCGCGGGTGGTCGGGGAGACCGCCCCGCTGCTGCTGGTGGCCGGTTTCACCGATTCGATGAACTTGAACCTGTTGGACGGCCGGATGGCCTCCCTGCCGGTCTACATCTACTCGCAGTGGCAGAACAAGGGCGTGGCGGCGGCGGCCTACGACGCCCGGGCCTGGAGCGCCGCCTTGGTCTTGGTCGTCCTGGTCCTGGCCTTGAACCTGACCGCCCGTTTGAGCGCCCGTTGGGCCACCCGTAAGGAGCGTTGACATGAGTCATCTGAAACTCGACCGCGTGAGCGCTTACTACGGCGCCTTCCAAGCCGTGGCCGACGTCAGCCTCGACATCGCGCCGTGTTCCATCACGGCCTTGATCGGGCCCTCCGGCTGCGGCAAATCCACCCTCCTGCGCACCCTGAACCGCCTGCACGAGACCACCCCCGGGGCCCGGGTCACGGGCCAGGTCCATTTGAACGGCCAGGACGTCTTGGATCCGGCCACCGACCCGGTCGAAGTCCGCAGCCGGGTCGGCATGGTCTTCCAACGGGCCAACCCCTTCCCCACCATGTCGATCGGCGAGAACGTCTTGGCCGGCGTCCGGCTGCGCGGCCGGCGCCTGTCGCCCCGGGTGGCCGAACAGGTGGTGGAGCGGTCGCTACGGGCGGCCAACCTGTGGCAGGAGACCAAGGATCGGCTGAAGAAGTCCGGCGTCGGGCTGTCCGGCGGCCAACAACAGCGCCTCTGCATCGCCCGCGCCATCGCCGTCCAACCGGAGGTGTTGCTGATGGACGAGCCCTGCTCCGCCCTCGACCCGGCCTCGACCGCCGCCATCGAAGAGCTGATGGTGGATCTGAAAGCCGACTACACGGTGGTGGTGGTGACGCACAACCTGGCCCAAGCCGCCCGGGTCTCCGACCAGACCGCCTTCATGTCGGTCGACCGGGCCGGTCAGCCCGGCCGGCTGATCGAGCACGGCCCGACCACCCAGCTGTTCAACGCTCCGACCGAGGCGGCCACCGGTGACTACATCGCCGGGAAGTTCGGCTGAGCCGACCCGGTGGAAGACCGGGTCGTGGTCCGGAGGAGCCGTGCAGCCTAGACTGAGGGCGATGGGCACGAAGCAGAGGTCGCCGGTGCCGCGACGGGCGCTGGAGGCGATCCGCGCCTTCGGCGGCCATTCGGTGGTGGTGACGCCCGATCTCAGGGTGGTCTACCAGTCGTCCGAGGCGGACGCCCTGCCCATCGTGGTGGGCCAGGTCCTGACCCATCCCAAACTGGTCCAACTGGCCCGGACGGCCTGGCGGCAAGGCCAAGCCATCGTCCACCACCAGAAATTCACCGACCTGGGCCCGATCGAGCAGGCCGAGGTCTCGGCCACCAAACTGGCCGGGCGTTGCGTCCTGCTGACCGTGACCGATTTGACCGCCACCATGCGCATCGAGCAGGTCCGCCACGATCTGATCTCGAATATCGGCCACGAGTTGCGCACGCCGGTGGCGGCGGTCCAAGTCATCGCCGAGACCCTGGACGTGGCCAAGGACGATCCGGTGGCGGTGGAGCGCTTCTCCGGCCGGCTCAAGGTCGAGGCCGAACGCATGGGCCGTCTGATCGAGGACATTCTGGCCCTGGCCGTGGCCCAGGACCGCAACACCGAACGTTTCACCTTGGTCGACCTGGCCGAGGTGGTGGCCGAGGCCTGCCGGCACGAGGCCACCCGGGCCCAGTCCGAGGACATCACCGTCGACGTCATCGGGGCCACCGGCCCGGTCGAGGTGATGGGCGACCCCTCCGCCCTGGTCACGGCGGTGGACAATCTGCTCGACAACGCCGTCAGTTATTCCTCGCGTGGTTCACGGGTCGAGGTCAGCCTGACGGTCGACCAGGCCTTGGGCCAGGGCGCCATCGCCGTGGCCGACTTCGGCATCGGCATCGACCCGCGCGACCAGGTCCGGATCTTCGAACGTTTCTACCGCTCCGACCGGGCCCGTTCGCGTCGCACCGGCGGCACCGGCCTGGGCCTGGCCATCGTCAAGAACGTCGCCCTCGGCCACGGCGGCACCGTCAGCGTGCGGTCGCGGCCGGGCGTCGGCTCCACCTTCATCGTCACCCTGCCCCTGGCCACGGCCGAGCCGGACCGCCCCGTCGCGGCCCCCCAGACCCCGGAGGCGACCGTTTGAGCGACGTCTTATTGGTCGAGGACGACGACACCCTGCGCGAGGCGCTGGCTTACCTGCTGCGCCGCGAGGGCCACGACGTGCGGGCGGCCGCCGACGGCCCGGCCGCTCTGGACGCCTTCGCCCGCCACCACCCCGACGTCATCTTGCTCGACCTCATGCTGCCCGGGGTGGACGGGGCCGAGGTCTGCCGCCGGATACGCCGCCAGTCGGACGTGCCGATCCTGATCTTGACGGCCAAGAACGCCGAGGCCGACATCGTCTTGGGCCTGGAGCTGGGGGCCGACGACTACGTCACCAAACCCTTCTCGACCCCGGAGCTGCTGGCCCGGGTGCGTTCGGCCATTCGCCGGGGCCGGGCCCGAGACTCGACCGCCGCGCCCGACCCCGAGGTCCTGAGCGCCTGCGGCCTGGCCTTGGACGTGGAGCGCCATCGCGCCACCGTCGATGGGGTCGAGGTCGCCCTGCCTCTGAAAGAGTTCCAGCTCTTGGAGCTGCTGCTGCGCAACGCCGGCCGCGCCCTGACCCGCCGTCAGTTGGTCGACCGGGTCTGGGGCTCGGACTACGTCGGCGACACCAAAACCCTGGACGTCCACATCCGCCGGCTACGGGCCAAGATCGAGCCCGATCCGGCCAACCCCCGCCGCTTGCTGACCGTGCGGGGGCTGGGCTACCGGCTGGAAGACGACTGAGACCGATCCGCCCCGACCCGGCCGCTCGGTCTAGGCGAGCGGACTGGACGGTCGGCTCGGGGACGCTTGGAGGCGACCCGGCCCGACCCGGGCTCGCGCGCCGCCCGACTCGGCCTCGGCCAGGCTAGCCTGGCCGTCATGCACACTCATGAGCCCGGCCTGGCGGCCCCGGCCAGCCGCCGCGGACGGCTGTGGCTGACCGTCCTGATGGCCGGCCTGCTGCTGCCCACCCTGGTCGGGTTGGTCCTGCTCTGGCCCCGGGCCGACCAGCGGCCCGCCCCCACGCCCTACCTGTATCAGAACGCCAGCTACGCCTTCGGCCAGGTCAGCGCCGTCCACCCCGAGCGGACGGAGGACCAGGTCGAGGTCCGGTTGGACGGCTCCGATCTGATCGTGGCCGTCCAGCCCAACCCGGACGTGCCCTTGGACACCTTCGACCCGGGCGACCGGCTGCGCTTGATGTACCTGCCGGAGGCGGCCACCGGCGGCGGCAACCCGTACATCTTCATCGACTTCGAGCGCTCGCGGCCGATGTGGCTGCTGGCGATCGTCTTCGCCATCGTGGTGGTGGCGGTGGCCCGCTTCAAGGGGTTGGCCGCCCTGGTCGGGCTGGTGGCGGCCCTGGCCCTGATCTGGGTCTTCCTGCTGCCCGCTCTGATGGCCGGCCGCGACCCCTTGGCCGTGGCCCTGGTGACGGCCAGCGCCGTCCTCTTCCTGGTCGTCTATTTGGCCCACGGCGTCTCGATCAAATCCACCACCGCCCTGCTCGGCACCTTCGCCGGCGTCGTCATCGTGGCCGGTCTGGCCAGTTGGGCCATCCCGGAGGCGAACCTGATCCCCAGCACGGAAGAGAACATGGCCCATCTGGCCAACATCGTGCCCGGCTTGGACCCGCGCGGCGTCCTGCTCTGTGGGCTGGTCTTGGCCGGCGTCGGCGTGCTCAACGACGTCACCATCACCCAGGCCTCAGCCGTCTGGGAGTTGCGCGCCGCCGCTCCCGAGGCCTCTCGCCGCGAGCTGTTCGGCCGCGCCATGCGGATCGGCCGCGACCACATCGCCTCGACCGTCTACACCATCGCCTTCGCCTACGTCGGCGGAGCCCTGGGCCTGTTGACCCTGGCCGCCACCTACGACCACCGCCTGGGCGACCTGCTGACCTTCAACGACATCGCCCAAGAGCTGGTCGGCGTCCTGGTGGCCTCGATCGGCTTGGTCCTGGCCATCCCCATCACCACCGTCATCGCCGCCTGGCTGGCCGACCGCCCGCCGCTCCCGGAATCGCCGCCGGCGACCGCCCGGCCGGTCGGACCGACCGCCGGGGCCGAGGACGAGGGCGCCGCGACGGCCTGACGAGCGCCTGACCGTCCCCTTGAAGACCTGGGCCAAGCCCCAGCCCCAGAAGGCGCTGACGGACTGGCCCGGCCCAACCGTAGACCGGCCGGCGTCCGGACCCGCTCCCGGGGTGGCGCGAATGTCCGAACGCCGGCCCGGGCCGACTGTCTCGGTCGGACGGGGCCGGTCCGACCCTGTCCGACCCCTCGGGGAGGCGCCCCGGTCCGGACTGCCGTAGGGTCCTCCCAACGGTGGTGGACGGTCGCATATCCGCTCCGCCCCGACCGGAGTTCCGCTCGACGCCGCGTCGAGGGGCGCTCCCCGACCGACGAGGAGAGAGACGTTGTATCGCTCACTGTTGTATCTGAACGTCAAACCGGGTCTGACCGACGCCCTGGTCGAGTGGTACAAGGAGGTCGACTCGTTGGGCATGGCGGTCGAGCTGGCCGACTGCGTCTCGACCGAGATCTACGCCCTGCCGGACCAGCCCGACCGTCTGCTGGTGACCGCCCTGTGGCGGGAGCGGGACGACTACCAGCGCTGGGTCGACCACCCCTTCCGGCAGCAGTTGACCGCGGGCATCAACCAGTACATCGACGACACCTTCACCGAGGCCTCGAAAGGGCTGCTCCTGAGCAGCCTGCTGTCGGCTCCCAACTGAGGAGCGACGGAGGAGCCAAGGGAAGGGTCCGGGACGGCGGCGTCTCCCGGGCCGGCCGGGCCTGATCGAGCCAGTCGGTCCGTCCGGACCAAACGGTCGGCCGAGTCAGGCGGTCCGCCCCGGACCAGCCCGAGCGGTCGGTCGGATCAGGCCGGACCGGCCGTCTCGGCTTCAGCCGCCAGAGCGGCGTCGGCCGGGGGCACGGTCGCGAGTTCGGCGGCGGCCGAAGCGGCGGCCTGGTCGGCCCGCCGCATGTGACGGCTCAGGCTGCGGGCGCAGGCCAGCACGATCAACATCGCCATCACGGCCCCGACCGCCAACACCCAGTAGCCGGAGTGGGGGCCGTAATGGTCGATCATCCAACCGGATCCGGCCGAGCCCAGGGCCAGGCCGATGGACAGCGCCACGTCGATCCAGGTCAGGCCCTCGGTCAAGCTGGAAGCCGGCACCAAGCGGGCCATCAGCGAGTTGCCGGTGATGAAGGTGGGCGAGATGGCCAGCCCGGACAAGGCCGAGACGATGGCCAAGGACCATTGCTGATGGGCCAGCAGGAAGAGGATGGCCGGGCCGGCCACCAGCACCACGCCGATGACGAAACGTTCGGCCAACGGTTTACGCCAGGGGCGGGAGCCGTACCACAGGGCGCCCAGCATGGAGGCGGTCGAACCGACGGCCATGATGGGGGCGGCCGCCCACTTCGTGCCCAGGGCCTCGCAGACCGCCACCATGGCGATGCCGTTGGAGCCGAATTGGACGCCCACGCCGATGAAGGCCACCGCCAGCACCAGCACTCCCGGACGGGCGATGACCGGCCTGGGGCGGGCCTGACCGGCCGGTCGGCGGCGCACCGGCGGCTCGCTCTGGCGCTGGCCCAGGAAGGTCAGTCCGCCGCCCAGCAGGACTAGCACGATCAGGCCGACGCCGGCCTGCGGCAGCGGGCCCAGACCGGGCCAGGCCAAGGTGGAGACGACGGTGGCGATGGTGGGGCCGAGCACGAAGGCGACGTCGTCGAACATCGACTCCAAAGCGAAGGCTGGTTGCAGGGCCGGGGTCGCCCCCAGCAGGTGGGTCCAGCGGGCCCGCACCATGGCTCCGACCCGGAAGACGGTCACGCCCATGACGGCGGCGATCAGACACAGCACCGGGCCGGGCAGCCTGAAGCTGGCGCACACCACTAGGGCCACGGCCGCCACGACGTACGAGCCGATCAGGGGGTGGCCCACCCGGGCCTGGCCCAGCCGGTCGATCAGACCGGCCACCAAGGGGGCGCAGACCGCTCCGGCGATGGTCATGGCGGCCACCACCTGGCCGGCCAAGGCGTACTCCGAATAGAGCCCGGACACCAACAGGGTGACGGCGATGCCGACCATGGAGTTGGCGAACCGGGTGATCAGACCGGCCCCACAGAAGCGTTTAGCCCCGGGGATGGCCAAGACTTCGAGGTAGGAACGCACGGCGCACCATTCTTCCAGAGGCCGGCCGACGCTCCCAGCGGGGCCGGCCTCTGGCTCAGACGCCGTGGGTGGCGGGGTCTCCGCCGATGCGCTGACCGCTGTCGAGCTGGTCGATGTCGGCCACGTCCTGAGCCGTCAGCTCGACCTCGAGGGCCTCGTAATTCTCTTTCAGCCGGTCGAAGGAGACCGTCTTGGGCATGCAGATGTAGCCCTTGGCCAGATGCCAGGCGATGACGACCTGGGCCGGGCTGGCGCCGATGCGCTGGGCGATGCGCTGGACCGTCGGTTGCTCCAGGTCCTGCGCCTTGCCCAAGGGGGCCCAGGACTCGATGGCGATGTGGCGCCGCCGGCAGTGCTCGGCCACCTGGGAGTTGCTGAAAGTGGGGTGCAGCTCGACCTGGTTGACCACCGGCGCCTCGTCCGAGACCTGGGCCAGGGCGTCGATGTAGTCAGTGTGGAAGTTGGACACGCCGACGCTGCGGGTCAGGCCCCGGTCGCGCAATTCGATCAGCTTGAGCCAAACCTGGGGGTAGACCCCCCAGGTCGGCATGGGCCAGTGGATCAGATAGAGGTCGACCCAGTCCAAGCCCAGCTGCTCCAGCGAGGTCTCCAGGGCGGCGGCCGGGTCGTCCATATCGGTCCGCCACAGTTTGGTGGTGACGAAGACTTCCTCCCGGGACAGCCCGGACGCCCGCAGGCCCTGGCCGACGCCGACCTCGTTCTGGTAGGCGCTGGCGGTGTCGATGTGGCGGTAGCCCAGCCTAAGGGCCTCGGTCACGATCGGGCCGACCACTTCGTCCGGAGTGCGGAAAGTGCCCAGACCGAGCTGGGGGATGGTGTGACCATCGCGAAAAGTCAGATTTGACATGGCGCTCCAATCGGCCGAGCCTGACCGCCGCTCGGGGTCAGGAGGCGGCTGCGGCTGGCCGCCTGACGTCGGCCAGTCTAGCGGTGGGCCCTGCCGCCCGACCCGACGTCTCAGCCGCCCGGCGGAGGCGGTCGGACATAATGGAGCCATGGAAGCCCCCTTGGTCTTGATCGTGGACGACGAAACCGCCTTGGCCCAGGTCGTGGCGTCGTACTGCCAGCGCGAGGGCTGGCGGGTGGCGCTGGCCCAGGACGGCCCCGGGGCCGTCGAAGCGGCCCGGCGGTTGGAGCCGCAGGTCGTCATCTTGGACGTCATGCTGCCGGGCTTCGACGGTTACGAGGTCTGCCGCCGGGTGCGCGCCTTCTCGTCCGCCCACATCTTGATGCTGACGGCCCGCGGCGAGGAGCCCGAAGCGGTGGCCGGATTGACGGCCGGGGCGGACGACTACATGGTCAAGCCGGTCCGGCCCTTCGAACTGATGGCCCGGGTCAAAGCCCACCTGCGCCGGGGATCGGAGGCCGGACCGGCCGAGCCCGAACAGCTCGAACAGTTGGTCTGGCGCGACTGGCGGCTCAACCTCGAGTCACGCCGCGCCTGGTGGGGCGAACACGAACTCGATCTGACGCCGACCGAGTTCGACCTGGTCGCCGTCATGTTGCGGCGGCCCCACTCGGCCTGGGGTCGCCGCCAGCTGCTGGACCGACTCGGACTGGCCGCGGTGGAGCATTCGATCGACGTCCACGTCGGCAACATCCGCGCCAAATTGGCGGCCTGGACCGACCGGCCGGTCATCCGCACCGTCCGCGGCGTCGGCTACGGATTGGCCGAATGAGCCCGGCCCGGCCCCGTCGCTCTTGGGGCTTCGACAAACGTATCTTCGTCACGGTGTTGGCCGCCGCGGTGCTGGTCGAGGCGATCTGTGGCCTGGTCGCCCTGGCCATCGGCCCGCTCCAATTCCGCGACCACATCGCCCAGGCCGGCATCACCGATCCGGTCATCGTCGAACACGTCGGCCAAGCCTTCACGGCCGCTCTGGGGCTGTCCTTGGCGGCCGGCGTGGTGGTGGCCCTGGCCGTGGGCTGGCTGGTGGCGTATCTGTCGGCCCGGCGCACCCATCACTGGTTGGTGGTGGTGTCCGAGACCACCGTCCGGCTCAGCCACGGCGACTACGCCGTCCGGGTGCCCCCGCTCGCCCTGGGCCCGGAGTTCGACCATCTGCGTCAAGCCGTCAACGACATGGCCGCCCAGCTGGAGCGGGTGGACAGCTCTCGCCGCGAGCTGATCGCCGACCTCAGGCACGAGATCCGGACCCCGCTGTCGGTCCTGGTGGCGGTGGTCGACGCTTTGGACGACCAGGTCATGGCGGCCGGTCCGGCGGCTTGGCAGACCCTGCGCGAACCGATCCAACGTATCTTGCGCTTGACCGACGACATCGCCCGTCTGAACGACAGCGAGGCCCCCGGCCTGCCGGCCCAGGCCGGCCCAGTCGACCTGGTCGACCTGGTCGAGCGGGTGACGGGCCAGTTCCAGCCCTTGTTCGACGACGGCGGCGTCACTTTGTCCAGGCGGCGGGCGGACGGGCCGGCGACGGCTTGGGCGGACGACGACCGGGTGGCCCAGATCCTGTCCAACCTGCTGTCCAACGCCCTCCGTCACACCCCGGCCGGCGGACGGGTCGAGGTCGGCCTGGCCAGTGCGGGCGAGCGGGTCGAGCTGACGGTGGCCGACAGCGGCGAAGGTCTGGACCAGGCTGCTTTGGACCGCGTCTTCGACCGCTTCTACAGCGGCGATCCGGCCCGCGGCGGCCACCGCCACGGGCTCGGTCTGACCATCGCCCGCCGCCTGGCCCAATCTCTGGCCGGCGATCTGACGGCCGCCTCGCCCGGTCCGGGCCGGGGTTCGACCTTTAGTCTCTCCCTGCCCACCGGGCCATCTTGACCGTTCCTTGAGCTGGCCCGGATCGCTCCTTGACTCAAGCGTCTTAGAGTCACTGCCGTGAGCAAGCGCAGCGCCGCTCGATTGAGCCAACGTCAGGTCGCCATCAAGGGCATGACCTGCGCCGCCTGTGAGACCCGGGTGGGCCGGCGGCTGCGCCGGATCGACGGCGTCGAACGGGTCACCGTGTCGGCCCGTCGGGGCGTCGCCACCTTGTACCTCAGCGGCGAGGTGGACCAGGCCACCATCCGGCAGGCCGTCGAACAGGCCGGCTACAAGGTGGCCTCGGGGGCCCCGCCCTGGCTCAGCCGCGACCCGGCGGTCTGGCGCGACGTCGCCCTCGGCCTGGTGGCGATCGTGGTCGTGGTGGGAGCGCTGACCGCCAGCGGCCTGATCGACCGTTTCGGCTCCCTGGCCTCCAGTTTCGCCGACGGCAACCTGGTCATGGTGATGGCCCTGGGGGTGGCGGCCAGCCTGTCGACCTGCATGGCTCTGACCGGCGGTCTCGTGATCGCCTTGTCGGCCCGTCACGGCGCCTCCCATCCCAACGCCACCACTAGACAACGTGTCATGCCTCAGGTCTGGTTCAACGTCGGCCGGGTGGCCGGCTTCACCGTCCTGGGGGCCGGCCTGGGCCTGCTGGGCCGGCTGTTCCAGCTGACCGGGGCCCTGACCTCGTGGCTGATGTTGGCGGCGGCCGTCGTGATGGGGCTGCTGGGGCTGTCGCTGAGCGGGGCCTCACCCCGGCTGGGCCTGAACGCCTTGCGCCTGCCCGGCCGGCTGGGCCAGGCCTTCCAGGCCCGTTCCGAAGCCGACTCGGCCCGCCCCTACAGCGATTGGCGGGCGGTCGGCTGGGGAGCGGCCAGCTTCTTCCTGCCCTGCGGCTTCACCCAGGCGGTCCAGGTCTACGCCGCTTCCACCGGCCAGCCCGCCCGCGCCGGCTTGGTCATGGGCCTGTTCGCCCTCGGCACCGTTCCCGGCCTGCTGTCGGCCGGCTCGTTGGCCGCCCTGGCCCGGGGCCGGGCCGCCCAACGGGTCTACCGCCTGTTGGGCGTGCTGGTCATGGCTTTCGCCGTCCTGAACGGGGCCAACGCGGCGGCCGCTTTGCTGCCCAGCTCCTCCGACCCGGCCGGCTGGTCCAGCTTCGACGACCGTCCCAGCGCCAATGTCACCATCGTCGACGGCCGACAGATCGTCCTGACGGAGCAGAATTTCCGAGGTTACGACCCCGTCAGCACCACCATCTACGCCGGGCTGCCGGTCAGTTGGCGGATCAAGTCGACCTCGTTGGGCTGCGCCTCCGCCCTCGACCTGCGACCCTTCGGCCAGTCGCGCCTGGTCCTGACGCCGGGCCAGACCGCCACCGTCGAGTTCACCGTCGACCAGCCCCGTGACATCACCTACACCTGTTCCATGGGCATGTACCGGGCCCAGTTCCACGTCGTGGCCCCGCCCGAGGGCTTCGATCCGACCGCCCCCGGACCGACCGAGGGGCCCCGCTGATGCCGGCCGGACACGATTGGGGCTGGCTCAGCTCGTCCGGACTGGCCTGGCTGCTGGCCGGGCTGGCCCTGGCCGCCATCGTCGTATTGGTCGGTCTGGGCCGTCCGGCCCGGCCGCGCCCGTACGACTCCAGGGCGGACCAGCCGGCCGACCGGGCCGATCCGACCGGCTGGACCGACCGGACCGCTGGGCCGGCGCGGTCCAGCGGCGCCGCAGACCAGGTTACTATCGCCTTCAAGAAGGAGAGTTGACCGATGACCGCCGTGACCGACTCGCTCGAACGTCCGACCGCGCAGCAGACCACCATCCCGATCGGTGGCATGACCTGCGCCGCCTGCGTCAAACGGGTGGAGAAGGCCATCGGCAAGTTGGACGGCGTGGTGTCGGCCTCGGTCAATCTGGCCACCGAACGGGCCACGGTGTCGTACCACCCCCAGACCGTCCGTCTGACCGCCATCCGGGCCGCCATCGAGAAGGCCGGTTACGAGGCGTTGGAATTGGACCAGCCGGACGCCGTCGCCGCCGAGCGGGAGCGTCAGGCCCAGGCCATCCGTTGGATGTGGACCAGGTTCCGGATCGCGGCCGGCTGCGCCCTGCCTCTGCTCTACGTCGCCATGGCCCCGATGTTGGGCCTGCCCCTGCCGGGCTGGCTCCAGCCGATGGAGCGGCCCTTGGTCTACGCCCTGGTCGAGTTGGCCCTGGTGGCGCCGGTGGTCGGGGTCGGCCATCGTTTCTACAGCGTCGGCTTCAAGGCCCTGTTCCAGGGCGGCCCCAACATGGACTCCCTGATCGCCATCGGCACCACCGCCGCCTTGGCCTACAGCCTTTACAGCACGGTTCAGATCGCCGCCGGCCAGACCATGGCGGTGGAGTCGTTGTATTACGAGACGGCCGGCGTCATCTTGACCTTGATCATGTTGGGCAAGGCCCTGGAGGCGGTCACCAAGGGCCGCACCTCGGAGGCCGTGCGCAAGCTGATGGGACTGGCCCCCCAGACCGCCTGCGTCCTGGTGGCCGGGACCGAGCGTGAGATCCCGATCGCCGAGGTCGAGGTGGGTGACATCGTGGTGGTCCGGCCCGGGGCCCAGGTCCCGGTCGACGGCACGGTCGTCGGCGGGCACAGCGCGGTGGACGAGTCGATGCTGACCGGCGAGAGCCTGCCGGTGGACAAGCAGACCGGCCACCAGGTCTACGCCGCCAGCTTGAACACCACCGGCACGATCCAGTTCCGGGCCGAGAAGGTCGGCCGTGACACCGCCTTGGCCCGCATCATCGCTTTGGTCGAGGAAGCCCAGGGCTCGAAGGCCCCGATCGCCCAGCTGGCCGACCAGGTGGCGGGCTATTTCGTGCCCGTGGTCTGCGGCCTGGCCGTCTTGGCCGGGCTGGTCTGGTTCTTCGCCCGGGGCGGCGACATCCGCTTCGCCCTCACCATCTTCATCTCCATCTTGGTCATCGCCTGCCCCTGCGCCCTCGGCCTGGCCACCCCGACGGCCATCATGGTCGGCACCGGCCAAGGCGCCGAGCACGGCATCTTGATCAAAGGCGGCCAAGCTTTGGAGACCGCCCATCAGGTCGACGTGGTGGTCTTGGACAAGACCGGCACCATCACCGAGGGCCAGCCCCGGGTGACCGACCTTGTGGCCGATCTGGTGGACGACCGACCGGGCGACCAGGACCAGCTGCTGGCTTGGGCGGCGGCGGCCGAAGGCGGCTCGGAGCACCCCTTGGGACAGGCCATCGTGGCCGAGGCAGAGGCCCGCGGCCTGGTCGAGCCGACGGTGGAGGAATTCGAAGCCATCCCCGGCCGGGGCGTGGTGGCCCGCTGCGCCGGCGTCACGGTGTTGGCCGGCAATCGCCGCCTGATGGAGGAGCGGGCGGTCGACCTGTCCGGTTGGGGAGAAGTGGCCGAACGGTTGGCCGAGGCCGGCAAGACGCCCATGTTGATCGCCCGCGACGGGACCATGGCCGGGGTCGTGGCGGTAGCGGACGTGGTCAAGCCGACCAGCCAGGCGGCCGTGGCGGCGCTGCACGCCATGGGTTTGGAGGTGGCCATGGTGACCGGCGACCACGCCAAGACGGCCGCCCACATCGCCCGCCAGGTCGGCCTGGACCGGGTCCTGGCCGAGGTCCTGCCCCAGGACAAGGCGGCCCAGGTGGTCGAATTGCAGCGTCAAGGGCACAAGGTCGCCATGGTCGGCGACGGCATCAACGACTCCCCCGCCCTGGTCCAAGCCGACGTCGGCATCGCCATCGGCTCCGGGGCCGACGTCGCCATCGAGTCGGCCGACATCGTCTTGATGCGCTCCGACCTGATGGACGTGCCGACCGCCATCGCCTTGAGCAAGCGCACCATCCGCAACATCAAGCAGAATCTGGTCTGGGCCTTCGGCTACAACGTCATCGGCATCCCGATCGCGGCCGGCCTGCTCTACGCCTTCGGCGGCCCCCTGCTCAACCCCATCTTCGCCGCCGCCGCCATGAGCCTGAGCTCGGTCTCAGTGCTGGCCAACGCCCTGCGCCTGAAGCGATTCAAACCGCCGCGGCTCGATCTCCATTAGGCTCTGGGTCGAGGCCCTCGTAGCCCAACGGCAGAGGCAGGCGGCTTAAACCCGCTGTGTTACGGGTTCGATTCCCGTCGAGGGCACAGACGATTGAGCCGAGAGCGACGAGCGCTCGCGCTCGTGGCCGAGGCGATTGAGTCTGTCGAATGGTGTGACGGGGTCTGACCCTGTCACACCAAGAACACACAGTGCCCGCGACGGGAATCGAACCCGTCAGGGCGCGAGCGTGAAGCGGGACGGCCCAGTGGGCCGTCCCGTAGCGAGCGGTCCGAGGACAGCCCGAAGGGCGGACCGAGGACAGTGGTTTCCCAAGGGAAACCACATCGATTCCCGTCAGGGCGCGCGCCGCGTACCAGTCGCGGTCCTCGCGGGTGTCCAACCTGTCCAGCATCGTGACGATGTGCCCCCAAAGCAATTGTCCAACGTCGCGTTGGACGAATTCCTCCTCGGCGGGCCACGCCTCGGCGGCCTTCCGCATCGAGTACAGGTTGGTCTTCGACCAGCCCCACTGGTCGATGCGGGCAGCCTCGACGGGAATCGAACCCGTCAGAGCGGCAGGTCTTTCCGGAGGAAGACCACGGCGCCCGCGGCGTAAGCGGCGGCGGCGATGGCGGCCAGGGCGGCCAAGGGCCAGCCCCAGCCGGCGGCGCCCGCCATGATGTCGGACACGTCGTACAGCGTGACGATGGTCAGATGGCGGAGGAAGGCGAAATTATTGCCGAACATCGCGATGATCGGGAACAGCAGGAAGGCGCAGACCAGGCCGCCGCCGATGGCGATCGTGTGCTTGGACAGGTTGAACCAGCAGGAGGCGGCGAAGCAGATGCCCGAAAAGGCCAGCGCGAGCAGGAAGAGCCCGAGGTTGAGTTTGACGATGGCCTGGACCTGGCTGGCGTCGGCCCCGTAACTGGACAACACAGCCGCCACGCTGTGGACGGCCGCGGTCAGGGCGTACATCGCCGCCAGCGATCCGATGAAGAACGACGTTTGGACGCCGACCACGGCTCTCCGTCCCACCGGCGTGGACAACACGTAGGCCAAAGTGCCCCGGTCGACCTTGGCGCAGATCAGTCGATTGCCGATGGTGATGGCGTAGATGCCGGCGAAGATGCCGGGCAGCATGTTGTAGTAGGCGACGCCGGCCGCCGCGATCGGGGCGGTCCAGCCGATGGTGGCGATCATGAGGCATTGGACTGCGGTCAAAACCGTCCAGAGTGCGGCGTTCTCCCGGATGGTCTGTCTCATCAAGGCGGCGCTAAACATGCGGGTGGCCTTCCGTTTCGTAGTACTTCTGAATGAAATGGCGGGCCAGCGTCCGAGGAACTTGCGTGATGAAGCGCACGTCCAGGTCCGCCAGCGCGGCGAATAGGTCGGCCACCGCCAGGTCCGCGACCTGGACGCTGACTTGGTTGAGGTGCTCTTGGCGCCGGCTGACGGAGAAGGGGCGGGAGAGGAAGGCCAAGTAGTCCTGAGGCTGGTTGAACTCGATCTTGTATTCCTTGACCGGCTCGTCGCCGTTGAATTGACTCATGTCGACCACCTCGATGACGCGGCCCCGTTTGAGGAAGGCCACCCGGTCGCAACTGGCCTCAAGCTCGTCGAACATGTGGCTAGACATGAACATTGTTCGACCATTGGCCTTCTCTTCGCGCACGAGGTCGGTGAACACTTTCTGCATGAGCGGGTCCAGCCCGGTGGTCCCCTCGTCCAAGATCAAAATGGGCGCCGTGGTCATGAAAGCGGCCACGATGGCCGTCTTCTGTTTCATTCCTTTGCTCATCCGCTTCAGCGGGGCGCTGGCGTCGAGGCGGAAGCGGTCGATCAGATCGTGCAGCCGGCTCTGATCGCGCTTTCCGAAGTAGCCGGCCTGGAGGTTGAAGAAATCGAACCCGGTCTTGACGTCGGGGAAGGCGATCTCGCCGGGGACGTAGCCGATCGAACGCTTCAGCTCGGCCGCCCGCCGCCAACAGTCCATCCCCTGGATCGAGCAACGGCCCGACTGCGGGTGGAGGAACCCCATCAGGTGGCGGATCATGGTGCTCTTGCCGGAGCCGTTGATCCCGACCAGACCGAAGACCTGGCCTGGTTCGACGGTCAGGTCGACGTCGAAGAGGCCGCGGGAGTCCCCGTAATCCTTCGTCAGACCGGAGATCTCAATGGTGTGGTCCATGGCTGCCCTTCTGCGACGCCGATTCGTAGAAGCGGAGGAAATAGTCTTCCAAAGTCGTCTTGCGCTCTTTGAAACCGATCACCTGGTAGAGGGCCAACCGTCGGACCAGGTGGTTGACGTCGTCGTCGTCGATCCGAACTTCGACCCGTCTCTCGTCCTGGTCCGCGAAGGCGACCTGAGGGCCGCAGTCGGTCAGGAAAGCCTGGAAGTCAGCCAGCGTCCCGAACTTGATCTGGTAGGTCTTGGACTCGTTGTGCCGGATGTCGTCGGTGCGCACGGTCGAGACGATCTCACCGTCTTTGATGATGGCGACCCGGTCGCAGACGGCCTCCACCTCGCTGAACAGGTGGCTCGACAAGAGGATGGTCTTCCCGCGGTCTTTCTCTCGACGCATGAACTCGATGAAACAGTCCTGCATGATGGGGTCGAGACCGCTGGTCGGCTCGTCCAACAGCAGAACGTCCGGGTCGGCCATGAAAGCCGTGACGACCGCGAGCTTACGTTTGTCGCCCAGGCTCATGCGCTTGGTCTGGCTCCGCGGGTCGAGTTGGAACAGGTCCAACAGGTCCCGCAGGCGCTCCGAGTCGCGCGCCCCTCTCAAACCTTGCATGAAACGGATGAACTGCGAGCCGGTCAGACCGTCCGGCAAGGCGATCTCACCAGGCAGATAACCGACCCTTCGGAGAATCTGGCTGGGCCGTCTCCAGCAATCCAAGCCCAGGATCGTGGCCCGGCCGGCTTGCGGCGCGGAGAATCCCATCAGCTGCCGGATGGTGGTCGTCTTGCCCGCCCCGTTGGGCCCCACGAAGCCGAAGACCTCGCCCGGGGCGACTTGGAAGGAGACGCCGAAGATTCCCCGGCCGTGGCCGTAATCCTTAGTCAACCGATCCACCACGATGATCGCTCCGTCGGTGGGCGGACCGTCGCCGGCTGTTCCGCCGTCCCGCCGCTGGGCGGCGGGCGTCTCCCCTGATCTTTGTCCCATGCCTGCGAGCTTGGCCGGCCAGTGTTGGAGAAATGCTGCGGAATTGTTTGTGAAATGTTAGGAGCTGGCAGCGCCGGCCAGGACCGCCCCGGTGGCGGTGGTCCCCCCGCCGGCGTCCACCAGCCCAGTTGTCAGCGTCCCGGGAAGACGGTCACGGCCAGGGCCGCCGGATCGGCCCCCTCGACCGTGATGAGACGCTCCTCGCCGTCCCTCAGGTCGAACCAGTTGTCGCTCAGATAGATCCCGGGGTGGGGTTGGCTGACGCGCACGCCGTAGCAGTAGCCGGTCGATCTGAGGCGCAGGGCGCCGGGCCGCGCCTCCGCCTCGACTCGGTGCGGCCCGAAACGCAGGTCGCCTATCTCGGCGAAGTGGTGGCGGACGGACGGGAACGCGCCCACCGGGCTGGAGGCCCAGACGTAGCGGTCGGCGCCCCGGGCCAGCGGGCCGCTCCAGGCCAACACCGACTGGCCCGGATGGGCGGCGGCGACGACCGTGAAGCGACCGTCGGCCCGGCCCGACGTCAACCAGCCGGATTCGACCTCGACCACGACCTCGGCCCGGCTGGGGCCGTTGTTCACCAGCCACAATTCCAGCGGGCCGGCGGGGCCGGCCTCTCGGAAGCTGACCGCCAGCGGGGCCGACGCCCGCGCCACGGCGTAATAGGACGCTTTGGGCACGCCGTCGTAGTCCACCATCGACCAGGAGAAACCCGGCCAGACGTCGTTGAACTGCCAGACCAGCGCCCCCGCGGTGTGCGGTTGGCGGCGGCGGTAGTGTTCGACGGCGAAGGCCAGACCCTCGGCCTGCACGGCCTGGGTGAATTCGATCTGTTCAGCCAAATCGCTCGGCAGGCCGGTGGTGACCGCCAGCAACTCGTCACCCTTGTTCTTAGGATTGTCTTTGTTGTGCAGATCCAAGGTGGGCGAGTGCAGCCACAGATCTTCTTCTGGAATCCAGCGGCGCAGAGTGGCTAATTCCGGCGCGGCGTGCAGACCGAACTCGCTGACGAATTTGGCCGTGTCGTCGGCGTAACGACGGTAGTGCCGCTCATCGCCCTTGGTCGGGAACTGTTGGCCGGTCGGGATGACGTCGCCGTGCCAGACCTCCCAGGTGTGGCGGTCGCCGTCGGCGATCGAGTTGACGGCCGCGACCGGGTCCGCGCCCTCGCCGTAAGGGCTGGATGGCCAATAGTGGGCGAACGGGTCGTGTCGGGCGACCGCCTGGGGCAGGATATCGTGGAAGAAATGCCAACCCCAGTCGCCCGGGGCCAACGACTGCCAGACGGAGCCGTGCATGATCTGACACTCGTTATTGCCGCACCACAGGGCCAGGCAGGCCCGATTGCGCAGGCGCCGGACCTGGTGTTCCGCCTCGGCCGTGACCTCGGCTTGGAGTTTGGGATCGGCGCTGGGGTAGTCGACGCAGGCGAAGGCGAAGTCCTGCCACACCAGCACCCCCTGCTCGTCGCAGGCGGTGTAGAAGGCGTCCGCCTCGTACACCCCGCCGCCCCAGACCCGCAGCATGGTGAGGTTCCCGGCCCGGGCCCGCCGGACGCGGTCTTGGTAGGTCTGGCGGCTGACCGATCCGATCAATTGGCTGCCGGGGACCCAATTGGCCCCCCGGGCGAACAGCGGCGTCCCGTTCAGCACGAACCGGAACAGCCTCCCGCCTTGCTCGGGGTCCGGCGAGCGGTCGACCTCGACAGTCCTCAAACCGACCCGGTCCACGATCCGATCGACCTCCGCGCCGTCCACCCACAGAGCGATCTCCAACTCGTGGAGCGGCTGCTCCCCCAAATCGTGGGTCCACCACAGCTCCGGGTCGTCGATGGTCGCCTCCGCCTCGCCCCGACCGGCCCCGAGGGGGATCTCCAGAGTCGTCACCCGGCCGGACGGCGAGGTCAGGCGCACCCGCGCCGACTGGTCGACTTCCCGGGCCAGGCCGGCGGCGGTCTCCACCAGCACTCGGACTCTGGCCTGGGACCGGTCGGCCGCCAACCAGCTGAGGCCGACCTGGTGTCCCTCGATGACCGGGCCCGGTTCGACGCTGAGCCAGGCCGGGCGCCACAGCCCCAGGGCCGGCAGGTTCGGCCCGAAGTCCCAGCCCCAGGAGCAGGCCGCCTTGCGCAAGGTGGTGGCCAGCGGCAGCGTCGTCAGCAAAGAGGCGCCGTCCGGGCCGACTCCGTCCGGCGTTGGGTCGCCCGGCGCTGGGTCGTCCGACCCCTCAGAGGCCGCCGGGCCGGCTGGCTCGGCCGAGGTGGAGCCAGGATCCGGGGCCGGATCGGCTGGGGCCCCAACCGCCACCAGACTGGCGAACAGGCCGATCAGCCGGTCGCGCCACTGACCGACGCTGGGCGGTACGGCGCGGCCGGCCAAGGGCGGGGAGAAGCGGACCAGGACGGTGTTGGTGGCCGCCAACTGGTCGGTGACGTCGAAGACGGCCGGCCGGAACTGGTTCTCGTGGCGCCCCAGCCCGACGCCGTTCAGCCAGACGTCCGCCACCGTGTCCAGCCCCTCGAAGACCAGCCGGACGCGGGCCCCGCCAGCCGACGGCGTCCTGGGGTCGGCGAAGCGAGCCCGGTACCACCACTCCCGCTCCTCGACCCAAGCCGCTTTGCGCTCATTGTCGCCGTAGAAGGGGTGTTCGATCGCTCCGGCGGCCAGGAGCGCCTGATGGACGCCCCCCGGCGCCGCGGCCGGCAGCCAGCCCAGACCGGCGTCGGAACCGACGTCAGGGGCGTGACCCGAGCCCAGGTCGGCCGGGTCCCCGGCCCCCACGGCCAGGCCCAGGATCTCGAATTCGGTCAGCGGGACGATGGTGTGGACGGCGGTTGGGGCGGTGGCGGCGGTGTCGGACACGATGGGCTCCTTCAGGCTATGGACGGTCGGGTGGACGGGACAGGTGGTGGGACCGGGGAATCAGGCCAGCCTCGATCGCAGTCGGGCCGCGGGCGGCGGCGCCTGGTCGGTCCGGGCTTCGCTCATTCGGCGGTGGTCGCGACGGGCGCTGGGACGACGGCGGGGGCGGTGATGGCGGCGAAGCGGGGGTCGCCCTCTTGGCCCAGATCCGGCAGGCGGCGCACCAGCACCGCTCCCAGGATCCCGAACAGGGCCAGGCTGAGGTACAAAGCTGTGAAGCCGCCCAGGGCCAGCAGGGCGGGCGCGACGAAGGGCACGAAGGATTGGGGCAAGGAGTTGGCGACGTTGATCAAGCCGAGGTCCTTGGCGGTGTCCTCGGCGTGGGGCAGCATGCGCACGCACAGGGCGGCGTCGATGGCGATGAACAGACCGAAGCCCGCCCCCAGCAGCCCCTCGGCCAGGTACACGAAAGCCATGGACGGAGCCAGCCCCATCGTCGTCAAGCCGATCGCCGCCATGATCCCGCCGGCCACCACGAACGGTTTCTGGCGCTGGATGCGGTCGGAGACGATCCCGGACAACACGCTGGCGGCGGCCAGCGCCACCACCATGATGGCCGACAGCCGCAACACCTGAGCGGCGACGTCGTCCTCGGAATAGCCGAAGCGCCCCATCAGGAAGAAGGCCGTGTAGGTGGCGCTGGCGTAGGCGCAGGTGATCAAGAAACGCACCAGCCAGGCCCAGCCGAAAGCGGGGTGCCGGCGGGGATTGAGCCAGAAGGTGGTGGCCAATCCTTTGAGGTCCAGCCGAGCCAGGCCCTCGGGGCGCCGGCTGGCCGGGTCGCGTAACAGCAGGGCGGCGGACAGCCCCAGAGCCAAGCCCGCTCCGGCCACGAAGAGCCATTGCAGCGTCGGGTTTTCGATCAGGCTGACGACGGCGATGCCCAGCAGGGGCGCGACCATCGCGGCCATGCCGAGCAGCCCGGAGACCGTGCCGCGCCGGGCCGGCGGCACCTGGTCGGCCAGCAGCGCGGTGGTCGCGGCCTGCTGGAAATTCAGGCTGATCTGCACCACGCACCAGATCAGGGCCACCTGCCAGACGGCGGTCGCGAAAGCCATGGTGGCGAGAGTGAGGCAACCGATCACGGCCCCGGTCAAGATCCAGCTCCGGCGGCGTCCGAAGCGGGCCGCCGTCCGGTCCGACAGACGGCCGCCCAATGGGTTGGCCAGCAGGGCACAGAGCGCGCCCAGCCCCGTCACCAGTCCGAAGGCGGCGGCGGCCGACGGGCCGGCGATCCGGGCCAGGTGCAAGGTCAGCAGCAATTGCAACGGCGTGGACAGGGCCATGAAGGCGCCCCCGCCCGACAGCAGCATCACCGCGGTCACCCGGGGAAAGGAGGAGGCGGCGTTAGTGGTGGGTTCGTGAACTGGCTGTCTCATCGACACTCCCTCGTGCGGAATGACTAAATTACGAAGTCACTTCCATATGGTAGTGCCTACCGATCAATTGTCAATCCCATATCGGTTAGTATGGGCCGATGGGACTGAGGGAGACGAAGGCCGCGCGCACGCACGAGCGGGTGCTCGAGGTGGCGCTCAAGCTCTTCGGCGAGCAGGGTTACGAGGCCACGACCATGGAACAGGTGGCGGAACAGGCCGAGATCGGCGCCACCACGCTGTACCGCTACTTCCCCACCAAAGACATGCTCCTACTGGGGCAGTTCCGCCGCTGCGTCTCCGTCGCCGAGGCCTTGCGGGCGCGGCCAGAGCACGAACCGTTGGACCTGGCCTTGGGCCAGGCGGTCCAGGCGGCGCTCGACTCCCAGCAAGGGCTGGGCGGCCAGCGCATACTCCAGATCCGCCGCATCATCGACCTCAATCCCGTCCCCCGGGCCCGCCTGTGGGACGTTCTGGCCGGTTCCGCGGACGAGGCGGCCGCCGCCGTGGCCGAACGCCTGGCCCTGCCCGTCGGCGACCCCGTCGTGGTCCTGACCACGGACATCGCCCTGATCGTCTTCAGCCTCGCCTCCGACCTCTGGCGGGCCCACCCCGACGACCAGACGATGAGCGACCAAGCCCGCGCCCTGATGGGCGCCCTGGCCACCGGCCGGGTGCCCTTCCCGCGCGCCTGAGTCACCTGAGCGGCGCGGATCGACCTGACGGTGGTCCGCCCCCCCTCAGCGAGTGGCCAACCGGCTGAGCTGGACGCCCTCGGCGTCGAAATTGGGGCGGCGCGCTGGCCGCGGGCCCAGCGCATGACGGGACGCTCGACCAGCAGCCAGCTGGCCGTGGCCGGGAGGACGGTCAAAACAGTGGCGGCGAGCGTGAACAAAGGAGCTGGCAGCGCGGCGGCGCCAGCCAGGACCAAGCATTGCTGGACCACGAAGCCATAGATGTAGACGCCGTAGGAGATGTCCTCACGCTTGATCAGCCTGGGACAGGGCAACCATGCGCCAAGCCCCAAAAGCACGTAGCAGATCAGCGGCGCCGCCAGCTGTGGCCCCGCCACAGGCACGGTCGCGATCAGAACGAAGGCCAAACCGCCGGCGCCGAGGGCCACGACCGGCCGGTAGACCAACCGTTGACGCCAGGTGGACAGCAGCGCGCCGGCCAGGAAGTAGGGCAGGAGCTTGAGGAAGAGCATCATCTCAGGATCTCCGCCAAAGTAAGGCAGCACGAATCCATTGGCGCCCCACAACACCAGGCTTACCCCGTAAGCGACGGCGATCACGACCACCGACCGTCGTCGCACCCAGGCGAAGCAGAAGATGAACCCGACCACCAGGTAGCACATGAACTCGTGCCACAGCGTCCACAAGGAGCCGTCCCAGACCAGCGGATAGGGGACGTCCGCCGGAGTCCCAGCCACGCTGTAGGCGCCTATGCGCAAGGTGAAGTTCAGCCACAGGAACTGCAAGGGCTTGACGTCGGTGCTCAGGTAGCCGTCCAAACCGCCGTGGTCCATGGCGTAGGCGACCGGACCGACGCCGAACGCGATCACGATCAGACAGACCAGGTATCCAGGGAAGATCCGCGCCACCCGGTGCACCAGGTATTCCCCTAACGGCTTAGAAGCCCGCGACCCCGCGATGAGATATCCCGACAGCACGAAGAAGCCGGCCACAGCCCAGCCGCCCACCGTCTCAGGCCCCAGCTCCGGAGACGGCAGTCCCCGGGCCAAGGGAAAGGTGTGGTCCACGATCACCAGAGTCGCCAACAGCAATCTGAGCAGGTTCAAAGCGTTGCTCCGAGGATCCAAGTGGACGCCCCACAACCATCTCGGCCGGGAGCCCGCTGACGGCGCGACCTTGCCCATCCGATCCTCTTCTCCCGACGAAATCCCGGCCATACTACCGAGTCTTCAGAGCTGAGACGGCGGGCTGTCGCTCGGACCAAGCTCTAACACCGCCAGGCATCCGCGCACCCTTATGGTGGCCCGAGCCTGAGCCCAAGTCCGACAGCGCGGGAGTCCCCACCTCTCCACCATCGCGGTGAAGAACCATATAATAGTGGGAAATAGCATGGTAAAGTGTTCCCATGATAGTGACCGTGGACTCCGCCGGAAGGGTGATGCTACCCAAGCCTCTCCGCCAGTCCTTGGGGTTGACGGCGGGCAGCAAGGTGGACATCTCCGCCTACGGTTCGGGTTTGACGTTGCTCCCCCAGAGCCGCACCGCCAGACTGGTGACCGATGAACACGGCCATCTGGTGGCCGACGGCGACCAGGCGCTGACCGACCAAGAGCTGTTCGAGCTGATCGACGCCGGGCGCCGATGACCGCCACTTTATTGGCGCTGGACACCTCGGCGACGGTGCCCCTCCTGCACCGCGGGCACGATTCACACGCCGCCACACACGACGCGGTGGCGGGCTGGGAGCTGGCCCTGACCGGTCATTCCCTGGCTGAGACTTACTCCGTGCTGACCCGCTTGCCCGGCCACCAACGCCTCGCCCCAGCCGACGCGGCCAGATTGATCCGGTCCAGGTTTCTCACAGTTCTCACCCTGCCGCCAGAGACGGCCGCCCGAGTCCATCTGATCTGCTCCGAGGCGGGAATCCACGGCGGCGCCGTCTACGACGGACTAGTCGGCTTGGCCGCTCGGGCCCACGGAGCCGTGCTGGGCACCAGAGACGCCCGAGCGGTCGGGACTTACGAGGCGCTGGGCGTCGAGGTCAGAATCCTGTCTTAGCGGCGAGCATGAACAAAGGAGCTGGCGCCGCGGCGGCGCCAAGCTTCCCGCTCAGGCTAGACGGACATCGACTGTCCCGGGGCGCGCACCCACTAGCATCGTGGGATGAACCGGCCCCACGCCACGATCTATCAGGTCTCGGAACGGGCGGGCGTGTCCATCTCCACTGTCTCATTGGCCATCAACCATCCCGAGCGGGTCAAGGAGGCGACCCGGCGGCGTGTCATGGAAGCGGTGGACGAGCTCGGCTTCATACCCAAGGAATTGGCCGTCACCCGGGCCCGGGCCGGGTTGGGGCGGATCGCCGTGGTGGCGCCTTTCACCTCCTACCTCAGCTTCGCCCGGCGGCTGTCCGGCATGCTGACCGAGGCCCAGGGCCAGGCCCAGATCCTGGTCTACGACCATGAGGACGTGGCCACTTCGGCCTCTCCCCTGCTGGCCACCCTGCCGGTCCGGGGGCACGTCGACGGACTGGTCATCATGGGGGTGCCCCTGGACCAACCGACGGCCGACCGGTTGCGCCGGCGTTTGCCCACCGTCCTGTTGGACATGCGCCACAGCGAGATGACCAGCGTCTACGTCGACGACGTGCGGGGCGGACAGATGGTGGGCGAGCATCTGCTGGCCCAAGGCCACCGCTCAGTCGCCTTCGTGCGCGAGGCCGAGCGCTCCTACCTGCCCTCCTCGCCCACCCAGCAACGCAAAGACGGTTTGGTGGCCGTCTTGGGGGCCGAGCACGTGCACGAGATCACCGTCGAGCGCGGCCCCGGCTTGGGCCAGCGGGCCTTGGAACGGTGGCAGGACCTGGCCTCGGCCGACGGCCGCCGGCCCAGCGCCATCGTGGCCCACCGCGACCTGGTCGCCATCGCCGTCATGGCGGGCGCCGCCCGGCTCGGTCTGACGGTGCCGCGCGATCTGTCGGTGGTGGGCTTCGACGACGACCAGATCGCCCAAGAGTTGGGCCTGACCACGGTCGGCCAACCCTTCGAAGAGTCCGGGGCCATGGCCTTCCGCCTCCTGCGCCAACGCATAGCCGACCCCCACGGCCGGCCGGTCGAACATCTGCTGCCGCTCCATCTAGCCGTCCGGAACACGGTCGGACCACCACCGGACTGAGGCGCCGCCGCCAGTCCTGGCCCGGCCCGACTCCAGCGCCCGCCCACAAAGCGGCCCATCTAGCGCCCGCGTCGCGGGGCGGCTCGATCCCAGCGCCAGTACGACGAACGACCCGACCCCAGCCGCCCGCGACAGAGGACAGACCCCACCCCAGGGCCCGCGCGCCGGAACGACTCTAAGCCGTCAACTCGCGCAAGGCGGCCGCCACCTCGGCCGCCCACAGACGGGCGCCGGCCCAGGCGCCGGTCAAACCATTGCTGCCGTGCAGGGCGCCTAGGCGGCGGCTGGCGCCGACCGGCACGCCGGCTCGGCGCAAAGCCTCCACGTAGGCCTCGCCGCTCAGACGCAGGGGGTCGATCTCGGCCGTCATGATGTGGGCCGGCGGCAAACCGGTCAGATCGGTGGCGACCAGAGGCGAGACCAGGGGGTCGGCCGGGTCATGGCCCGGCGGCAGATAGAAACACCGCATCTCGGCCAAGTCGCTCAACCCGTTGACGGGCGCGTACTCCTCCAGCCAGGCCCCGTCCGGACGTAGGTCGAGGACGGGCACCTCCAACAGCTGGCCCCGGATGGCAGGGCCGCCGCGCCGACCGGCCAGCTGGCACAGGGCCGCCGCCAGGTTGCCGCCGGCCGAGATGCCGCCGATCACGATCCGGTCTGGATCGATCGACAGTTGGGCCGCTTGTCGGCCGACCCAGAGCAAAGCGGCGTAGCAGTCCTCCAAACCGGCCGGGAAGCGGTGCTCGGGCGCCAAACGGTAGTCGACGTCGAACACCACGACGTCGGCGGCGACGGCCCGCTCGGCGGCCAGGGCGACGTTGACCCGCTCGTCGATCGAACCGAGCCACAAGGCGCCGCCGTGGAACAGCAGATAGGCCGGTCGCAGCTGAGTCGCCGCCGAGCCGGTCGGGCGGTACTCGCGCACCCGGATCGGTCCGGCCGGGCCTGGCGCCAGATGGGTGCGGGTCTCGACGCCGGTCGGCCCCGGTCGCCCGAACTCGGCGAACAGACGGTCGCCCAGGACCCGTTCCCAGACCCGGCGCTGGGCTGGACTGGCGTCCAGGCGCCGACCGATCTCGGTCGAGATCTGGTCGATCCGGGTCAACCAGCGCCGCAGGGCGGGGTCCAACCAGAGCCCGTCGGCGCCCGGCTCGGTCGCCGACGAGACCAAGCCCGTACCGACTGGATCGGGCGGTCCGATCGGCCGACCGGCCGCAGCCTGGTCACTGGATAGGTTCATGGGGTTTCCTTCCGGGCGGCCCGGCGGGCCCGCTGGGCGATGGGGTCGGGCAGGGGCACGGCGCTCAGCAGGGAGCGGGTGTAGGGCTGGCTGGGATGGTTGACGACCTCGTCCACCGGCCCTTGCTCCACCACCCGGCCCTGGTGCAGCACCACCACTCGGTCGGACATGTGCTCGACCACCGCCATGTCGTGCGAGATGAAGAGATAGGACAGACCGACCCGGCGTTTGAGGTCCGACAGCAGGTTGAGCACCTGGGCCTGGATGGACAGGTCGAGGGCGGAGACCGCCTCGTCGCAGATGACCAGCTCCGGCTCCATGATCAGGGCCCGGGCGATGGCGACCCGTTGCCGCTGCCCGCCGGAGAAGTCCCTCGGGTAGCGGCGGGCGGTCGCGGGCGGCAGACCGACGATGTCGAGCCACTGGGCCACTTTCTGGTCCGCCTCTCCCGGGCTGACCAGGCCGTGCGCCAGCGGCCCCTCGCGCAAGGTGGCGCCGATGGTACGAGCCGGGTTGAGCGACCCGAAGGGATTCTGGAAGATGGGCTGGATCAGCCGGGTCAACTGGCGTCGCCGCTTGGGGTCGGCCTGGACGATGTCCTCGCCCTTGAACCAGATCCGTCCGGCGGTGACCGGCGCGAAGCCCAAGATGGCGTCGCCCAAGGTCGACTTGCCCGAGCCCGACTCCCCCACCAGACCCAGGGTCTCGCCTGGGGCGATCTCGATCGAGACGTCGTCGTTGGCCCGCAGCCCGGGGCGGCGCCGACCGCCCGGGTACTCCACCACCAGACCCTCGACCCGCAACAGTGGTTCGCTCATTTCGATCCCTCCGCCGCCGCCCGGGCCGGACCCGTCCCATTTCTGGACGGTCCCGCCGGCCCCTCGACCGGCTCCGCTTCCAGGCCGACCAGAGCCGGCGTCCGCTCCGATCTCAGGCAGCGGCTGGCCCGACCGGAGCCGATCCGACCCAAAGCGACCGGACCGGCCAGGCAAGCCGGCATGGCTTCGGCGCAACGGTCGGCGAAGTGGCAGCCGACCGGCCAGGAGCCCGGCGGCACGACCTGGCCGGGGATGGAGGGCAGGGGCCGCCCGGCCTGAGCGGTGGCCGGGTTGGCTGCGATCAGGGCCCGCGTGTAGGGATGGGCCGCGGCGGCGTAGACGGCCGTGGTCGGGCCGACTTCGACGATCTGACCGGCGTACATGACCAGGGCCCGGTCGGCCAAGTCGGCCAAGACTCCCCAATCATGGGTGACCAGCAGGACGGCCATGCCGAGCCGGGCTCTGAGCTCGTCCAGCAGGTCGAGCACCTGCTGTTGGACGGTGACGTCGAGGGCGGTGGTGGGCTCGTCCGCGATCAACAGTTGGGGCCGTCCGGCCAGGGCCAGGGCCAACCCGACGCGCTGGGCCATGCCACCGGACAACTCGTGGGGATACCGGCTCAGGACCGACGCCGGATCGCGCAACTGGACCAATTCGAGCAGTTCCAGGGCCCGGGCCCGCCGGGCCGCCCGGGAGCCCCGGTCGTGCCGGCGCACCACCTCGTCCAATTGCGAGCCGATGGTGAAGACCGGATCCAAGGTGGTCATGGGCTCCTGCGGCACGTAGCCGATCTGGCCGCCGCGCAAACGGTTGAGCTGGGCCGGACTCATGTCCCGGACCTGGTCGCCGCGGTAGTCGATCGAGCCGTCCATAATCCGTCCGCCGGGCGGCAGCAGGTCGATCAGGGCCCGAGCGGTGACCGTCTTGCCGGAGCCCGACTCGCCCACGATGCCCAGGACCTCGCCGGCCCTGACTTCGAAAGAGGCGCCTTTGAGCACCGTCACGCCCCGGCCGGCCGGTCCGAACTCGACCGTCAGGTCGCGCACCGTCAACCAGACCTCGACCTCTTCGGCCGCGTCGTCGGCCCAGGCCGTCGGGTCGTCGGGCAGGTCCAGCGGCTGTCCGCCGATTCCGCTCTGGGCCGAGGCGGTGGTCGACTGGAGGGCCGGCGCCGCGGTCTGGGCGACGGACGGAGCCGGGCCGGATCCGCCCCGGCTGGTAGCGACGTCGCGCACCCCGTCGCCGACCAGGCCCAGGGCCAGCACCACCAGCCCGATCACGAAGCCCGGCGGCAGCAGCTGGAAGGGATGGGAGGACAGCACGTTGGAGGCCTCCCCGATCATCGAGCCCCAGCTGGGGTTGGGCGGTTTGACCGAGAAGCCGAGGAAGGCCAGGCCGGACTCGGTCAAGATGGCGGAGGCGGCGAAGAGAGCGACCTGGACGATGACCTGGCCCCACAGATTGGGCAGGATGTGACGGCGCAGCACGGCCGGGCCACTCAAGCCGGCGGCCCGGGCGGCTTTGACGTACAACTCCCCGGCCGCCGCCAGGGTGGAGGCCCGCACCACCCGGAAGAGGGAACCGAAACCGAGCACGCCGAGAGTGATCATGGCGGCCGTCAGGTTGGCGGAGAAGACCGACAGCACCACCAGCAGGATGATGATGACGGGGGTGGCGAAGATGACTTCGACCACTCGCCCCAACACCCGGTCGACCGCTCCCCGCCGGTAGCCCGCGATCAGGCCCAGGGGCAGACCCAAGACGGTGAAGACGCTGACCGCCAGGACCGAGCCGGACAGGGTCACCCGGCCGCCGTACAACAGCCGTGACAAGATGTCCCGCCCCAGGCTGTCGGCCCCCAACCAGTGGGCGGCCGAAGGCAGCTGGTTGGCGGCCATCAGGTCTTGTTTGAGGGGGTCGTAGGGAGCGATCAGGTCGGCCAGCAGGCAGGCCGCCACGATCAGGACCACCACCGTGGCGGCGGCCAGAGCCAGCGGTTGGCGCAGGAAACGGCCCAGGGCGGTCATCGCAGCCTCGCTTTCGGGTTGAGCCAGCCGTACAACAGGTCGACCGCCAGATTGGCCAGGACCACGAAACAGGCGAAGGTCAAAGCCACGCCTTCGACCACCGGGATGTCGTGCTGGGCGGTGGCCCGCACCACCAGGGAGCCCAGGCCGGGGTAGGCGAAGACGTTCTCGACCAAGACGGTGCCGGAGAACAAGCCGACGAACATCAGCCCCATCACGGTGGTGACCGGGATGGCGGCGTTCTTGAGGGCGTGTTTGTAGACGATGGACCGTTCGGACAGCCCCTGGGAGCGCATGGCGGCGACGTAGCCCGAATCCAGTTGGACGCCCATGGCGTCCCGAGTCTGTTTGGCGATGGTGGCCACCCCGCCCACCCCCAGGGTGACGACCGGCAAGACCAAGGACTTGGCCCAGCCGGCCGGCGAGGTGGCGAAGGGCACGTAGCCGGTGGCGGGCAGCCAGCCCAGCCCGACCGCGAACAAGGTGACCAGGACCAGGCCGAGCCAGAAGTTGGGGATCGAGATGCCGAGCAGGGAGGCCACGTCGGTGATCCGTCCCAGCCGGCCCCGCCGGCGGGCGCTGGCCACGCCCAGGGCCACGCCGACCAGGGCCGAGAAGAGCAAACTGCCCACCACCAGGGCCATGGTCGGCGCGATGCGGGAGCCGATGATCTGGCCGACCGCTTCGTTGGAGAAGATCGAGGCCCCGAAGTCGCCCCGCAGGACGCCGCTCAGCCAGTCCCAGTAGCGTTCGGGCAAGGGGTCGTTCAGACCCAGGCGCTGACGCAGGGCCTCGTATTGCTCGACCGACCCCTTCGCCCCCAGGATGGCCCGGGCGGCGTCCCCGGGGGCGAAGGAGATCAGCACGAAGGTCAAAGCCGAGACGACGAACAGCAGCAGGGCCGAGGTGGCCAGCCAACGGGCCAACAAACGTGTCATCTCGGCTTCACCTCACCTGATCAGGAGCCGGCCGGCTTGAGGTCGATGATGGCCACCAGCGGGCTGGCCCCGCTGGTGGTGGTGACCGCCACCGGGTCGATCTTGGCGGTGGCGTACTGCCCCAGGGGCACCCAGGCCACCGGCGCGAACCAGGCCAGCTCGACCAGCCGGGTCTCGATCTGCTGGCTCAGGGCCTCCACCTGGTCGGCCGGGGCTTTGGCCAGTTGGTCGTACAACTCCGTGATCTGGTCGTCTTGGGTGCGGAAGGGGTTGAACAAGGCCCCCGGACCGAACAGGTTGATGCCCTCCAGGTACATCGGCATGGAGCCGAAGCCGATCCAAGCCACCGGGTAGGCCCCCGTCGCCATCAGATTGAAGAACTCGTTGACGTCGGCCTTGGACTCGACCACCAGATTGATCCCGACTTCGGCCAACTGTCCGGCGATGGCCTGGGTCACCAGGTCGCCGCTGGCGAAGGGGGTGGACAGGGTGGGCAGATCGAGCCCGTCGGCGTAACCGGCCTCGGCCAGTAGACTACGAGCCTTGTCCGGGTCGTAGGCGTAATAGTCGTCCAGGGCGGGCACGTAGCCGACCCCGTTGACGGTCTGAGTGGTGGGCCGGCCGGTGGCGCCCAGCAGAGCGGTGGCGATGGTCTCACGGTCGAGGGCGTAGTTGATGGCTTGACGCACCCGGATGTCGCCCAGCGCCGGGACCATCTGGCCGTCGCGGTCGTTGAGGGCGATGCCCTGGAAGACCTGGGGCACGAAATGGGTGGTCAGCCCGGCTTCCTGAGCCGCTTGAGCGGTGGTGAAGTCGCCTTGGGCGAAGTCGGCCTGTCCGGAGCGCAGCGCGTTCAGAACCGAGTTGATATTGGGGATGACCTTGATGGTGACCTTGTCCCAGTGGATGTTGTCAGGGTCCCAATAGTTCGGGTTGGGCTGGTAGACGTAGGTGTCGCCGGTGATGGTGGCGGACGCGTCGAGCACGTAGGGACCGGCCCCGTGGGTCTCGGAGCCCAGTTTGGCGGTGTTGGCCAGGCCCTCCGGCGAGATGATCTGGGTGACGCCGACGCCAGATTGGGCGAACAGGTAGACCAGCTCCGGGTTGGGCTGCGACAAGGTGACGCGGACCGTCAACGGACCGGTCGCCTCGATCTTCTCGAAAGTCGCGATGGAGTCCCCCAGCTGGCCGCCGGCCCCTTTGACGTAGACGAGGTGGTCGACCACGCCCTGGGCCGTCAGTTGGCCGCCGTCGGCGAAGGTGACGTTCGGTCGCAGGGTCAGCTCGAAGACGGTGTTGCCCTCGCCGACGTAGCCCCATTCCGTGGCCAGGGAGGACCGGATCGTGCCGTCGGAGGAAGTTTGGATGAGCGGCGCGTAGGCCAGGTCGGTGAACCACTGAGCGGCCTGATTGATCAGGGCCGGGTCGAGGGTGCCGGGGTCGGACTGTGAGGCGATGGTCAACTCGCCCTTGCCAGGGGCGTCGGAGCCCCCACCGCCGGGGGAAGCGGAGGAGCAGGCTGTCAGGGCCAAGGCGGCGGCCAGGCCGATGGCCGAAACGGCGGCCAGGAAGCGGGATCGATGGGCTCGGTTACGGTGGCTCGGTCGGGTCGGGGTGGACGTCATTGTCTTCTCCTGGGTGGTTGGACGGACGCAGCCGATGGTCTTACGTCAGCTGCCTATTCACATGAAACCCGAAGCAGACGTATGATGTCAATAATTTTTCGAAGCACTTCGATAAATTCGTCGAAGATCCCGCCGGCCCCTCCGTGGGCGACGGGATCCCAGGCGGCAGACTGGGCGCCACCGATCCCGCCCGGGCCCCGGCTCGGCCGACCGGCCCATCTCAGCTCCGCCGCCGTCCCGTGAGGAGGGCCCGCCATGTCGATCGACCCAGTCATCCAGCGGATCCAGGCCGAGGTCAAGGCCGCCGCCGCCAAACCGAGTTCGCAGCCGGCCCAGTGGCGGGCCGAAGCCCTGCGCCTGGACCAGTTGATGGCCGCGGAGGCTTACGGCCAGCCGGCCGCGGTGGAGACCGAGGACGTCTTCATCGACCCGCCCGGACTGCCTCGTCTCAGGCTGCGGCTGTACCACCCGCCGGCCGACAGGACCCCGACCGACGGCGGGGCCGACGCCAACGACCCGGACGGCGGCCCGACGGCCGACCAGCCGGGCGGACCCTCAGACCGACGAGGGGCCTACCTGGGCTTCTTCGGCGGGGCTTTCCGGCAAGGTGGGCTGGACTTCCCCAGCGTCGACTGGACTTGGCGGGAGAGGGCCCGGCGGAGCGGTTCGTTAGTGGTCGGCGTCGATTATGCCCTGGCCCCCGAGCACCCGTACCCCACCGCCGTCGAGCAGGGCCACGCCGCCCTGGAATGGTTGGCCGGTCAGGCCGACCGCTGGCGAGTCGACCCCGACCGTCTGGTCATCGGCGGCCTGTCCTCGGGCGGCAACCTGGCCGCCGCCGTGGCTCTGATGGCGCGCGACCGGGGCGGTCCCCGGTTGGCCCTGCAGATCTTGGAGGTGCCCGCCCTCGACCTGACCGGACGACACCTCGACTTGGCCGCCGCCCGCGGTCTGGGGGCGCCGGGGTTCTTGATCAAATTCGGCCTCCGGGTGGTGGCCAAGACCTACCTCGGGCCGCGAGCCGCCCAACTGGCCCGTCAGCCCTACGCCTCTCCCCTCCTAGCCGACGACCTGGCCGGCTTGCCGCCCAGCCTGATCCTGACCGCCGAGCACGACATCCTGCGGGGCGACGGCCTGGCTTACGCCGACCGCCTGCGCCGAGCCGGGGTCGACGCCACCGCCTTGGTCTACACCGGCCAGACCCACGAGAGTTCTGTCTTCACCCGAGTGCTGCCCTCGGCCCGGCATTGGCAGGGCGTCGTCAACCAAGCCCTGGCCGCCTGCTCCAACACCAACCATCCACGAACCAGCTGTGCGACCTTTAGTCGCGAATCGACGCTCTAAGCGAAGCCGCTGAATAGGGCGACGCCAGATCAATAAATAATATGAACGATTCCAAATCCGGCCGACCCGCGCGTCCATAAATAGGAAGATCCGGCGCGCTGGTAGCTATCGTCGAGCCTAGGAACCCCCTCGAACCCGTAGATGCCATCACCGGCGTAATTGTAGATCCGTGATACCTCGGCGGCTTCGCTGGGACTCAGATCGTATTCGGTTTCGGCGGCGGTGATGATCACTCCCGGCACCCCGTCATAGAATTCGTCTTCGAACGGCACCGCACTGAGCACAGGCATGCTCTCATCGCCTTCGAAATTCCATTCATAGAATATGACACTGATACCGTCCCGATTGAGCAGTGTGAAAAGATCCGGGCCACCATAGTTATCCGTGTCAATACCAGCCTCAAACAATCCGCCTTTTAGAGCGCGGACGCGTTGGTAATTACCAGGCACCGAAACGCCTCCCGTATCCCTTTGATAAGCCTCATCGGGATCAAGTATCGCAGCGACTAGCCCACCCTGACTGTCAATTATCGTGTCATAGCCGTGGCCTTGGCTGACGAACGCCCGCCCGCCCGAGAAATCAGACGCGGCGAGATATCCCGGCTCAATGGCTACTTGGCCGTCCGCGCCCAAGTAGCCCCAAAGTCCGGAGGCGTCGGCGAATGGATAAAGTCCCTCGGAGCCTGGCTCGAGATCCTGAAATTCAGCTGGAACAATGACCGCGCCATCACTTCCAATAATAGCGCGACGATCATTGCTCGTCGCCACGAGCAAGGTGCCATCACCATTATTCTCTATCCGGTCGTACTCGTCGGCTGGTATGACGAAGTTTCCCGCCGTGTCTATCACTCCTCGGTAGCCGTAATCGAGCACGGCGACCCCGCCCGCAAAGTCATAGTGGTTCTCACCGCTCAGCCCCAGGCTGGCCCGGGGGATGACCAAGGCGCCGGTCGTGTCGATATAACCACCATCGATATCGTAATCGACCTGGCCATTGGAAGGCGCGCTATTGACGTCCACCCAGGCCAAACCGTCGTGGAAGGAGCCGCCATCATTGTAAAGTCCCCACGGAATGACAATGTCACCGTCGTCGTCCAACCAGGCGACACTCTCATCCGAGTAACCGAAAGAGCCACCCCGTTCCAGGTTTATATGTATATCGATGAGTCCTTCGGCCATGGCCCGGTAGACCTCCAGACCGTGCGTCACAGGCACAACCACATCGCCTTCGATGTTCGCTATCCCGTGGTCGTCATTCAATGAGCTGCTATGTTCGACGCCGTTATTGACACCGAATATCACGAGATCGCTCCCCTCGATCCATTCGGCCGAACGGCAGGCGATGCCGGTGGTCGTCACGACTGAACCGGTGGTGTCGACGAAGACAAGTAACCCGTCTTCTATCACCGGTGCTATCCCGGCCGGGTTGAACGCCGCGACTTTCTCGAAGCGCAGAGCCCCATCGGTCGCAGCCGCGTCGACTATCACCTCCAATCGTGCCGGTGGCCGGGTCGTGTCAGAGGGGGAATCGGCGCCATCGACACGGCCTTGGCAGCCGGAGAGAGCGAGGCAGATGACGGCGGCGACGGCGAGGGCGGATCGGAGAGGTTCTCGGACGGCGGACATCCACACTCCTTGAGCGAATCAGGTCGGCTGGCGGGATCGATCCTAGTGGTCATGTCGTTCGATCCTGGGCCCACAACCGTTCGCGCGTCCGCTGCGACGTGATCGGCCCAGTTCGGGCGTCGCGCCGTTCGCCTCGACCGCCGAGATCAGGGCGGTCCCACTAGTCGGACCAGCTCGGCTCAACCGTCGGAGCGGGCCAACTCGAGGGCGGCGCCGTCCAAGATGTCGGTGTCGCGCACGACTAGGTCCAAACCGACCCGGCCGGCCAAGCGGTCGGCGATCAGGGCGCCGGCCGTGATGACCTCGGCCCGCATCGGCTCCAGCAGGGGGAACTGACGGATGGTCTCAGCCTGGTCCGATCGGCCCAAACGGTCGACCAGGGCGGCCAGGTCGTCGGCTGGCACGACCGCCCCGTGCACCCGGGAACGGTCGTAGCGGGTCAGCCCGGCCAACATGGCGGCGATCGAGGTGACGGTGCCAGCCACGCCGATCCAGGTCCGGGCCTGGCCCCAAGCCAGATCGGCCTGGTCCAGGAGCTGGTCGATCCAAGCCCGGGCGGCCGCGATCTGATCTGGACTGGGCGGGTCTTGGCTCAGGCAGCGCTCACGCAGGCGGACCGAGCCGATGTCGAGCGAACAGGCGGTCTGGATTGTCCCGTCGGCCAGGCCCAAGACCAACTCGGTCGAACCGCCGCCGATGTCGGAGACCAGGACCGGCTCCGTCACCGCCCCGCCGCTGAGCGCCCCAAGGAAACTGAGACGGGCCTCCTCGGCCCCGGTCACGACCTCGGGCAGGACGCCCAGCCGGGACCGTATCCCCTTCGTGAACAGGTCCCGATTGGTCACGTCGCGGGCGGCCGAGGTGGCCAGGAAACGGATCCGGTCGACTCGGGCGAAGCGGATCCGCTCGGCGAAGTCTTCGGTAGCGGCGAAGGTGCGGGCCAGGGCCTGGGGGGTGAAACGGCCGCTGGCGTCGACGCCTTGGCCCAAGCGGACGTAATGCAACCGGCGGTCGACCGTCCTCAGACCGACCGGAGTGGCGTCGGCCACCAGCAAGCGGATGGTGTTGGTGCCGCAGTCCACCACCGCCACTCTCATGCGTCCGGCCGCCGGCGCTTGAACAGGCCGCGGCGGCGCGACGGGGCGACGTCCGGCTGGGGCGCGGCGGCCGGCGGATCGCAGGGGGTGGTCCAGAACCGGCCCAGCCGGGCCACCGCCTCGTCGCCCAGCGGGTTGACGCCGGGGCCGACGGCCAGGGAATGGGCCGCCAAGGCGTGCAGGCACTTGACCCGGGTCGGCATGCCGCCGGCCGAGACGCCGGCGATGACGGAGGCGTCGAGGTCCAGTTCGGTCGCGATGGCGGCCCGGTCGGCCAGGTAGGACTGGTGGGCGGCTTGGTAGCAGGTGGCCAGGTCGCGGTCGGCCAATCTGGTGTTCATCTCGGCCATGATGCCGTCGGCCTCCATGGTCGAGCAGAGCTTGGCCGCCCTCGGGCAAGTCAGATAGTAAGTGGTGGGGAAGGGGCTGCCGTCAGGCAGGACCGGGGCGGTCACCACCACGCCGGGGCGCCCGCAGGGACAACGCCAAGCCACGCCCAGGGCTCCTCTGGGGTCGCGCCCCAATTGGGCCGTCACGACCTCCCGGTCGGCTTGGTCCAGACGCCACCTCACCGGGGGGGCTCGTCACCGACTGTGACCGTGGCCGGGGGCTCCGGCAAACGGTCGGCCGGGGCTTCCGGCGCGGGCAGGTCGGCCGCTTTGACGGTGGCCCAGAGACGTTCGAACCAAGGCCCCTGCTCAGTCTTGGCCTGGTCCGCGATGGGAGCGGCCTGGCCGTCCCACAACTGGCCGTCGGCCCCGATGACGCGGTAGCCGACCTCGCCCGGCATGACCCAGCCGAGACGTTCCCGGGCCTGGGCCCGGACGAAGTCCGGGTCGTCCCAGCGAGCCAAGCTGTCTTGCATCTGCTCGATGGCGGCGGTGCGCTCGATGATCTGGGCCCGAGCCTCGACGATGTCGCGCTGCTGGCTCCAATAGACGCTCAGGCTGCTGGCGTAAGACAGGGCCAGGACCGCCACCACGGCGATCAGAGCCACCACCCGATGGGGGGCGCCGGAGGGGAAACGGGCCGAAGCCGGCGTCGACTGGGCCTGGCCAGGGTCGGACTTGGCCGGTTTCGGACCCAGCCCGGGAGCGGCCTCGTCCGCTGGGTCGCCGGACGGGGCCGGCGGGCGCCGCTCACGCGACAACCCGGGCCGGCCCGGGCTACGGCCCGATCCGCCCGGTGTCGAGTGAGGACGCCCGCCTGGCATGCCGTCAGGCGCTGAAGCGCGGGAAGGCGGCGGCGCCGGCGTAAGAGGAGGCCTCGTCCAGGTCCTCCTCGATGCGCAGCAGCTGGTTGTACTTGGCCACCCGCTCCGACCGGGCCGGGGCGCCGGTCTTGATCTGACCGCAGTTGACGGCCACGGCCAGGTCGGCGATGGTGACGTCCTCGGTCTCGCCCGAGCGGTGGCTGATCATGCAACGGAAGCCGCTGCGGTGGGCCAGCTCGACGGCGTCCAGGGTCTCGGTCAGGGAACCGATCTGGTTGACCTTGACCAGCAGGGCGTTGGCGGCCTTGAGGTCGATGCCCTTCTGCAACCGCTCCGGGTTGGTCACGAAGAGGTCGTCGCCCACGATCTGGACCTGCTCGCCCAGAGCGGCCGTGATCTTGACCCAGCCGTCCCAGTCGCCCTCGTTGAGCGGATCCTCCAGAGACACCAGCGGGTAGGCGGCGACCCATTCGGCGTAGATCTTGATCATGTCGTCGGCCGACTTGGCGCCGCCTTCGAACTTGTAGACGCCGGCCGCCTCGTCGTAGAACTCGCTGGCGGCGGCGTCCAGGGCCAAGGCGACGTCGGCGCCGGGCCTGAGGCCGGCCGCCCCGATGGCTTCGACGATCAGGTCGAGCGCCTCACGGTTGGAGTCGAGATTGGGGGCGAAGCCGCCCTCGTCGCCCAGACCGGTGGCCAGACCGCGCTGCTTCAGAACGGACTTCAGCGAGTGGTACACCCGGGCGCCCCACTCCAAAGCCTGGGCGAAGGAGGCCGCCCCGATGGGGGCGATCATGAACTCTTGGATGTCGACGTTGGAGTCGGCGTGGGAGCCGCCGTTGAGGATGTTCATCATCGGCACCGGCAGAGTGTGGGCGTTGGGGCCGCCGAGATAACGGTAGAGCGGCAGCTCGGCCGACTCGGCGGCGGCGTGAGCCACGGCCAAGGAGACGCCCAGGATGGCGTTGGCGCCCAGATTGCCTTTGTTGGGGCTGCCGTCGAGTTCGATCATGGCCTGGTCGATGACGCGCTGCTCGGAGGCCTCGTAGCCCAGCAGTTCGGGCCCGATCTGCTCCACCACATTGTTGACCGCCGTCAGAACGCCCTTGCCGGAGTAACGGGACGAGTCGCCGTCGCGCAGTTCGACGGCCTCCCAGGTGCCGGTCGAGGCCCCCGAGGGGACGCCCGCCCGCCCTTGGGCCCCGTCGTCCAGCACCACCTGGACTTCGACGGTGGGATTGCCACGGGAATCGAGGATCTCACGAGCCTCGATGAAGTCGATTGTCGCCACGATGGGCCACCTTTCCGAATGGGATTTGTACGGCCCTCAGCCTACTCGGGCCGTCCCGCCTCGGGCCGAAGCGGGGCCGACCGCGAACAGGCCGATGACAGGAGCGCCAGCGGGCGTCGGGACGGGCCGCGGCCGGCGGGGGCGATCTCGGGCCCACCCCGCCCGGGAGCGGCCTCCACACACCGTCCGGTTCGGCTTCACCACCCGGACGGATTCAGTCGACGCCGGACCCGACTCCTACAGGCGGTCGGACCATCGCCCCGGCCGCTAAGCTGAGCCGGTGACCACACCGCCGCCCGAACCTCTGCCGTCGCCCGGTCGGCCCGACTACCACCCCTACCCGTTCGCCGAGCCCGAGGCGTCCCGGCCCGGCTCGGCGGCCGATCCCCAAACGGGTTACTTCCCGCCCCCGCCGAGGCTGGCGGCCGACCCGACCAACCAGTCGGTCGTCTCCGCCGCTCCGGGCGGTCCGGTCATCTTCGGCGGCCCCGCCGCGGCCACCTGGACTTACGACGACGAGGCTCCGTACGGACGGGACCCTCTGACCGGACAGCCCCTGTCGGACAAAAGAAGGGGCACGGCCGCCCTGGTCCAGGCCTTCTTCGGTTGGATCGGCGGCGGCCGCCTCTACGTCGGCGACCAACGGGGCGGCTTCCTGGCCGTCGCCCTGTTCATGGCCGCCCTCGGCTTCACCATCACGACGTTCTGGGGTTGGGCCCTGTGGATCCCCCTCTGGCTGTGGTGGACGGTGGACTTCATCCTCATCCTGTCCGGGCACGTCCCCGACGGCCAGGGCCGTCAGTTGCGCGTCCGGGCCGACGGCGACCCGCGCGACCTGCTGAGGCGTTCCGAATGGCGGCCCGACCGGTTCGACTCCGAGCCGCCGCGTTAGCCCCGGTCCGGTCCGCTCAGCCCTCGCCCTCGCGCCAGCTCTCGTGGTGGCGCACCACCTCGCGCACGATGAAGGTGAGGAATTTCTCGGCGAACTCGGGGTCCAGCTCGGACTCGACCGCCAATCGGCGCAGCCGGGAGATCTGTTCGGCCTCGCGCTCAGGGTCGGCCGGCGGCAGGCCGAGGTCGGCTTTGAGTAGCCCGACCTGTCGGGTGATTTTGAAACGTTCGGCCAGCAGGTGGACCAAGGCGGAGTCGAGGTTGTCGATCGACTGACGGGCTCGGGCCAGTTCGGGCGGCGGCTCGGTCACGGCCAGGATCTCCTCTCGCCAAAGGCTTGGGTCCATCCTGGCACGGGCCGAGGACGGTCCGGCGGACCGACCGGGCCCGGAGACCGGCCTAGACCAGGACCAATTCGGCCCGTTGGAAGGCTTTGACGTCGGTGTACCCAGTCGAGGCCAGGGTGCGGCGCAGGGCCCCGACCAGGTTCATGGTGCCGTCGGCGATGGCGGAGGGTCCGATCAGGATCTCTTCCAGCGTGCCGATCTGGTCGAAGTGGGACCGCCAACCCCGCGGCAAGCTGGCGTGCCAGGCCTCGGCCCCCCAGTGGTGCCCCCGGCCGGGGGCTTCCAGGGCCCGGGCCAGCGGGACGCCGACCATGGCGGCGTCGGCCCCGCAGGCCAAGGCTTTGGCGATGTCGCCGGAGCCGCCCAGGGAGCCGTCGGCGATGACCTGGACGTAACGTCCGCCCGACTCGTCCAGATAGTCGCGCCTAGCCGCCGCCACGTCGGAGACGGCCGTCGCCATCGGCACCTCGATGCCCAGCACGGCGCTGGTGGCGTTACGGGCCCCGCCGCCGAAGCCGACCAGGACGCCGGCCGCGCCGGTCCGCATCAGGTGCAGGGCAGTGTGGTAGTTGGCGCAGCCGCCCACGATGACGGGCACGTCCAAGGTCCGGATGAACCGTTTCAAATCGAGCGGGGTCTGCCCGGCCGAGACGTGCTGGGCCGACACCAGGGCCCCCCGGATGACGAAGAAGTCCGGCGCCGCGCGTTCCACCACCTGGGCGAACTGCTCGACGTTCTTAGGCGACAGGGCGCCCGCCACCGGCTGGCCGGATTGACGGATCTGGTCCAAGCGGGCCGTGATCAGCTCTGGCTTGATCGGTTCGGCGTAAACCTGCTGCAGGCGGCGGGTGGCGGCCATGGCATCGCCCGGATCGGCCAGTTCGGCGAAGATCGGCTCGGGGTCCTGGTAGCGGGTCCACAACCCCTCCAGGTTGAGCACGCCCAGGCCGCCCAAACGCCCCATCTCGATGGCGGTGGCCGGCGACATGACCGAGTCCATCGGGGCCGCGATCAGGGGGAAGGACAACCGGATGGCGTCGATGCGCCAGCTCAGGTCGACGTCCTCCAAGGCTCGGGTGCGCCGGGTCGGCACCACCGCCACCTCGTCGAATGAATACGCCTTGTCGGCTCGCTTGAAACGACCGATGTCACTCATGGCCGCCCCCTCTCTGGGTCTCGCCTGGCCGGCCGAGCGGGGCCGAGCCGTCCCGGCCTCAGCCGGCGTAGTTGGGAGCCTCGACCGTCATCTGGATGTCGTGCGGGTGCGACTCGCGCAGCCCGGCCGCCGTGATGCGGATGAAACGGCCCCTGGTCTGCAACTCGGGGACGGTGGCGGCCCCGGTGTAGAACATGGATTGACGCAGTCCGCCGATCAGTTGGTAAGCCACCGCCGCCAGCGGACCGCGGTAGGCCACCTGGCCCTCGATGCCCTCCGGCACCAGCTTGTCGTCGCTGGCGACGTCGGCTTGGAAGTAGCGGTCTTTGGAGTACGAGGCGCGCCGCCCCCGGGCCGCCATGGCGCCGAGCGAGCCCATGCCGCGGTAAGACTTGAACTGTTTGCCGTTGATGAAGACCAGGTCGCCCGGGCTCTCCTCGCAGCCGGCCAGCAGGGAGCCCAACATGACGGTGTCGGCCCCGGCCACCAGGGCCTTGGCGATGTCGCCGGAGTCTTGCAGACCGCCGTCGCCGATCACCGGCACGCCGGCCGGCCGGCAGGCTTGGGCGGCGGCGTGGATGGCGGTGACCTGGGGCACGCCGACGCCGGACACCACCCGGGTGGTGCAGATCGAACCCGGCCCGACGCCGACCTTGACCCCGTCGACGCCGGCCTCGACCAGGGCCTTGGCCCCCTCGTAAGTCGCCACATTGCCGCCCACGATGTCGGTCTGGGCGGCTCTGGGCTCGGCCTTGAGGCGACGTATCATCTCGACCACGGCCTGGGAATGGCCATGGGCGGTGTCGACCACGATCAGGTCGGCCCCGGCCTCGATCAGGCTCATGGCCCGCTCCCAGGCGTCGCCGAAGAAGCCGACCCCGGCCCCCACCCGCAGCCGCCCGGAGGCGTCCTTCGAGGCCAGCGGGTATTTGTCGGATTTGACGAAGTCCTTCAAGGTGAACAATCCGGTCAGCTTGCCATCGGCGTCGACCAGGGGCAGCTTCTCGATCTTGTGCTGGGCCATCTTGGCCAAGGCCTCTTCGCCCGAGATGCCGGGGTAGCCGGTCACCAACGGCATCGGCGTCATGACGTCGCGCACCAGCCGCCCGGGGTCGTCCTCGAAGCGCATGTCGCGGTTGGTGACGATGCCGATCAAATGGCCCCGGTCGTCCACCACCGGCACCCCGGAGATGCGGTAGGTGCCGGCCAGGGCGTCGACCTCGGCGATGGTGCGGTCGGCCGTGATGGTGTACGGATTGTCCACCATGCCAGCCTCGGAGCGCTTGACCTGGTCGACCTGATGGGCCTGGTCGGCGATCGACATATTGCGGTGGATGATGCCGATGCCGCCTTCCCGGGCCATGGCGATGGCCATGCGGGTCTCGGTCACGGTGTCCATGGCGGCCGACAGCAGCGGCACCTTGACCTCGATGCGGCGCGACACCTTGGAGGTGGTGTCGACCTGGGAAGGTATGACGTCCGACTCGACCGGCTGCAACAGCACGTCGTCGAAGGTCAACCCCAAAGGCGCGAAGGGCGCAGGCACCCCGGCCGGGCCCAATTCGATCAGATCTGACACCTAAGAACCGCCTCCCCCGGAAAGGCCCCAGTCTAGCCGGCTCGGCCAAGGCCCGGCTCGGGCCGGACGGCGCCTGGCACCCGGTGGGCCGACGGCGTCCGACGGCGGATGGACCAGCCTCAGCTCGGTGGCCCGATGGACCGTCTCGGGCGGCCCGATTGTGCCCATTGGTGACACTGGCGCCACCGCTCCAGCGATGGACGACTAGGCTCTGGCCATGGTGTTCCATGACGACGACGCCCTGATGTGGGTGGACGGCCGGTTGACGCCGGCCGGGCAAGCTTCGATCCCGGCTTTGGACCATGCCATCACGGTCGGTGACGGCATCTTCGAGGCGCTCAAGATCGTCCAGGGCCAGCTCTTCGCCTTGGACCGGCATCTGCGCCGGATGGAGCGGTCGGCCCGCGGCGCCGGGGTGACGTACCCGGGGCATGACACGGTGGCGGCCGCCGCCCAGGCGGTGGTCCAGGCCAACCGGCAGCTGCTGACCGGCACCCATGACGTCTTGCGGCTGACCTTGACGGCCGGGCGGGGGCACATCGGCTCCAACCGCATCCCGGGCGCGGCTCCGACTCTGATCGCGGCCGTCACCCATCAGACGCCGCGCGGGCCGGCCGGCACTGCCATCACGACCGACTGGATCCGCAACGAGCGCGGGGCCTTGTCCGGGCTGAAGACGACCAGCTACATGGAGAACGCCATGGCCGCCGCCCGAGCTGAAGCGGCCGGAGTGGACGAGGTCCTCTTCGCCAACACGGTCGGCCATCTCTGCGAGGGCTTCCGCTCCAACACCTTCCTGGTCTTGGACGGCCAGCTGGTGACGCCGCCGCTGAGCGACGGGCCGCTGGCCGGCATCACCCGTGAGCTGGTGCTGGAGTGGAGCCCGGTCGAGCAGCGCTCGGTCCGGTTCGCCGCTTTGACTGAGGCCAGCGAGATCTTCATCACCTCGACCGTCAGCGACGTCATGGCCATCACCGCCCTCGACGGCCGCCCGGTCGGCGACGGCGCAGTCGGCCCGGTCACCGCCGCGGCCCAAGCCGCCTTCGCGGCCGGCCAAGCCCGGGGCCTCAATCCCTGAGCCGACCCGGCGGGCCACCTCGGCCCCACCACGTCATCCTGCGCGGAGTCGCAGGATACATCGTCGCAGAATGGATTCCGCGACTCCGCTCCGCGCGGAATGGCGGCGCTGCCTCCGACCAGGTCCTTACCACCATGTCGTAGCCGCCCAGTAGACTCCGAAGCATGTCATTGGTCGCAGAGGTCGAGCGGGCGCTTTTGGCGCTCGCGCCGCAAGATCGCGCCGCCGTCATTGAACGGGGCATTGTGTCTCTGGACGACGACGGCGCCACTCAGGGCCAAATCGACGCCGCTTGGCGTGACGTGCTGCGGGGGCGAATCGACGACATCGAGCGCGGCGGCGTCGAACTCGTCAGCGGCGAGGAGTCCGAAGCCCGAGTCCAAGCCTTGCTGGAGGAGTTACGCCGTTGAGCCTCGGCTACTCCGAGCACCCCGAAGCGACACAGGAACGGCTCCAAGCGATCCTCTACTATCACCGCGCGCAGGCTGGCCGCGGCGAGGACGTGGCGAACCGGTTCCGCTCCGCGATAGCCGACGTGGTCGCATCGCCCGGTTCTTGGCCGCTGTTCCCTGGCTGGGAAGGCGAACCACAGGTCCGTAGCCGTAAGGTCGCGGTCTACCCCTACCGGGTGGTCTATTACGTCCGCGACGAGATCGTCGTCGTGGCCTACGCGCACGTCAAACGCCGTCCCGGATACTGGTCCGCTCGTCTGGACGGCTGACCGCCGACGGTCAGGCCCGAGGCCTCAACCCCTGAGCCCAGACACCGACGCATGACAAGGGCCCGCCCCAATGGGGCGGGCCCTGTCGCGTTCTGACGCTCAGTCGCGGTCAGTGCTTGTGACCGTGGTCGTCTTCCTCTTCGGCCGGCTTCTCGACCACCAGAGTCTCGGTGGTCAGCAGCAGGGCGGCGATCGAGGCGGCGTTGGCCAGAGCCGAACGGGTCACCTTGACCGGGTCGATGACACCGGCGGCGAGCAGGTCGCCGTAAACCCCGGTGGCGGCGTTGTAACCCTGGCCGGGCTCCAACTCCTTGACCTTGGAGACCACCACGTAACCCGGCTCGCCACCATTCTCGGCGATCCAGCGCAGCGGCTCGACCAGAGCCTGGGCCACGATGGCGACCCCGGCCTTCTCGTCACCGGTCAGGCCCAGGCCGTCGGCCAGGACACGGCTGGCGTGGACCAAAGCGGTGCCACCGCCGGCCACGATGCCTTCTTCGATGGCGGCCCGAGTGGCGGAGACAGCGTCCTCGATGCGGTGCTTCTTCTCCTTCAGCTCCACCTCGGTGGCGGCGCCGACCCGGATGACGCAGACGCCGCCGGCCAGCTTGGCCACCCGCTCCTGCAACTTCTCCCGGTCCCAATCGGAGTCGGTGCGCTCGATCTCAGCCCGCAACTGGGCCACCCGAGCGGCCACCTCGTCGGCCGAACCGGCCCCATCGACGATGGTCGTATTGTCTTTGGTCACGACCACGCGGCGGGCCCGGCCCAAAACCTCCAGGCCGACCTGGTCCAGCTTCAGCCCGACCTCGGAGGCGACCACCTGGCCGCCGGTCAGGATGGCGATGTCCTCCAGCATGGCCTTGCGGCGGTCGCCGAAGGCCGGAGCCTTGACCGCCACCGACTTGAAGGTGCCCTTCAGCTTGTTCACGACCAACGTGCTCATGGCCTCGCCGTCGACGTCCTCGGCCACGATGAAGAGCGCGCCGGAGGCGCCGATGACCTTCTCCAGCAAAGGCAGGAGGTCGTTCATGGACGAGATCTTGTTCGAGGTGATCAAGATGTACGGGTCGTCGAAGACGGCCTCCATCCGATCGGGGTCGGTCACGAAGTAAGGCGAGATGTAGCCCTTGTCGAACTGCATGCCCTCGGTGAACTCCAGCTCGGTGCCGAAGGTCTGGGACTCGTCCACCGTGATGACGCCGTCTTTGCCGACCTTGTCGAAGGCGTCGGCGATGAGAGCGCCGATCTCGGGGTCGCGGCTGGAGATGGTGGCCACGTTGGCCATGTCGTCGGTCGTCTCGACGGCGCGCGAGAGACGGCCCAATTCGGCCGTGACGGCCTCGACGGCCCGCTCGATGCCCCGCTTGAGGCCGACCGGATTGGCGTCCGAGGCGACCGCCCGCAGACCCTCGTGGACCATGGCCTGAGCCAGCACGGTGGCGGTGGTGGTGCCGTCGCCGGCCACGTCGTTGGTCTTGGTGGCGACCTCTTTGGCCAGCTGGGCGCCCAAGTTCTCATAGGGGTCGGACAGTTCGACCTCTTTGGCGACGGTGACGCCGTCGTTGGTGATGGTCGGAGCGCCCCACTTCTTGTCCAGGACGACGTAACGGCCCTTGGGGCCGAGCGTCACCTTGACAGTGTTCGCCAGGATGTCCACGCCGCGCTCGAGCGAGCGGCGGGCAGCCTCGTCGAACTGCAGGATTTTCGGCATCGTCAATTCCTCACTTCACGACCACGGCGAGAATGTCGCGGGCGTTGAGCAGGAGGTACTCGTTGCCGTCGTACTTGACTTCGGTGCCGCCGTACTTGGAGAAGATGACGACGTCATCAACCGCCACATCGAGCGGGATGCGCTTGCCGGAGTCATCGGTCCGGCCGGGACCGGTCGCGACGACCTTGCCCTCTTGCGGCTTCTCCTTGGCGGTGTCCGGGATGACCAGCCCGGAGGCGGTGGTCTGCTCGGCTTCCAATGGCTGGACGAGGACGCGGTCCTCGAGCGGCTTGATCGTGGCTGCCACGTCAAGACCCCTTTCGCATGCGTGTGGCCCGTGGCCACAGGGTTCGTCTGTTGGACACGGCTGTTCTGTCGTCGCGGTGCCAGCTCAGCCGTTGGCACACTCCAGGTGAGAGTGCCAAGGCAGAATCTATACCCCGTTTAGCACTCGATCAAGCCGAGTGCTAGTCGTGTCCGGTTGGGGAAGGTCGCCCCAGCGTCGTGTGACGGACCGAGTCCGGCCCGGCCGGCCCGCCGGCCGGGTCCCGGGCCACCAAGGCCAACGGGGCCCCTTGCCGCCGGTCGGGTCAGCGGCGGCTGACGGCCGGGTCAGTCGCGCCGAGCCACCAAGGCCAGCGGGCCGTCGGGGCCGGGCGCGCAGATCAGGCTGGCCTGAGCCGACCCTTTCAATTTCAATTGTTTCCGCCACTGGGCCGGATCGAGGTCGAGGCCGCGCAGCTTGATCTCCAAGGCCCCCACCTGGGCCCGAGCCGCCCAGGCCCGGACCGCCGCGGTCCGGGCCGGCAGGACCTCCAAGATCTCGAAGCGGGTGGCGAAGACCGAGCGGCGGTCGGCCGATCCGGTCAGATAGGCGATCCGGTCGGTCAGGGGGTGGGCCTCCAGCAGCTCGGCCACCGCCCCCACCGCGCCCGAGCGGATGACGGCCGGGTCGGGCTCCCACAGCCAGCGGCCCAGCGGGCCGGCCGGCGGGGTCGGCGGACCGGCCGCGACGGTGTGGCCGGTCGGCAGCAGAACGGCCAGACGTTGGGGCGGCCAAGCCTCCCCCCGCCACAGCCCGGTCTCGACCAGGTCGCCGGCGTGGCTGACCCAGACGGCTTGAACCCGCTCCGGCAGCAGACGGTGGGGCAGGCCGGGGGCCAACTTGTAGACGACCGGACCTAGGGCCCGGTCCAGCCAGTCCTCCAGCTGGGCCCAGGACGGCGACAGGTCGCCGGGGTCCCAACTGCGGCCCCGGGCGGTCCGCCGGCTGGGGTCGCAGAACAGGGCTTGGTCGCCCCGGACCAAGGATCGGTCCAGGTCGACCAGGTCCTCGGCCGGGCCGGTCAGCACCGTGGCTGGGGGGAAGGGTTGATCGATCTGGGGTCGTCGGCGAAGGTCGGGCGGGACAGAGTCCGAACCCGATCCAGTGGGCGCCTCGGCCCCGACGGCCAGGCCGGGCGGGACAGGGTCCGAACCCGATCCTATGGCCGCCGGCGGCGCCTGGTCGGCCTTGGCGGCCAGTCCGGCCAAATCGGCCAGGTCTTCGGCCGAGCCAGTCAGCGGCGTTTCCAGGTTGGCCTGGGCCAAGACGGCGGTGGCCGGGTCCCGTTCGACGGCCCGCACCGTCAAGCCGGCTCTCAGGCCAGCCAGGGCGTCGAAGCCGAGACCGGCGCTGGCGTCGGTCAGTCCAGTCACACCGGCCCGGACCAACCGCTCGGCCCGCCAGCGCGCCACCTCCCAGCGGGTGGCCTGCTCCAGGCCGTCGCGGGTCAAGAAGACTCGATCGGCCAACTCCCCCAGCTTGGCCCGGGCCCGCCGCCTCAAGGCGACCTGGTCCAGCACGGCGGCGGCCCGGTCGCCGCTCAGATCGCGGCGCAGCCGGGTGGCGGCGGCCAAGGAGGAGGGGTCCCGCTCCTGGGCGGCCCGCTCCAAATAGGGCCGGGCCTCCAGAGAGACCAGCCAACGGGCCAAGTCGACGTCCACGCCGTCCACCCTAGACGCCAGACCGGCCTCAGGCCGGGGTCAGATCGACCTCCCAGCCGACCGGCCGGCCGTTCTCGTACGGCAGCACGCCGTGGAAGCTGGCCACCGTGGGGTCGAAGACCAAGGGCAGGAAATGGCGGTCGCCCGGCCACATCGGCAACTCCGAGCTGAGCACCCGGTCCAAGTCGACCCACTCCAGCCGCCCCTCGGGCGAGTGTTCCAGGAGTCGCCCGGTCCAGGCGTCGACTCGGAAGACGAAACCGAACCAGCTCTCCTGGTTGGGCCCGAAACCGGGCCAAGAGACGGTGCCGCGCAGACTGTGGACGGTGGCGGTCAGGCCGGTCTCCTCCGTGAACTCGCGCCGCATCCCCGCCACCACGTTCTCGCCCGGTTCCAATTTGCCGCCCACCCCGTTGTACTTCGACCGCTCAGTGTCGCCCAGACGGGAGTCTTTGTAGATCATCAGGACCCGCCGGCGGGCGGCGTCGAAGGCGTAGGCCAAGGTGGCCAGGACCGGCTGATAGGGGCTCACAGCGACACCCGCTCGACGGGCAGACCGGGGTCGGCCGGGATGTCGAGGGCGGAGGGTTGGACGCCGGCCTCGACCAGCTCCACCCCGACCGCCGCGATCATGGCCCCGTTGTCGGTGCACAGGTCCGCCCGGGGCCGGCGCAAGGCCACCCCGGCCGCCTGGCAGCGGCTCTCCAGCAGACTGCGCAGCCGGGAGTTGGCCGCCACGCCACCGCCCAGCAGCAGGTCGGTCAGACCCAAGCTCTGGCAGGCGTCGACCGCCTTGGCCGACAAGACGTCCGCCACCGCCTCTTGGAACGAGGCCGCCACGTCGTCCACCGGCACGTCCAGGCCGTCGCGGCGGCGCAGCTCGACCCAGCGGGCCACGGCCGTCTTCAACCCGGAGAAGGAGAAGTCGAAGCGGTGGCGGGCCAGGTCGTGGCGGGCGGTCAGGCCGCGGGGGAAGCGGATGGCGGTCGGGTCGCCCCGCTGGGCGCAGGCGTCGATGGCCGGTCCGCCCGGATAGGGCAGGCCGAGCAAGCGGGCCACCTTGTCGTAGGCCTCGCCGGCGGCGTCGTCGATGGTGCCGCCGATCTGGCGCACCGAGCGGGCCAGGTCGTCCACCCGCAGAATCGAGGAGTGGCCGCCGGAGACCAACAGGGCCCCGGCCGGCCGGGGCAGCGGACCGTGGTCGAGCAGGTCGACGCCGACGTGGCCGACCAGATGGTTGACGCCGTAGAGGGGCTTGCCCAAGGTCAGAGCCAAGGTCTTGGCGGCGGACAAGCCGACCACCAGGGCGCCCATCAAGCCGGGGCCGGCGGTGACCGCGATGGCGTCGATCTGGGAGAAGTCCAACTCGGCCACCTCCATGGCCCGCCGCAAGGTCGGGGCCAGGGCTTGGAGATGGGCTCGGGAGGCGATCTCGGGCACCACGCCGCCGAAGCGGACGTGCTCGGCCACCGAACTGGCCACCTCGTTGGCCAACAGGCGATGGCCCCGGACCAAGGCCACGCCGGTCTCGTCGCAGCTGGTCTCGAGGCCGAGAACGATCGGTTCAGACACCGCTTCCCCCCTGACTCGGCCCGGCCAGCGGCCGTCGCATGACGACGGCGTGCCGGCCGGGGGCGTAATAGTCGCGGCGGCGGTCGAGGGCGACGAAGCCCTCGGCGGCGTACAAATCAACGGCCGCCTGGTTGTCTTCGGACACTTCCAGGAAGGCGGCCTCGGCCCGGTTCAGAGCGGCCCAGTCCAGACCGGCCTCGACCAGACGGCGGCCCCAGCCGAGACGGCGCTGGGCCGGGTCGACCACCAGACGCAGCAACTCAGCGGCCCCAGCCAGCACGGACCAAGCCGCCGCGGCGACCAGCCCGGTGGCCTGACGGCCCACCAAGACGAGGTGTCCCGGCCGGCCGATCTCTCCGGCCCAAGAGGTGGCGGACCAGCGCTGAGCGGTGAAGCCGGACTGTTCCAAGTCCATGATTCGCGCCAGGTCGCCGTTCCCGGCCGGCTCGACCAGTCCGGTCGGGAACGGGCCTGGAGCCGCTCCGTCCCCGCTCCAGGCCCCGCTCGGACCTGGCTCAGGGCGGCTGAGACCGGGCCGGACGACGACACCGGCCGCGTCCACGCCGCCCGTCAGGCCTTGCCCCTGGTCCCGGCTCTGGGCCCCAGACCGGGCGACGACGTCCGCCGCGGTCATGAGGCGGCCTCTCGTCGGCTGATTGCGTTGGCGGCGGACGCCTGGAGGACGGGCCGGACGGCCGCTCCGGCTCCGACCGGACGACTGGACCGCCGGCCGGCGGACTCGGCCGGAGGAATGAGGTCGAATCTGGTCATGGTCCGGCCCTCCGGGTCGCCGGACGGGTCGGATCGGACGGAGCGGGGGCGGTCGGCAGGGCGGATTTACGGGGGCCGGGCACGATGGCGTCCGGCCGCCGCAGGTAGAGCGGCTCCGGGCCGGCCGGGGGCAGTTCCGGCCAGCGCGCCGCCATCAAACCGGCGTCGACCCGGATCAGGTCGCCCGCCCGCGCCAGGTCGAAGCCCTGCCCGAAGGCGACGTCGGGGGCGGGGAGGCCAGCCCCCGACCCGTCATTCTCGGCCACCGGCGCCACGACGGCGCCACGGGCGGCCAGACGACGGGCCAGGCCCGCCTCCAAACCAGCTCCCGCTTCGGGGTGGAGCAGGGCCCCCGGGCCGATAAGAGGCAGGTCGGGCAGGTCGGCCGGGGCCGACACCCTAGGGTCGCCCAGCCGACGGCCGGCCTGGTCGTACTCGGCCCAGTAGAGTTCCCGCCGGCGGGCGTCCAAAGCCGCCACGAAGCGGTTCGGCCGGTCGCCTCGGCTGACCTGGGCCAGAGCCAAGACGTCCAAGCTGCAGACCGGGCTGATCGGCTTACAGCTGGCCGCCGCCCAAGTCCGGGCCGCCACCACTCCGACTCGAAGACCGGTGAAGGGGCCCGGCCCCATGCCCACCACGATCCGGTCCACCTGGTCGAAGCCCAACCCGGCCTCAGCCAGGACCTGCGCCATCAGGGGGGCCAGGCTCTCGACGTGACGGCGCGAATCGTCCAGCCAAGCCCGGGCCAGCACTCGGCCGCCCTGGGCCAGGCCGACGCTGACGCCCCAGGCGGTGTCCAATCCCAACACGACCGCTTCAGCCATGGTCGGCCTCCGACTCCCCCGCCGCGGCCCGGCCGCCGCCGGCCGCTGACTCCGCCATGTCTCGGCCGCCGCCCGTCGTGGGCTCGGCCGCGGCTTGGGCGACCTCCGCCCGGGCGGTCGCTTCGGCCCAAGCCGGCCAGTCGACCTCGGTCCAGCGCCGGCCGACTGGCCGCAGCCAGACCCGTCGGGTGTCGTCGAGAGGGTCGTCGGCCCGTTCGACGACCACTTCCAAACGGTCGCCGGACAGTTGCTCGGCCAGACCTTCCCCCCATTCGACCAGGGTGACCGAGTCGGCCAGGGAACTGTCCAAGTCGAGGTCGTCGATCTCGGCCGGACTGGACAAGCGGTAGGCGTCGACGTGGACCAGACCGGGACCACCGACCAAAGAGGGGTG
>JAIRYW010000013.1 GCA_031267645.1 Propionibacteriaceae bacterium
CTCATGACGGATCGGTCGAGGCCGCCGGCCCGTTAGAACAATTTCATGATGCTGCTGATGAGGAACTTGATCAGTTCGAAGATCAGGTCGCGGAAACCGCCGTCGGAGATGACTTTGAACAGGACGCCGCCGATGACGACCACCAACAGGATGCCGACGGCGTATTCCGCCGTCGCCATGCCCTTCTCGCCCCGCCGCAGCAGGGCGGACAGGAAGCGAACGGGACGAGAGCCGAGGATAAGTTGCTTCATGATGATTCCTTGTTTATTGAGAACGAGTGGATGTCTGCGCGGACACCAAGGACCATGAACCGTCCTCGCCCGTACGGACCTTTCAGAGGCTGGTTGTGGGTAACTCCAGCCATTCCGGCCCGGTTTGGGGATAAGTGATCGTCTATGACCGGCGGCGGGGGCGAGAACCGGTCGCGCCATTTGGGACGGCTCAAGCCGGCTGGATGGCCGCCCTGGACCAGTCGTCCGGCCCATCTAGCGGCCGCTTCGATTGATCGGTCCAACCGTTCGCTTGAACCGCGACCGCTCAGCCCCACGGACGAGGGGCTCAGGGCGAGATCACATTGAACAGACCGGAGCCCAGGATGGGCACGACTCCCAGCAGGACGAAGGCCGGCAGGTGGCACAGGCCGAGGGGCAGGACGGTGCGCACACCGACTGAACGAGCCCGCACCCGACAGGCGATCTGCCCGGCCCGTCGCAGGTCGGCCGCCTGATCGGTCAGAACGGTTTTGACGGCGACGCCCCAATCGACGGCTCGGGCCAGGTCATGGGCCAGAGGGCCGAGCACCGGATCGTCGGCCAAACCGAGCCAGGCGTCGGCGTCGGACAAGCCGACCCCGACCCCGTTGACCACCAGCGCCAGTCGTCCGGCCAAGGGCTGGGGACTGAGCTGGGCCACCACTTCGACCACCCGGCGCAAGGGCAGGCCGGCTTCGAGACAGGCCGCCATGGCGTCGAGGCCGGCTGGGGCCTGCTCCAACAGATCGTCACGCCGACGGCGAACTCCGGCCGGCTCCAGCCGACCCAAGGCCACGGCCGTGCCGACGGCGGCCAGCAGACCGAGGCCGATGGCCCAGGGGCCGAGGCTGGACGCCACCAGGCAGACGCTCAGACCGATCGCCAAGGCGATCGGCGAACGCCGCCGCCAGGGCAAGGCGTCGGGCCTCGAACCCAACCAGGGGGCTAGCCGCGCCCAAGGCGGTCTCCCAGCCGGTTGGAGGCGGTGGGCCGCCGCCGGGCGCAGAGTCGACCAGGCGGCCAGCCCGGCCCAGCCGACCGCCCACCAGACCCAGAGGGACAGCTGGCCCGTCATGGCCGGGGCCCCGGTTCCAGAACCGCCGCCCCGACCGGCTCCCGCGGCGACGACCGGACCGAGTCGGCCCCGTCGGCCCCGTCGGCCCCCGGCGGGCGCGGACGATCGACGGCGGCGGCGCGGGAGGCTAAGACTTCGTTCCAGAGCGCCCCCAAACAGGCCAGGGCGACGCCGCCGGTCAGGCAGACCCGGCCTCCGCCCGACCCGGTCAACCAAGCCAACGGGTCGACGCCGAAGGCGTAGCCCAAACCCAGACCGGCCACCGGCAAGGCCGCCAACAGGTGGCCGGTGGCCCGCGCGGCGGCCAGTTCTTGGGCCACCAGCCCGGCCAGATCGGCTTGGGCGGCCAGATCGTCTTTGACCCGGGTCAGGACTCCGTGCAGGGGAGCGCCGGTCAATTCGGTGATGGACCAGGCTCGAGCCAGCTCGACCAAGCCGCCGGCCCCGGGCCGGGCGCCCTGCCGCCGCAGCACGGCGGCGGTGTCGCCGCCCATCTCGGAGGTGGCGGCGGCCGGAGCCAGGATGAGGCACTCCTGGCTGGCTTCGACGACCGCCTGCCGGGGAACCAGGCCTTGGGCCAGCAGGGCGTCGACCACCCGACAGGCGCGGGCGACCTGATGACGGCGGCGCAGGGCCAGCCGGTCTTGGCGCCGCCGTCGCCACAGATTCGCCCCCGTCAGCGCGATCAGGCCGACGGCCGAGGCCAGTGCCGAGGCGGGCGACAACTGACCGACCACCATCAGACCGACCAGAGCCAGGCCGAAGCCCAGCCAGCGCGGTCGGGAGCGCCGCCGGGGCAGCTCGGCCGGCCGTAGCCGGGCCGTCAAGCCCGCCTCCGGCGGGGGACCCCACGACCAAGCCGTCAGCCCAGCCCACAACAAAGCCCCCAGCGTGGCGCCGAGCGTCATCACAGCAGCCCTTCCAAAACGTCGAAACCCGGCCAGAGCCGGCCCTGGCCCTGCTTCAAACTCCAGGCCGGAACCGTCTCCACCAACCCTGATGGTTGTCGTTTGAACAGCCCGATTTGGCGCACCACACGCCGCTGCCCTTGCCGAGCGACGTGGATGACGACGGACAAGGCGGCGGCGATCTGAGCGTGGGTGGCGGCCCGATCGAGACCGCCCAGAGCGGCCAGGGCCTCCAACCGGGCCGGCACGTCTTGAGCCGAATTGGCGTGGACGGTGGCGCAGCCGCCCTCGTGGCCGGTGTTGAGGGCCCGTAACAGGTCGCACAGCTCGCCACCCCGGACCTCGCCCACCACGATCCGATCTGGCCGCATGCGCAGGGCCTGGCGCACTAAGTCGGTCATGGTGATCAGACCGACCCCTTCGGCGTTGGCCGGCCTGGACTCCAGCCGGATGACGTGGCCATGGTCCGGGTCGAGCTCGCGCGAGTCTTCCACCACCACGACGCGCTGATCGGACGGCACCAGATCGACCATCGCCGACAGCAGAGTTGTCTTTCCCGAGCCGGTGCCACCGGAGATCAGGAAGGCGACCTTGGCCTGGATCAGGCGACGCAACAAGACGGCGGCGGCCGGGTCGAGACCGCCCTGCTCGACCCAGTCGTCCAACGTCAGGCGGCGGGCGGCGGGCACTCGAAGGGACAAACAGGTGCCGGGGCTGGCGACGGTGGCCAAGATGGCGTGGACGCGCACGCCGCTAGCCAAACGGGCGTCCACGAAGGGAGACCCGTCGTCCAACCGACGGCCCACCGAGGCGGCCAGCCGAGTGGCCAAGTGGCGCACGTCGTCATCGCTGGAGAAGCGCAGCCCGGTCAGCTCCAGACCGGCTCCCCGATCGACGTAGACCGCTTCCGGACCGTTCACCAGCACGTCGGTGACGCCGGGCCAGCTGAGCAGTTGGTCGAGCGGACCGGCTCCGACCGAGTCGTGCCAGACCGATTGTTGGACGGTCAAGACGGCGCCGTCGGAGACGACTTGGCCGCAGCGACGCAGCGCCTCGGCCACGTCGAAAGCGGTCGGCGGACGGCCCAACAGAGCCAATTCGGATTTGACTTGACGAGTGGCCCGGGCGTCGACGCTCATCGGCCCCGCCTTCCGGAGGCCTCGGCCGGGGCATCGGCCAATTGGGCGGCCAGACGACGACAGGCCCTGGCCCAGCGTCCACTACCGGCTGAACCGGGCGGCAGACCCCGGTCGGCGGCGGAAGCCAAGGCGGGGGCCCAGGGGATGGCTCCGAACAGGGGATGGCCCAGGGCGTCGGCCACGGCGGCTGGGCTGAGGGCGGACTCCCGGTGGGCCCGCACGACCACTTCGAAGGGCCGGTCCTCCGAACCGGCCAAGACGGCTTGGGCGCCGGCGACGGCTCGCACCGAGGCCCCCGTCAGCAGGAGCAGTCGCTCGCAGAGGTCGACCGCCGCGCGCCCGGCCAGCCCGGCCGAGCGCCCCAGATCGACCACGACCAGCCCGCAACTGCGTCTGAGGCTGTCCACCACCGCCGTCACGGCCGCCGCCGGGGGCTCGACCCGGTCGGTCCGACTGGTCGAGACCACGACCACCCCGTCAGTCGCCGGCAGGCGGTCGTTCAGGACGGAGACCTGGCCGGAGGCGGACGACAGACTGTCCCACCGCCAACCGGCGACGGCTTCGAGGCCCATCAAGAGGTCGATGCCACCGCCGTGGACGTCCAAGTCGACCAGGGCGGCCGGACGGCGGGCGCTGGCGCCGGCCAGAGCCAGACCGGCGGCCAAGGTCGAAGCTCCGACGCCGCCGACGCCACCCAAGACGGCCACCACCCGGCCGGAGCCAGCCTGGCCCGGCCCGGCCGCGGCCAGGACGCGGGACAGCCAGCGGCTCCCGCTGGGCAAGGCGATGACGGCGGCGCGCAGGGGCGACGACCACTGACACAGGCCGTCCTCTCCGCCGTCCCGGCCGAGCAAGAAGACGCCGGGCCGGGGCGGCAGCCCCAGCCCGGCGGCGGACTGGGCCAGGTCGGCCCCAATCAGAACGGTGGCGGCTTGGCCCCAGACCAGCCTGAGGTCGTCCAACTGCGGACTGGTGCTGATCGGGGCGCCGCAGGCGGCGGCCGAGGCGTGGGCCAGCTGAACCAGTTGCTGGTCGTCACTGATCAACATGATCGACTGACGTTGACTGTTCATGCCCTCCACCATGACCAGGTCGGCCCCCAGCCGGTCGCCCGGGCGTGAGACTGTGGATAAGTCCCGGGTCGGACAGCCGAACGGTTGATAACCGCCCGATCAAGGGCGGGGCGAACACAGTCCAGGCATGGTCACAGTAGAGTCTGGGCATGGCATCGCCGCTCCTGATCCCGCCGCCCGCACTGGAGTGGCTGCTGGGCGCAGACCCGGCGGCGGTCCTCGTGATCGGGGCGGCCGGGGGTTATCCCTCCCTGATCGCCCAAGCCGGTCACGACGTCACTGTGATCGAGCGCCAAGAGACCCTGGCCGGCCATCTGGCCGAGCGCCGCCCCGACCTGCATATGACAGTGGCCCGAGGCGAGGCTTTGCCCTTCGACCCCTGTTGTTTCGACGCCGTGGTGTCCTTCCAGAATTTCCACACCTTCGCCCCTGGCCTGGCTTTGAGCGAGTGGGCCCGCGTCTTGCGACCGGGCGGCTGGGTGTCCCTGGCCTATCTGAAACGGGACGATTCGATCCCTTGGGTGAAACGACTGGCCGGGATCGTCCAGTCGCGTCTGCCCGAGGCGATGCGGGGGAAATACGGCGACGGCTCGATGGTCGGCCTGGAACAGTCCCCTTATTTCCCGACCAGTCAGCGCCGGAACTTCCGGATCTGGGCGCCCTGCGACCGGGCGGACCTGCAAGGACAAGCCAGCCGGGCCAAAGGCAACGAACGTCTGAGCGCGGCCGAGCGCGGCGCCATGTTGGAAGAGGTGGGGAAACTCTACGACGCTTGCGCCCGGGTGCCCGACCCTCTGCAATTGCCGTATAGCTTGACCTGCTGCCGCGGCGTGGTCGACCACGCCGAACTGACCGCCGCTCTGGTCCCTGATCAAGATGGTTTGCGGCTGACCCTGTGAGAGGGCACGGCCGACTAGGAGCGAGGCCCGCGCCCGGTGGGGACCGGGGCTCCGATCCGTGGGGCGAAACCCATCAGACCCACCGGGGTCCGAAGCCGGGTCGCGCGAGGCGTTAGGCTTCCTTTCCAACGAGCCTAGGAGGAGCCATGCCAAAGAGGACCGACATCGCGGAACTGGTCTCCCGGATCACGACCGATCTCCGTGGCATCGTGTCGGACGAGATCGCCCTGGCCAAAGCCGAGATCAAGCCGGCTCTGACTCGTCTGCTGACGGGGGGAGCTCTGTTCATCGGAGCGGTGGTCTTGGCCCTGGGAGCCGGCGCGCTGACCTGGCTCGGGGTGGCCGCCGCCTTCGCCTGGCTGCTCGCCGCTCAAACCAGTTTGTCGGTCTGGGCTTGCGTCTTGCTCGGTCTGGTTTGCGCCATCGTCCTGTTCCTACTCTTGGCCGTGATGTTGGTGGCCCTGGGCTACAGCCGGATCAAGTCGGCCCGGGCGCCGGAATTGACGCCGGCCTCGGTCCGGCAATCCATCGCGGCCGTCCAACAAGGCGTCGAACGGGGCCTGGCCCTGGCCGAGGGCGACTCGGACGTCTCCCCGGGGGATCAGCCGGACCTTCTGCGCTAGCTTCGGCGGGACCCGGGTCCATCGCCATCGGCCGGTGGCTTCGGATCGGCCCGAAGACAGACGGTGGGGCGAGGGCCGCTGGTCCGGGGACGGATGGGACCGGCCCCCCGGCCAACGTCGGACCGCCCGGGGGCGCCACACCCTGAAGCGAGGGACGACCACTAAACCGAACGCACCCGGACCTACCCACCCAGAACCGACACCGAAGCGACCCTAACCACGACGGCCCGGAGACGAGGGACGACCCCGGCCCGACCAGCCGTAGGCGATGGCGAGACCGATCCGACGCCTCAGCCGCCCGGCGGCAGGAAACGGGGTGGCACCGCCACCAGGCGGGTCTCGTCCCACGGACGCTGCCAGCCGCCGACGGCTAGGACCGCGTCCAGCACGAAAGCCGTGAAACCCCAGACGAAGACGTCGCCCAGGTCGAAACCGGGGCCGCTGACACCGCCCGGATGCCGCCAGGTCACGCGGACGGCGGGGTCGGCCAAGCCCGACAACGGCACTTGGAGGACGGCCGCCACCTCGGCCGGGTCCTGGGGGCCGAGCCTGGCCGAACCGTCCCAAGCCCCCACCACGATTCGGACGGAGAAGCGACTGACGCGGATGCGGGCGGCCGGCAACTCGCCCAGCACCGTGACCAGGGCGGGCTCCAGGCCGACCTCTTCGGCGGATTCACGCAGGGCCGCCGCCACGGCCGACTCACCCGGTTCGACGCCACCGCCCGGGAATGAGACCTGCCCGGCGTGTTGGCGCAGACTGGAGGAGCGCACCGTCAACAGGACCGTCGGATCGCTGTGGCGGCTGAGCAGGACCAAGACGGCGGCCGGCCGCGGCCGGCCCGGAGCCGAACGGTCCGTCTCGACCTCGGCCAAGGCCGGGGCGTCAGTCAAAGCCGCCGCCACCCGAGCCAGTCGCCCGGTCTCCCCGAATCGGTTCCCCGACACCGCGGAATCACTTCCATCACCCGGCGGCACGGGCATAGACTAGCGGCCTGGACGGCCACTTGTTCGCGCCAGACCCCCGACGGTTCGGCCCCGCTCAGCCCGTATTCGGCTGGCGGGGCCGTGCCGTTCCCGCCCTCAATTCCCGGTCCGCCGATGGGCGATGTGATGAGATAGAGCCTGTGACCAGTCCCGCGCCCGCCGCCGCCCCGGAGAGCGCCCCCAGCGCCGGGAAACCAGAGCCGGCCGCCGGACCGTCGCCGAGTGACTGGCGTTTCCACTTGAAAGGCCTCTGGGCGGCCCGTCCCCGGCCGCACTGGCCGGATGGCTGGGCCGGCTCCTGGGGCGTCGACCTGCGGCGGCGCTTGGGCGGCCCGATCGGCCGCCACGGCCGTCAGGGGCAAGCCAGCGGCATCGACCTGTGGGTCTTCGCCCTGGCCACCGTGACTTGGTTGATCTTGATGGTGCGCCAGGTGCCCTGCCGACAGGGCAACGTCGGCCAGGCCGTCGACACCTACACCTCGATGTGCTACTCGGACATCGGCATCCTTTACCGGGTCCGCGGCTTGGGCACGGGCGGCTCCTTGTACACCGACATCGACTGGGAGTACCCCGTCCTGTCCGGCTGGTTCGCCGAGGTGGCCCGGTGGTTGACCGGCTTGATCGGCTTCCGGGCCGCCCCCGATCTCGACTCGGCCCAAATCCTGACCGACTCCAACGTCTACTTCGCCGTCACCGCCGTCCTGTTGTTCGCCTGTTTCTTGGGCGTGGTGGCGGTCCAACGCTCCCTCATGGGCGGCCAGTCCTGGGCGGTCATGGCCCTGGCGGTGTCCCCCGCCGTCATGAGCGCCGGCCTGATCAACTGGGACCTGTGGGCTGTCCTCTTGACCTCCCTCGCCCTGTTGGCTTGGACCCGCCAGAAACCGATCCTGGCCGGGATCTGGCTCGGCCTGGGGGTGGCGGCCAAGTTCTACCCCTTGGTCTTGCTGGGCGGCTTGTTCGTCTGGGCCTGGCGCTCGGAACGCTTGCAGGCTTGGTCGAGGCTGGCCGGGGCGGCCGTGGTGACCTGGTTGGTGGTCAATCTGCCCCTGATGATGGTCGACTTCCCCGCCTGGAGCCACTTCTACTCCTACAACAGCCGCCGCCCGCCCGACTTGGGTTCGATCTGGTACGCCCTCGACCTGGTCGATCTGGGCCCGCCCTCGGCCCAGACCTGGGCCCTGGTCCTGATGGTGGCCTGTTACGCCGGCATCGCCCTGCTCGTCCTGGCCGCACCGGTCACGCCCCGGGTGGGGCAGATCGCCTACCTCTGCGTGGCCGTGATGGTGGCCTTCAATCTGGTCTACTCCCCGCAGTACGTGCTCTGGACCCTGCCCTTGCTCATCTGGGCCCGACCCCACTGGCCCGACCTGCTGGTCTTCACCGTGGCCGAGCTGGGCTACTTCCTAGCCGTCTGGCTCTACTTGGCCGGCGACTTCTATTCCACCGCCGGCGGTCCGCCCCGCCTCTACGTGACCGCCATCTTCGTGCGCGTCGGCGCGACCGCTTGGCTGATGGCGCGGGTGGTGCGGGACATCTGGGTGGCCCAGGCCGACCCCTTGGCCGACGAACGGCCTCGGTTCGGCCGGCGCCTGGCCTGGACCGGCCCCCGCCCGGTTTGGGCGGCGTACGGTCCCGTCGATCCGACCAGCCCGATCAGTCCGACCAGCTCGATCGGTTCAGCCGGTCCGATACGGACGGCCGGTACGGCCAGTCTGACCGGCCCAACCAGTCCGGCCAGTCCGGCCGGCTCGGCCCCGACCGCTCGACCCAGCTCGCCCGGCCTCCCGCTCCCACCGACCAGTCCGGCCAGTGGCGCCGCCCTGGCCGGCGCCGTCGGACCGACCGGCGCCACCGTTCAGTCGGCTCCTCCAGCCGATCTATCGACCCCGGCCCTCGATCCGGCCCGACTCGACTCCAGCGCCCCGCTCCCCCGGCCCGGCCCGGCCGGCCGCGACGATCAGGTCCGGTTGAGCGCCGCCGCCACGGCCCGACCCACCGCCGTCACCGTCCGACCCGGCCTCTGGGCCCGGCTCGGAGCCGTCGTCCGGTTGGGCCGATCCCAGCGGACCGCCCCCAGCGGTCGGCCAGCCGGGCCGACCGACCCCAGCCGGTCGTCCCTCTTCAATCCGCGTTGGTCCGTCTCCGTCACGATCATGAGCTGGCTCTTCAGCCGAGTCACCTTGATCTTCGCCTCCCTCGTCATCGGCAGCACTTACGGCCGCAGCGGCCTCGACACCCTGGTCCAGTGGGACGCCGTCCACTTCATCAACCTGTCCGAAAACGGCTACCAGGCCGCTGACATCACCCAAGCCGCTTTCTTCCCCGGCCTCCCCCTCCTGATGGCGGCCCTCCGGTTGGTCGGCCTGTCCTCGGTGGCGGCCGGCTTCCTGATCAGTCTGTTGGCCTCCGCCGTGGTGGCTTGGGGCCTGTTCCGGTTGGCCGGCGGCGGCGTGGCCGGCGCGGTGACGGCCGGCGCCTGGTGTTTCGCGCCCATGGCCGTCTTCACGGTCGTGCCCTACTCCGAGTCGCTGTTCTTGGCCTTCGCCATCTGGGCGTGGATCAAGGCTCGTTCCGAACATTGGTTCCAAGCCAGTTTGTTGGCGGCGGCGGCTTGCCTGACCCGGGTCTCCGGCGCCTTCCTGATCGGCGCCTTGGCCCTGCTGGCGATCTGGGGCTTCGGCCGGATCGACTGGGTGCGGGTGCGGCGGCGCTGGGCCTGGCTGTCTTTGCCGCTGCTGGCCGGTTTCGCCTACGTCCTGTACTTGCGTTTCCACTACGGCCATTGGGACACCTGGTTGCAGGCCCAACGGACCGGCTGGGGCCGTGGCTTCCACTGGCCCTGGGAGGCTCTTCGCACGACCCTGTGCGCGGCCGGATGGCTGAACCAGCCGGACGCTTTCGGACAGCCTTGCAGCTCTGGTTACGACCCGGGCAACGCCGGCATCTTCAGCGCCGAGATCCTGGCTGTGGCGGTCGGGGTGGTGATCGCCGCGGTCTGCCTGTGGCGGCGCCGGATCGGCGAGGGCGGCTGGGTCGGAGCCCAGGTCCTGGCCTTCTCCTGCCAGGTCTGGTTCATCTCAGTGGCGCGCGCCGTCCTGCTCTGGTTCCCCCTCTGGACCACTCTGGGCGAGGTGGCCAGGGCTCAGTCCCGGACCCGCGGTCGCGCCTGGTGGGCCCGGCTGGCCTTCTTCGTCCTCACCTGGGCGGTCTCCTTCGGCCTCATGCTGGCCTGGGCCGTGCGCTACTTCGAGGGAGCCTGGGCCGGCTGAGCCGGGCGGGACGGCGGCCGCGACGGCCTCGCCCCTCGGGCCGGTCTGCGCCGGCTCCGGTGGAGTAGCCGCGGCGGCCTGATTCCCCGGGCCGGTCTGCGCCGGTTCCGGCGGGGCGGCCCCGGCGGCCTGGTTCCCCGGACCGGGCTGAGCCGGTTCTGGACCGGTGGCCGCCGGCGGCAGCCAGGCTTGGGCGGAGATGGTGACGCGGCGGCCCTTGGGCGGCTCGACGTGGCGGACCAACAGCCCCAAGGTCGCCACCACCAACGAGGTCAGGGGGGCGTCCAACCAAGACGGTTGGAGCGAACTGACCACCGGCAAGCTGACGATGGCTCCGGCCAACCAAAAGGCCGGCGCCCGGGCCGGCGAGCGCAGCGACTGGCCCCGGGTCAGCGCGAAACGCCGCCAGCACCAACGCAAGACCCCCAGACAAGCCAAAACCAGCACCACGGTCAGAGCCAGGCCGTATTGGCTGGCCAACTCGATCAGACCGTTGTGGGGCCGGTCGGTCAAACTCAAAACCGGGTCGCCGCTCAGCCGCAAACGCCAGCTGAAACCGCCCGGCCCGACTCCCAACCAATTGCTGCCGGCCAACATGGCCATGCCTTGGTCGATCAGGTCGGTCCGGGCCGACCAGGGCAGGGGGGCGTACAGGCCGACGTCGCTCCAGTGCAGCGGGAAGTGGCGCCGCAACGGGCTCAGCGCCAGCCCCAGGACGACCAGGGCCGCTCCAGCCAGACCCCAACGGCCCAGCCGCCACTGCGCCCCCCACAGGGCCAACACGACCAGGGCCACGGCCAAGGCGACGCTTTGGTGGGTCCACCAAATCACGCCAGTCGCGATCAGAGCCGCCGTCGGAAAGGTCCAGCGCAGCCGCCGGTCCGACTCCAAGGCGTGGCCGATCGGCATCAAAGCCAGGCCGATCAGGCTGGCCGTGGCCAAATGGCTGGGGCTGGGCAAGGGCCCGGACAGCGGCCAGTCGCGCGTCAAGCGGAGGTAGACAGCGACCGCCCCCAGGATGGCGACCATGTACATCCAGCCCCGGATGACGGTCAGGACGGTCTCACTGGTGCGGTAGAGCTGGATCAAGGAGACGGTCAGGACCCAGCCGAAGCCCACCACCACCAACTCGGCCGCGGCCGAGTCGATGGGTGGCCGGGAGACCGCCGCGGCCACCGCGGCCGAGACCAGGAAGGCCAGACCCAGGCCGCCGGCCCCCATAATGGCACGCGAGTGGTCTTGGAAGCGCCACCAATCCCAGGCCGCCGTCAACGCCAACACGGCCACCACCGTGACCAGGACGGGTTCGCGCCCGAACAGCCAAGTGCCCAGCAGAGCCAGGCTGGGCAGGCTGATCAACAGCCAGCCGACCCAGCGTGGCGTGGGACGTTGGGCGGCCTTCAAAACTGGCTTGGTCAAGGGCCGACGACGGGCGCCGGGACCTTCCGGCAGACCCTGAAGGCCGGCTGACTTGGGACTCTCTGTGGTTGACATCGTGTCCATTGTCCCAGCCTGGCCCACATCTTGTAGTGTGTGGTGTTAGATGGAAAGGTGACTAACCATCGAAGCCATGGATCGGGACGGAATCGGGCCGACCCGGCTCTTCGGTGGGAAGCGCCATCCGGGTAGCATGTCCCATTGTTGCCGCACAGCGACACGATGTGACAGCTATCTGCATACCGTCACGCCTCTCGGGGGGCTGACACAAGCGAAGGAGAACCATGTCCAAGAAGAAGGACAAGAAGAAGGAAGCAGCGGCGGCCGCCCCGGCGCCCGTCGTTCGGAAGATCGATCGCAGCAAGCTGACGACCGAGACCCTGAAGACCATCGCCACCCAGGTGAAGGCTAAGAAGCACGCCCAAGAGGCTTGTGACGAAGCTGTCATCAAGGCACGCCTGGAAGGCTGCTCTTGGGTGCAGATCGCCGCTGCGCTGGGCATCTCGCCGCAGGGCGCCCGACAGAAGTACCTGTCAAGAATTCCTGCCTGACTCGAGCCTGATCGTCCCGGTCCCAGAGCGCGCGGCCCCAGGCCGCGATCGGTTTGGGACCGGGACGATCGGTCGTTCTCGAGCCAGACTTGGGAATGACGTCAAAGACGTCTACGAGCCGCGCCTTTGTCGGCCGATTGGGCCAAGGAGGCGTAGACGCGCAAGGCTTGGGAGATCGGCCTCAGCCGCTGGGCCGGCTCCCAGCCCAGTCGATCCTGTTCTTGGCGGCGCCGATCGAGTTCGGCTTGGTCCAATTCGACGTTGATGGACCGCTGCGGGATCGAAATGGTGATGATGTCCCCGTCCCGCACCAGACCGATGGCCCCGCCGTCAGCCGCCTCCGGTGAGACGTGTCCGATGGACAACCCGCTGGAGCCGCCGGAGAAACGACCGTCCGTGATGAGGGCGCAGCGTTGCCCCAGCCCCACCCCCTTCAGATAGCTGGTCGGATACAGCATCTCCTGCATACCGGGCCCGCCCCGGGGCCCCTCGTAACGCACCACCACCACGTCGCCGGCTTCGATCCGCCCGGACAGGATGGCCTGGCCGGCCTCCTCTTGCGACTCTGTCACCTTGGCCGGACCGGTGAAGGTCCACAGCTCGGCCGGCACGCCAGCCGTTTTGACGATGCAGCCCGCCGGAGCGAGGTTGCCGGTCAAGACGGCCAAGCCGCCGTCGGCCGTGTAGGGATGGGCGGTGGAACGCACACAGCCGTGCTCGGCGTCGGTGTCGAGGCTGTCCCAGCGGGCGGTCGAGGCGAAGCCGGCGCTGGTGCGGGCCCCGGCCGGACCGGCTAGGAAGAGGTCGAAGGCGGCCGGGTCGGCTTGGCCGCCGCGCACGTCCCAGCGCGCCAACCAGTCGGTCAGACAGTCGGCGTGGACGGAGCGGACCCCCCGATCGAGAAAGCCGCCCCGGTCCAACTCGCCCAGTATGGCGGGGATGCCGCCAGCCCGGTGGACGTGTTCCATGTAGTAGGTGTGGGAGTTGGGCGCCACCTTGCAAACACAGGGCACGCGCCGCGACAGAGCGTCGATGTCGGCCTGGTCGAAGTCGACCCCGGCCTCCTGGGCCGCCGCCAACAGGTGCAGGACGGTGTTGGTCGACCCGCCCATGGCGATGTCCACCGTCATGGCGTTGCCGAAGGCGGCCCGGCTGGCGATGGACTTGGGCAGGATCGAATCGTCGTCCTGGTCGTACCAACGCCGGCACAGCTCCACGATCAGCTGGCCGGCCCGGTCGAACAGCCGCCCGCGCTGGTCCGAGGTGGCCAAGGTGGTGCCATTGCCGGGCAGAGCCAAGCCGATGGCCTCGATCAGACAGTTCATGGAATTGGCCGTGAACATCCCCGAGCAAGAGCCGCAGGTGGGACAGGCCGAGCGCTCGATCCGATCCAGTTGGTCGTCCGAGACCGCCGGGTCGACCGAGCTGATCATGGCGTCGATCAGGTCCAGGGAGGTGGCGGCGGAGCCGGGTCTGACGACGGCCAGGCCGGCCTCCATCGGGCCGCCCGAGACGAAGACGGTGGGCAGGTTGAGGCGCAGGGCGGCCAGCAACATGCCGGGGGTGATCTTGTCGCAGTTGGAGACGCAGACCAGGGCGTCGGCGCAGTGGGCGTTGACCATGTACTCGACTGAGTCGGCGATCAGCTCCCGGCTGGGCAAGGAGTAGAGCATGCCGGAGTGACCCATGGCGATGCCGTCGTCGATGGCGATGGTGTTGAACTCACGCCCCACCCCGCCGGACTGGGCGATGGCCTGGCAGACCCGCTGGCCGACGTCCTTGAGGTGGACGTGGCCGGGCACGAACTGGGTGAAGGAGTTGGCCACGGCGATGATCGGCTTGCCGAAATCGGTCTCGGCCATCCCGGTGGCGCGCCAAAGGGCCCTGGCGCCGGCCATCTGTCGACCCTCGGTGGTGGTGCGGGAACGCAAAGCTGGCATGAGCCCTCCTAATGCTGTGCCTCCAAGATAACCGAACCCTTGGGCGGCTAGGCGTCGGACAGCCTACGCCGGCGCCGGCCGGCCGCGGCCCCCGTCCAGGGCGGCCTGGGAGCCGATTAGGCTGGTCCCATGCTGATCGTGACGACCAATGACATACCGGGCTATCGGATCGACGCCGTCCTGGGCGAGGTGATGGGCATGACCGTGCGGTCGGCCAATTTGGGCGCCAACTTCGTGGCCAGTTTCCGGGCCATGGGCGGTGGCGAGGTGAAGGAATACACCACTTTGGTCTACGAGTCGCGCCAACAGGTCATGGATCGGATGTGGGAACAAGCCATTCAACGCGGCGCCAACGCCATCGTCGGCATGCGTTTCGACACCGGCGACATCGCCCAAGCTTTCTCCGAGGTCTGCGCCTACGGCACGGCCGTGGTGGTGCGACCGCTGCCCGCCGGACAACTCGGTTCGACCCCGCAGTCGGCCGCTCAGGCCGAGGCCGACACGACGCCCGGCCAGATGTTGCGCTGAGTCCATGGGCCCTGAGCCGACGGGCGCCCAGCCGACGGGCCCTGAACCGATAGACACCGAGCCGACGGATCCTGGGCCGATGGGCCCTGAGTCCGTGGGCGCCGAGCCGGCGGGCGGCGGCCCGCCCCGCCGGGCCGGTTCGGAAGCGGCTGAGCGCCCGACCTCGATTTGGGCGGCCGGCGCGGTGGTGTGGCGGCGGAGCGGCCGGGAGCCGGAGGTGGCCTTGGTGCACCGGCCCCGCTACGACGATTGGTCCCTGCCCAAGGGCAAGGCCCGGCGCCACGAGGCCCTGCCGGTGACGGCGGTGCGGGAGGTGGCCGAGGAGACCGGGCTGAGGATCCGGTTGGGACCGGCCTTGGGCTCGGTCGGTTACCAGACCGCGGACGGCCCCAAGCGGGTGTCGTACTGGCTGGGCCAGCTGTTGGGCCCCGGTCCGGCCGACCGTCCGGCCGGCGGTCGCTCCCTTGGACCGCCGAGTCAGCCGGTCGACCAGTCCGGCGGTGAAGTCGATCAGGTGGCTTGGTTGCCTCGGACCGAGGCCTGGGAGCGGCTGACCTACACCGACGAGCGGGCCGTGTTGGACCAGTCGGCCGCCTGGGGCGAGACCACCGCCTGGTTGATCGTGCGGCCGGCCCGGGGGCAGGCCTCTTGGGTTGGCGCGGCGACGGATCGCCCCTTGTCCAAGCGGGGTCGTGAACAATTGCCGGATCTGGACCGGCTGCTGTGGGCTTACGGGGTGACTGACTTGGTGGCCGACCCCGAGCGGCCTTGCCAGGACAGTTTGGCCTTGACCGCCACCCGTCTGGGAGTGACGGTCGAGGCCGCCTCGACTCTGAACGACCCAGCTTCCACCGCTCCGTGGTCGGCCCACCCCGGGGGATCGCCCGCGCCGTCCGAATCGGCCGAATCGGCCGAGCCGGCCGGGCCGGCCGGACCGGGCTGGACCGGTCTGGTCGGAGCCTCGGGCCGGCCGACGGCTTGGTGCGTCCGGACCAAGGCCCTGGCCGGGCTGATGGAGGCCTGCGCGGTGGAGCCCAGGCGGTTGGCCCCGGCCGGCGTCCTGGCGCTCCATTTGGACGCCGCCGGTCGGGTCCTGGCCCACGATTGGCTGGACAGCGGCTGGACTCGGCCCGACCACTGAGGCCGTCCGGAGACCGCTCAGCGGGACGGAGAGGCCCGCCGGCCCGCGGCCGTCTCAGGGCTGACGCTGGCGGGCCGCCATGGCTTGGATGAGGTGTTCTTGGAGGTCGAGCAGGGGGCGGCCCTGGTCGTCGGTGGTGCGCTGCTCCCAACCGTCGGCGGTCAGCCACCAACTGGCCACCTTGTCGTCGAAGGCGAGGTCGAAGAGACGGCCGATCTGGGCGATGTGGGCCTCGTTCGAGAGCTGGACCAAGACCTCGACCCGGCGGTCCAAATTACGGTGCATGAGATCGGCCGAGCCGATGCCGACGTGGGGGCTGCCGCCGTTGTCGAACCAGAAGAGGCGGGAGTGCTCCAAGAAACGGCCCAGGATCGAGCGCACCCGGATGTTCTCGCTCAGGCCGGGCACGCCGGCTCGCAGAGCGCAGATGCCGCGGGCCCAGAGGTCGACCTGGACGCCGGCCTGGCTGGCTCGGTAGAGGGCGTCCATGACGGCTTCGTCCACGATCGAGTTGACCTTGATCCGGACCCGTCCGCCGGACCCGCCCCGGGCCAGCAGGATCTCGCGCTCGATCATGTCGATCAGACCGGCCCGGATGCCGTGGGGCGACACCAGCAGGCGGCGGTAGTTGGTCTCGGCGGTCATGCCGGAGAGATGGTTGAACAGCCGGGCGACGTCGTCGGTGATGATCGGGTTGGCGGTCAACAGACCCATGTCCTCGTACAACCGGGCCGTCTTGGGATTGTAGTTGCCGGTGCCGATGTGGCAGTAGCGGCGCAAGACGTCGCCCTCGTCCCGGATGACCAGGGACAGTTTGCAGTGGGTCTTCAGCCCGACCAGTCCGTAGACGACGTGGACGCCGGCTTTCTCCAACTTACGGGCCCAAGCGATGTTGGCTTTCTCGTCGAAGCGGGCCTTGATCTCGACCAAGGCCAAGACCTGCTTGCCGGCTCGGGCGGCCTCGATCAGGGCGTCCACGATGGGCGAGTCGCCCGAGGTGCGGTACAGAGTCTGCTTGATGGCCAGCACCTGGGGGTCGGCGGCGGCCTGTTCGACGAAACGCTGGACCGAGGTGGCGAAGGAATCGTAGGGGTGTTGCAACAAGACGTCGCGCTTCTTCAGGGCGCTGAACAGGTCGGCCGGACGGGCCGTCTCGACCTCGGCCAGCTGGGGGTTGGTCTTGGGCAGGAAGCCGGGGTACTTGAGGTCCTCGCGGTCCACGTCGGCGATGGCGAAGAGGCCGGACAGGTCGAGCAAGCCGCGCACGAAGAAGATCTCCTGGGGCGTGACGTCGAGGGCCTGGGCCAACTGGTCGAGCAGCTCCGGGCTGATGTCTTGTTCGACTTCGAGCCGAACCGGGGTGCGGCCGACCTTCTGCAGCAGTTCCTTCTCCAAAGCGAAGAGGATGTTCTCGGCGTCGTCCTCCTCGACCTCGACCTCCTCGTTGCGGGTCACGCGGAAGGCGGAGGCGCGCACCACTTCGAGACCGACGAAGACGGAGTCGAGGTGGCTGGCGATGACCTCCTCCAGCGGCACGAAGCGGTCGTCGCCCAGTTTGAGGAAGCGGGGCAGGATGTCCGGCACCTTGACCCGGGCGAAGCCCCTGGCCCCGGTCTCGGGGTGACGCAATTGGACGGCCAGGTTGAGGGGCCGGCCGGAGATGTAGGGGAAGGGGTGCGAGGGGTCGACCGCCAGCGGGGTCAGGATGGGGAAGATACGGTCGGCGAAGAGCTGGTCCATCCGGGCTTGCTCCGACTTCAGCAACTCGTCCCAGTGCAGGATGTGGATGCCGGCCTCGGCCAGCTCCGGGCGGATGACCTCGGCGAAGACCTTGGCTTGGCGGGCCACCAGGTCGCGGGTGGTCGACATGATGGATTCGTGCAGTTCCCGGGGCAACAGCCCGGAGGTGCCGGGCTGGGCCATGCCGGCGGCGATGCGGCGCTTCAAACCAGCCACCCGGACCATGAAGAACTCGTCCAAGTTGGAGGAGAAGATGGCCAGGAATTTAGCCCGCTCCAGGAGCGGGACCCGCAAACTGTCCTGGGCCAGGTCGAGCACCCGACGGTTGAAGGCCAGCCAGCTCAGTTCGCGGTCGGAGTAACGGCTCTCGGGCCGCTTCAGGTCGCCCAGCCGGCCGGTCGGCTCCTCGTCGTAGTCCTCGGCCGAACGGTCGGGGGAATCGGCCGAAGCCGGGGCGACCTCGATCAAGTCGGCCACCGCCAGCGCGGTCCCATCAGGGCTGAGCGCGGCCTCCGGCGGCTGGTCGAGCGCGGGTTCGGCGGCGCCGGGCTGATCGATGACGGCGGAGGGATGGTCCGGCTCAGAGTCGGTGGATTCGGGTCGATCGTCCTCCGGGCCGACGGTCTGGTCCACGACGGACTGGTCCAAAGCCGGTTCCACTAGGTCAGACTCCGTCGAAGCCAGTTCCACCAGGTCAGACTCCGTCGCAGCCGGTTCCACCAGGTCAGACTCCGTCGAAGCCGGTTCCATCAGGTCGGATTCAGTCGAAGCCGGTTCCGAGTCGGACTCGGTCGGGGCTAGTCCCTGGTCGGCGGGCTGGACCGAATCCAGCTCCGGCCCGGCGGCGCCATCGGTCAAGGCCGACCCAGCGGCCGACTCTGAGACCAGTTCCAGGGCGACGTCCTGAGCCGAGTCCGACCCTGGCTCGGCGGAGTCCTGGGCCACGTCGGACCCCGACTCGGCGTCTTGGGCCGCGTCCGACCCCGCTTCGGTCGGCGGCGGCTGAACCGGCTCGTCCACTGCGGGGACGGCATCGGTGAGAACGACTTCGCCGGGTACGGCATCGGTGAGAACGGCATCGTTAGGAACGACTTCGGCGGGGACGTCCAGCGGGACGGACCGAGTCGAGGCTTCGGCGGTCGGAACCGCCTCTACCACCGCGCCGTCGAACGGCCCGGTCTCGACCGGTCCGGTCTCAGCACCGACTGCGGACGACGCGGCTTCGACTGGGCCGACCAGGGACGACCCGGATCCAGGCGCGGCGTCGGACGGGGAGAGGGGGATTTCTTGGAACTGGGCCGGGGCGGGCGGCCATTGTCTGATCAGAGGTTCGACCAGGTCGGTCGGCGCGGCGGCCGGACGGTCGGCCCCGGGCGGGGTGGCCTGCGACGAGCCGAGCCAGCTCGGCAGGTCGTTCACACCGGTGATGTCGGTGGTCTGGCCTTCGGCCAGGGCACTGGCCTCGGCGATCAAGGCTCGGGCCCGCCTGGCCCGGGCCTGGCTGTTGGGATCGGACTCGCCGTAGGGCGACCAAGAGGCGATGAAATCAGCCGCCGAACCGGCGAGCGGAGCGGGGACGGCCGCCGCAGTCGGGTCGCTCACCGGACCGTCCGGCGGGATCGAGCCGTCGGACCGGCCCAGGCCAGGTCCGGTCGTGGCCAGTTGGTCCGGCGCCGGAGCGGACCCGACCGCCGAGAGCGGCGCTAGGGTCGAGGACGAGAACGGATCGACCACCGACGACGACGGGTGAGCCGGAGACGGGAACGGATCGACCGGCGCGGACGACTCGACCAGTGGGTATGAGGACGGATCGACCGACTCCGGCAAGGCGCGAGCCGGGAACGGACCATCCACCACCGCCGATTCGGGAGCCGAGACAGCGGCCGGATCGACCAGCCCAGGCGACGTGGGAACCGCGACGACGGCCGGATCAGTCAGCCCAGACGCCGCGGGAGCCGAGACAGAGATCGGATCAGTCGACTCGGACAGCGCGGACTCCGAGACAGCGGCCGGATCAGTCAGCCCGGACGACCCGGGAGCCGAGACAGCGGCCGGATCAGTCAGCCCAGGCGTCACGGGAGCCGAGACAGCGGCTGGATCAGTCAGCCCAGGCGTCACGGGAGCCGAGACAGAGATCGGATCAGTCAGCCCGGACGACGCAGGATCCGAGACCGCGGCCGGATCGACCAGCCCGGGCGCCGCGGGCTCCGGGACGGCGGCCGGATCGACCAGCGCAGACGGTACGAGCGGCGGGGCCGGGAACGAACCATCCACCGCCGGCAAGGCGCGAGCCGGAGACAGGGCCGGATCGACCAGCGAAGAGGTCGCGAACGGCGGAGTCGAGAACGGACCATCCAACGCCGCGGGAGTCGGGACAGCGGCCGGATCAGTCAGCCCGGACGACGCAGGAACCGAGACAGCGGCCGGATCGACCAGCGAAGAGGCCGCGAACGGCGGAGCCGGGAACGGACCATCCAACGCCGCGGGAGTCGGGACAGCGGTCAGATCAGACAGTGCGAGTGACTTGAAGGCCGGAGGCGGGGACGGATCGACCAGCGCGGGCGGCCCGAGGGCCGGGACGGAGAAGTCCGCCGTCGGCGGCGCTGGCCCAAGGTCCGGGCCCGGAGCGGTTTCGACCGGGCCGTCCTCAGTCGGCCAGAACAGGGCCGAGCGGGGCACAGTGGCGCCGAGGTCGACGTCGGCCAGCGCGCCCGGCTCGGACTCGATCGGATCGAACAGAGCGCGTTGGGGGGGGTCGGACGGGCTGACGGGAGAGAACGGGCTGTCCAGGGCGGTCGGAACGGCGGGGGCGGACAGCCCCAGCCAGGACGATTCGCCGGCCGACAGCGGCTGATCGGCCGAGGCGGCGGACTGGGCGGAAGCGGGGTCGCCCAACAGATGGTCCAGAGCGGGGAAACGTTCGGTCGGCCCGGGGAGCGGCGGCGGGCTGGCGGTCGGTCCGATCAGGCGGTCGAGGGCGGGGAAGCCGGCCGGGTCGGCGGCGACGGCGGGCGGCTCTATCCAAGCCCGTTGGCCGACCGTCGTCGGATCGTCATCCGCCAGATCGGGATCGGCCAGGTCGGGATCGGCCGAGTCGGCCGAGGCGGGCCAACCACGCAGCGGCCTGACGTCCACCGGGTCGAGGGCGGCGCCGAAGGAGGAGCCAGGCGACTGGTCGGAGTCGCTCGGTTTGGAGTCGAGATCGAGCGGCGTCCAAGGGCGCTCGAGGGGCCGTCGTTCGTTGCGCAGCCCGAATTCGGCGGCCGGATCGTCCAAGAAATCGAAGGGCAGGGCCCGGCGAGGCGGCGGAGGGGTGGCGGTGAAATCGAAATCCGGATCGGCTTCGCTGAACTCGATCACGACTTCGGGCAGCTCAGAATAATCAGGTTGGCCCGGGTGGCTCATGTCCCCTCCTCTCCCCCGGCAGCGTACCTAATGTCACGCGAGCCGACACAAAAGCCCGAGCTTTCATAGAGGTGGACAACTCTACTATTTTCACCCTCGACGTAGAGGATGACACGGCCGACCCCTCGCCGAGCCAGGTGGGCCAAGCCGGCTTGGAGCAAGGCCCGTCCCAGACCTTGGCCGGCCCGGTCCGGGTCGACCGCCAAGACGTAGACCTCGCCGGTGTCGGCGTCGTGGCGCTTGGTCCAATGGAAACCGGCTAGACGCCCGTCGCTGCCCCAGGCCATCAGCAGATCGGCCGGATCGAACCAATCGGCCGCCCGGCGGGCCTCGAAATCGGACTCCGTCCAACGGCCTTGTTCGGGGTGGTGGCTGAAGGCCCGGGCGTTGAGGGCCAACAGCGCGCTCTGGTCGCCCGGCTGGAACGCTCTGAGCCGGCAGTCCAGCGGCAACCGCTCGGCCGCCGCCGGGAGACCGTCCAGTCGGCGCGTCATACAGAGCAACTGACGGACCGGGCGCAACCCGTGGCGGGCGGCCAAGGCCCGGGCGGCCGCCAGGTCGCCGAAGGACCAGAACTGGGCCGCCGGATCGATTCGACGGGCGGCCTCGACCAGCCGTGAGCCCAAGCCCTGGCGTCGCCAATCAGGAGCGACCACCAATTGGACCGCGTGGTCAAACTCCAGTTGGGCGTACCCGGCCAGTCGGTCGGACCGCCACAGAACCAGGTGGGCGACCGCCTGAGCCTGGGCGGCCAAGGCCAGGCTGGCTTGATCGTTCAAGGGCGCCACCCGGTCGACCGCCCGGGCCGCCGCCGCCAGAGCCTCGACCTGGCGCGACAGCGCCGGATCGACCGTGGTCAGTCGATCGAGCCTGCAGGCGCTTGACACGACGACCAGCCTAATGCGCCGACCCCCGGGAATAGCTGAGCGGTGCGGTGCCGGCGGCGGCGCATCTTGGGCTGGCTTTGGCGACTGGCGTCGAGCGCGCTACGCTCTGGGGCGTGATCGGATCGGACTGTCTCGGAACCACGCCTCGGCGTCGGCCCGCTCAGTCGAGCCGTCGAATGCCCCGAATGCGCTGAGGCCGCTAGTCGAACTCGCCGCCGGGGCTGTCCCCAACCGCCCAGACCGTCGAGGACCGCTCCCACCGTGGACCGCTAGCCGCCATCTTCCGACGTCCTGCTTCGTCTTTCGGCGATTCGACCCAACCTGTAGGAATGACATGATCTCCCTGGCCGATCTGCGCAAGTCGTACCCTGCCACGGCCTCCTCGCCCGGCGTCGAAGCCTTGCGCGGAGTCAGCTTGGAAGTGGCCGAGGGCGAGATCCACGGCATCGTGGGCGAGTCCGGGGCCGGCAAATCGACCCTGGTGCGGTGCGTCAACCTGCTGGAACGACCGAGCTCGGGCCGAGTGGTGGTGGACGGAGTCGACCTGACCGCCTTGCCGGAGTCACGTCTGCGCCAGGCCCGGCGCAACATCGGCATGATCTTCCAACACTTCAACCTGCTCAGCTCCCGCACTGTCCAAGGCAACGTCGAGCTGGCTTTGGAATTGGCCGGCCTGCCCCGCCGGGCCCACCGGGGACGCAGCTTGGAGTTGTTGGAGTACGTCGGTTTGGCCGAGCGGGCCCGTTCCTTCCCCAGCCAGTTGTCGGGCGGGCAGAAGCAGCGCGTCGGCATCGCCCGCGCCCTGGCCGCCAATCCTAAGGTGTTGTTGTCAGATGAGGCCACCAGCGCCCTCGACCCGGCCACCACGGCCGACATCTTGGGCCTGATCCGCCAACTCAACCGTCAACTCGGGCTGACCGTCTTGCTCATCACCCACCAGATGGAGGTGGTGCGCAAGGTCTGCGACTCGGTCGCCTTGATGCGGGACGGCCGGATCGAGGAGCAGGGCAGCCTGGGCGAGGTGCTGGCCCGTCCCGACTCGGCCCTGTCGGCCGGCTTGTTCGACCTCGGCCCCCAAGTCGCCGGCGACGACCTGGCTCTGCTCGAGATCACCTTCGCCGGCGGCGACTCCAGCCAGCACGTCATCTCCCAGTTGGCCCGTCAGTTCAACCTCGACTTCTCCATCGACGCCGCCGCCATCGAGGTCATCGGCGGCGTCAACGTGGGCCGGATCCGCCTGGAGGCGCGAGCCGACGAAGTGGCCCGCAGCGGAGCCCTGCAGTGGCTGCGCGACCAAGGCCTGATCGTCCGTCTAGCCTCGCCCAAACCCGATCCGACTCCGGAGGAGGAGGACGGCCGTGGACTTTGAGACGCTCCGCCTGGCCTGGCCCACGCTGTTGGAGGCCACCGGCGACACCTTGACCATGGTCGGCCTGGCCATGCTGGTCACCATCGTGTTGGGCCTGCCCTTGGGCATCGTGGTGGCCACCACCGGCAAGGGCGGCGTCTTGCAGTGCCGCCCGCTCAACTGGCTGCTCGGCTTCATCATCAACATCGGCCGCTCGATGCCCTTCATCATCTTGATGGTGGCCTTGATCCCGCTGACCCGTTTCCTGGTCGGCGGCTCGCTCGGCGTCAAAGGCGCCGTCGTGCCGCTGTCCGCCGCCGCCATCCCCTTCTTCGCCCGCCTGGTCGAGATCGCCGTGCGCGAGGTGCCGAACGGTCTGATCGAAGCCGCCCGCTCGCTGGGCGGGGGCAGTTGGTCCGTCTGCGCCAAGGTCCTGTTGCCGGAGGCCCTGCCCGCCATCGTGCTGGGCCTGACCACCACCATCGTCTCTTTGATCAGCTACTCGGCCATGGCCGGCACCATCGGGGCCGGCGGCTTGGGTGACGTGGCCCTGCGCTACGGCTACCAGCAATACAAACTCGAATACATGTTCTCGACCCTCGTCATCATCGTCATCATCGTCCAGATCATCCAGATGGCCGGCAGTTGGCTGGCCAACCGACTGTCCCACCGCTGACCCGCGGCCGACCCCGGCCGGCCGTCCCTCGCCCACCGTCCATCCGCCCGACACCGCCCACCGCAGACCGACCCAGAATGAAACCCGAACGACCCAGAAAGGTCCGACCGATGAAGAGAAGAACGGCCACCCGAATCCTGCTGGCGGCAGCCACCGCCCTCCTGATCGTCCCCTTGTCGGCTTGCTCCGGCGACCAGCCCGACCCGAACGACCCGACCAGCGGCGGGCCCAGCCTGACCACGCTCAAGGTCGGCGTCACGGCCGGACCGGCCGAGCAGATTCTGACCTACGTGGCGGTCAGCCAGGCCCGGGCCGAGGGCCTGGTGATCGACGTCAAGGTCTTCACCGACTTCACCACCCCGGACAACGCCCTCAAGGAGGGCGAGTTGGACGCCAACCTTTATCAGCACAAGCCCTTCCTGGACAATTACAACACCCAGCAGAGCGGTGACCTGGTGGCTTTGGACGAGGTCTACCTGCTGCCCATCACGCTCTACTCCAAGCGTTGGGACACGCTGGCGGAGATCCCCGGCGGGGCCACCATCTCGCTCCCCAACGATCCCTCCAACGAAGCCCGCGGCCTCCAGCTGCTGGCCAGCTTGGGCCTGATCGACATCGGGTCGGACGCCACCACCGTCAATGACATCGTCCAGAACAAGCACGACTTCGAATTCGTCGAACTGTCGGCCGACACCGTGGTGCCGACCCTGGACGACGTCGACGCCGGCGTGGTCAACTTCAACTACGCCCTGTCCTCCGGCTTGACCGAGCAGCGTCAACCGCTGGCGGTGGAGCCTTCGGCCGACTCGCCCTATTTCGTGGTCCTGGCCACCCAGTCCGGCCGTCAGAGCGAGACCGCCATCACGACCTTGAACCGGCTTCTGACCAGCCCCCAGACGGTGGCTTGGATCGCCGAAGAGTTCAAGGGCCTCGTCCTGACCCCGGGCGCCTGATCCGGCGTCCCGCCCTGTCGTCGCCGACGGCCCGTCTGAAAGCAGTCCCATGACCAGCACGCTCGACCAATTGCGCCGCCTCAGCCCGATTCTGGAGCCGGGCCAGGCCGGCTTCGAGGCCTATCTCAACGACCGTTCCGTCTGGACCGAGCCGGCCGCCCCGCTGGCCGTCGCCCTGCCCGAGTCGACCGCCCAAGTGTCGGCGGTGGTGGCCTGGTGCGCCGAGCACGGCCTGCCGGTCATCCCGCGGGGGGCCGGCAGCGGGGTGTCGGGCGGGGCGACCGCCCGCGCCGGGTCGGTCGTGGTCTCAGTCGAACGGATGGACCAGATCTTGGAGATCGACCAGGCCAAGCGCCAGGTCCGGGTCCAACCAGGCCTGATCAACGCCGACTTGAGGCGGGTGGTCGAACCCATGGGTCTGTTCTATCCGCCCGACCCGGCCTCTCTGGCGGAATCCAGCATCGGCGGCAACATAGCCACCAACGCTGGCGGCCTGTTCTGTCTGAAATACGGTGTGACGAGGGATTACGTCATCTCCTTGGAGGTCGTCATCGGCACCGGCGAGGTTCTCCGCCTGCGTCGCGAGGTGTCGAAGGACGTCATGGGCTACGACCTGGCCTCGCTGGTGGTGGGCTCCGAGGGCACCCTCGGCATCGTGACCGAGGCCACCTTGCGGCTGATCCCGCTGCCATCCGACCCGGTGGCCACGGTGATGGGCCGCTTCGACGCCATGGAGCCGGTCGGGCGGGCCATCGAAGGCCTGTTCCAGGCCGGGCTCGATCCCATCGCCTTGGAGTTCGTCGACCCGATCTTCATGGACGCCGTGGCCCGCTACAACCAGACCGCGCCGACAGCGGCCCTGGACGGTCCGGCCGACCCAGACAGCTCGGTCGGTCCAGACGGTTCAGACGGTCCAGGCAGAGCCGGCGCGGTCCGTACCTCGGTCCTGATCGCCCAGATCGCCATGACCTGGCCCCTGGACGACCCGGCCAACCAGGGCCGGAAGACCGAGACGGTCTTCCGCCAAGCCGGGGCCCGGACGGTCGAGTGGAGCGCCAGCGAAGCCGAGGCCGACCGCCTGATGGCGGACCGGCGGCTCTGCTTCACCGCGCTCAGCGCCGAGGGCCCGACCGTGTCGGAGGACGTCTCGGTGCCCCGCACCGAATTGGGGCGGCTGCTGGTGGCGATCGAGCGGGTGGCGGACCGACACGGCCTCGTCATCGGCACTATGGGCCACGCCGGCGACGGCAACCTGCATCCCTGCATTCCGATCCCACCCGGGCCGGACGGGGACGCCCGGGCCCAAGCCGCCTTCGAGGACATCATGCGCCAGGCCATCCTGCTGGGCGGATCGGTCACCGGCGAACATGGCGTCGGGCTGCTCAAGGCCGAGGCCATGCGCCAAGCCTTGGGCCCGACTCAGATGGCGTTGCACCGGGCCATCAAGGCCGCCTTCGACCCGGCGGGAATCCTCAACCCCGGCAAGATGCTGGCCTGACCAGCTAGTCCCGACCGTTCCCGCCGGCCGCCGCCCCGGCGGTTACGGTCGGGGTCACGGCGTCCGGTCCAGTTCCGGAGCCGGGACGGGGACTGTGAACTCGGACTGGACCGAAGCTGGGACCGGGACGCGGGACGGTCCGGATCCGGGACCGCCAACGAGTCCTGTGAACTCGGACTGGACCGGAGCTGGGACCGGGACCGCTTCAGGGCCGGATGGCGAAGCGGTAGCCGACGTTGCGGACAGTGCCGATCAACCACTCGTGCTCGGGCCCGAGCTTGGCCCGCAGCCGCCGGACGTGGACGTCGACCGTCCGAGTGCCGCCGTAGTAGTCGTAGCCCCAGACCTCGGCCAGCAGATGCTCGCGCGAGAAGACCCGCCCGGGGTGCAGAGCGAGGTATTTGAGCAGTTCGAACTCGGTGTAGGTCAGCTCCAGGGGATGGCCGTCCAGCATCACCGAATAGGCCGCCTCGTCGATCACCAGATCGCCCACCGCGATGGTCTCGGGGTAGGCCTCGGGCGGGGCGGTGACGATACGCAGCCGGGCGTCGTACTCGGCCGGGCCGGCCCCGTCCAAAATGAAGTCGGCGCAGCTCCACTCCTGAGAGAAGACCGGCAGGCCGCCCTCGGCCAAGATGACCAGACGGGGCACCATGATGCCGGCCGAACCGAACAACTGGCAGATCGTCTTAGCCGCCACCAAGTCGTTACGGGCGTCCACGATGACCACGTCGACCCCGGCCGAGTCGGTCAGGACCTGGTCGGTCGGCCGCCGGGTGGACAGCGCGTGGGGCAGCAGCGACAGCGGCGGCACGGGATTGGGCCCAACCCGGTCCGTGATCAGTAAAATTGTCGCCACCGACGCCTCCTCCTCGGTCACTGCGAACAATAGTGGAAGGATTGAGTCAGTCCTGTGACGTTTCGGAAAGCCGACCAGCCCCGGGCCGGACCCGACCGGACGGACCAGATGCGGCGGAACCGGACGGGGAATCCTCGTCACCCCCGGAGCCGGACCCGACCCCGCCTGGCTGGTGCCCTAACCCTCCAGACAGATCGTGACCGGTCCGTGGTTGACCAGCTCGACCTCCATCAGAGCGCCGAAGCGGCCGGTCTCGACCTGGGCTCCCAGCCCGCGCAGGGCGTCCACGAAGGCCTCCAGCAACGGCTCGGCCAGCGCCGCTGGGGCGGCCGCCTGCCAGGAGGGGCGGCGGCCCTTGCGGGTGTCGGCGTACAAGGTGAACTGGCTGACGACCAGCAGCGGGGCGGCGAGGTCGGAACAGGACAGGTCGCCCCGCGACCAGCCGGCGGCGCCGTCCTCGGGCCGGGCGTCCGGGTCGGGCAGCACCCGCAGCCCCCAAACCTTGGCCGCCAGCTGGGCCGCCACGGAGACGGTGTCGGTCTGGGTCACCCCGACCAGGAGCACCAGGCCGGGCGCGGGCAGTCGGCCCACCACCTCGCCGGCGACCCGGACCTCGGCCCGGCTGGCCCGTTGCAGCACGATTCGCACGCTGCGAGCCTACGCCGTCGCCGACTGGCCCCACCGGCGGAGGACGACGGTGGGGCCGGGCCGGAGCGGAGGCGGGCCTGGACGGTCGGCCGCCGTTAGACTCGGACGGTGGCGAGCGCCAGTGTTTGGATCATGGTGGGCCTGACGGCCCTGATCGGAGTCGGCCCGATGGTCGGACTGTGGCGCGTTTGGGCGTCGATCAGACAGGAGCGGCATGGCCTTCCAGATCTCGACTGAACTCGACCCGGCCTTGGTGGGGCTGGCTTGGATGATCGGCCGTTGGCAGGGCTCCGGCTCCGGCGTCGAACCGGACGGCCAACCCTTCGACTACGGCCTGACGATCGACTTCGCCGAGACCGGCCGGGCCTGGCTGCACTATCTGATGCAGTGGTTCGAAGCCGACGCCGCCGGCCAGCCGATCCGGCCCCTGGGTTTGGAGACCGGCTTCTGGCGGCCCCAGCCGGACGGCCAGGTCGAGGTCGTGATCGCGCAGCCGGAAGGCGTGGCCGAGATCTACATCGGCCAGATCGACGGCGCCAAGATCGAGTTGCGGACCGACCTGGTGGTGCGCACTGACACGGCCGAGGTGGCGACTTCGGGCGGCCACCGTCTGTACGGCAACGTCGAGTCGGACCTGATGTTCGCTTACGACCGGGGCACCGACCAGTCGGACTTGCAGCCTTATCTGTGGGCCCGGCTGAAGCGGGTCGAGTGAGCCGGCCGTGAGCCGCGTGCTGTTCCCGGACGGCCCGGACGTCGGCCTGGCCTGGCATTACGGCGATCCGCTGGGCGAGCAGCGCTGGCTGGACGGCGACGGCGCCGTGGTCGACCTGTCCAACCGTGACGTCATCTGTCTGACCGGTCCGCAGCGGGCCGAGTACCTCGACCTGATCGGGACTCAGCGGCTGGCCGGTCTGGCGGCGGGCCAGGCGGCCTGGGCCTATCTGCTGGACGGGCGGGGCCAGATCCAGAACGACCTCCACCTGGTCGAGACCGGCCAGGCCATCTGGGCCTGGACCGAGCCGGGGCGCGGCCCGGACTTGGCCGACTGGTTGGAGAGCCGAAAATTCCGTCTCCAAGTCGAGGCCCGGGCCTGCCCCGAACTGGCCCTGGTCTGGGCCTCCGGCCAGGCCGGCGGCCTGCTCGACCTGGCCCAGACGGCCGGTTGGGTGACGCGACGGGGGCCGGAGTCGCTGGGCGGAGCCGAGGTCCTGGTCCCCCGGGACGATCTGGCTCGGGCCCTGGCCAGCGGCCAGCCGGTCGGACTGTGGGGGTTCGAGGCCCGCCGCATCGCGGCCGGTCTGCCCCGGTTGGGCCTGGACACCGACCAGCGCACCATTCCGAACGAGCTCGGCCTGCCCTCCCTGGCCGTCTCGTTGGACAAAGGGTGTTATCCCGGGCAGGAGACCGTGGCCCGGGTGCACAATCTGGGCCACCCGCCCCGGCGCTTGGTCCGGCTCCATCTGGACGGTTCGGCCGAACGACTGTTGGCCTCGGGCACGCCCTTACGACTGGCTCCGAGCGGGCGGTCCGACGTCCCAGAGGAGCCGGCCGAGACCGACCCGTCGGGCCCGGTCGGCCGACTGGGTTCGATGTCCTGGCACTGGGAACTGGGGCCGATCGGTCTGGCCCTGGTGCGCCGACAGCTGCCCCAGGCGGCCACTGTGCTGGCGGACGAGGTGGCCGGGGCGGTCGAAGACCTGGTCGACCCCGAACAGGGCCGCCATTTCCGTTCCGACCTGCCGGGCCGAGCCCGCCGACGGTCACTCGGCCCCATCGGCGGACCGGCTTAGCCCCGGCCGACCTTCGGCCCCAACGACCGACCGGACTCAGCCTTTGGCGGCCTTGCCGCGGGAGCGCTGGCGGGCCCGGAGCTGCGCCGCCAAGACGACTTTACGGATGCGGACGGCTTCCGGGGTGACCTCCAGACATTCGTCCTCACGGCACCATTCCAAGGCCTGTTCCAGCGACAGCAGTCGGGGCGGGATCAGCCGCTCCAACTCCTCGCCGGTGGAGGAGCGGACGTTGGTCAGCTTCTTCTCCTTGGTCGGATTGACATCCATGTCCTCCGGCCTGGGGTTCTCGCCCACCACCATGCCCTCGTAGACCTCTTGGCCCGGACCGACGAACAAGGACCCCCGGTCTTGCAGATTGAACAGGGCGTAAGCCGTCACCTGGCCGGAGCGGTCGGCCACCAGCGAGCCGGTCGGCCGTAGCCTCAACTCGCCGGCCCAGGGCTCGTAACCGTCGAAGACATGGTTCAGCACGCCGGTGCCCCGGGTCTCGGTCAAGAATTCGGTCCGGATGCCGATCAGGCCCCGGGCCGGGATGGTGTACTCCAGACGGACCCAGCCGGTGCCGTTGTTGACCATCTGGTCCAACCGGCCCTTGCGCAGGCCGACCAGCTGGGTGACCACGCCGAGGTATTCCTCCGGCACGTCGATGGTGACCCGTTCGGTCGGCTCCATCGTCCGGCCGTCGATCATCCGGGTGACGACCTGGGGCTTGCCCACGGTCAGCTCATACGACTCCCGTCGCATCATCTCGACCAAGACGGCCAATTGCAGCTCGCCGCGGCCTTGGACCTCCCAGGTGTCGGGCCGCTCGGTCGGCCGCACTCGGATGGAGACGTTGCCGACCAGCTCGGCCTCCAACCGGTTCCGCAGCAGCCGGGCGGTCAGATTGCGGCCGGAGCGGCCGGCCAAGGGCGAGGTGTTGATGCCGATGGTGAGCGAGATGGACGGCTCGTCCACTCGGATGGCGGGCAGGGGCCGCGGATTGTCCGGGTCGGACAGGGTGTCGCCGATGGTGATCTGGTCGATGCCGGCGATGGCCACGATGTCGCCCGGACCGGCCGAGGTGGCCGGCACCCGGTCCAGGGCCACGGTCTTGAGCAACTCGGACAACCGGACCAGCTCGACGCCGCCGTCGGCCTTGCACCAGGCCACGGTCTGGCCCCGGGTGAGCTGCCCGTTGACGACCCGGCACAGGGCCAAGCGGCCGAGGTAGGGCGAGGCGTCCAGGTTGGTGACATGGGCCTGGAGCGGGAAGCCCTCGATGTACGAGGGGGCCGGGATGGTGGAGAAGATGGTCTGGAAGAGCGGCTCGAGGTCGGGCGAATCGGGCAACTGGCCGTCGGCCGGTTGTTCCAGCGAGGCCCGGCCGGCCTTGGCGGCGCAGAAGACGATGGGGAAGTCGAGGGCGTCGACCTGGCTGTCCTCGATCAAGTCCATGAAGAGGGCGTAGGTCTCGTCCAAGACTTCGGCGATGCGGGAGTCGGGGCGGTCGACCTTGTTGATGACGACGATGATGGGCAGCTTCTTGGCCAAAGCCTTGCGTAAGACGAAACGGGTCTGAGGCAGGGGACCCTCCGAGGCATCGACCAGGAGCAAGACCCCGTCGACCATCTCCAGGGCGCGCTCGACCTCGCCGCCGAAGTCGGCGTGGCCAGGGGTGTCGACGATGTTGATGGTGATGGGCTGGCCCTGCGGCCCGAGGTGCTCGACGGCCGTGTTCTTGGCCAGGATGGTGATGCCCTTCTCCCGCTCCAAGTCCATCGAATCCATCACCCGGGCTTCGACGTCCTGATTGGCTCGGAAGGCCCCGGACTGCCACAGCATGGCGTCGACCAAGGTGGTCTTGCCGTGGTCGACGTGAGCGATGATGGCGACGTTGCGCAGGTCGGGGCGTTGGGGCATCGATCTCCTTGAGCGAGCGGATGGTCCACGGCGAGGCGGACCGGTCTGTCATTCTACCGACCGAGCCCACCGCCCGGCTCCGTCGTCGGCTCCGGACGGCGGCGCCCGCCGACTGGGCGGGGCTGGGACGGCGGCGCTGGCGGCGTATGGTGTTGGTCCACCGGCCTGCGGCGTCCGCCCACTCCGCCCCGACGCTGAGCGGAACCCAGGCCCGATGGTCCCGCCTCGAACCGCCCAGCCTCGCCCCTTCGGGAGACACAACACTAGGAGAACCCATGAAGACCATCTCTCTGTCCGGCGCCGACCTGGTGGCCTCCAACGTCATCCTGGGCCAGATGCGGATCTGGGAAAAGACCGACGACGAGATCCGGGCCTTGGCCCGGGCCGGTCTGGAAGCCGGCGTCAACATGGTCGACCACGCCGACATCTACGGCGGCGGGGTCGAGCACCGTTGCGAGGAGCGCTTCGCCCAGGCCCTCCAGCTGACGCCGTCCCAACGCTCGCAGCTGATCATCCAGACCAAGTGCGGCATCAACCTGGCCGAGAACTATTTCGACTTCTCGGCTCAACGCATCCTGACCCAGGTCGAGGGGTCGCTCAAAGCCCTTCAGACCGACTACATCGACATCCTGCTGTTGCACCGACCGGACGCCTTGGTCGAGCCGGAGGAGGTGGCCCAGGCCTTGGACCAGCTCCACCGCCAAGGCAAGGTGCTCCACTTCGGCGTCTCCAACCACACGCCCAACCAGATCGAGCTGCTCAAGACCGCCGTCACCCAACCCCTGATCGTCAACCAGCTCCAGCTGTCGATCCCGCACTCCTCGCTGGTGGCGGCCCCGCTGGCCGCCAACATGGCCAACTTGGACCAGTCCATCGACCGTGACAATGGTCTTTTGGACTACTGCCGGATCCACCACATCACGGTGCAGGCCTGGTCGCCCTTCCAACATGGCTTCTTCCGGGGCACCTTCTTGGGCGACCGCGAGAACTTCGCCGCCCTCAACGACGTGCTCGACCGGCTGGCGGCCCAATACCAAGTCACGCCGCTGGCCATCGCCACGGCTTGGATCTTGCGCCACCCGGCCCGGCCGCAAGTGGTCCTGGGCACCACCCGGCCCGACCGGGTGCGGGAGGCCTGCGCCGGCTCCGACCTGGTTTTGACCCGGCCGGAGTGGTACGAGCTGTTCAAGGCGGCCGGCCACCGCGTGCCCTGAGCCCCGGCGGTTTGGTCGGCGGCGGACGGCCCCGTCCGACCAGCGCGCGACCGGCCCGATGGGCGCGCGACCGCTGGCGGGCGGCCCCAGCACAGCCGTACAGGACGGCGAAAGCCACGACCACCGACCCGATGGGCGCGCGACCGCTGGCGCACGGCCCGGCTTGGCCATAGGGGGTGGCGGATGCCAGGCTGGGGGCGTGGATGAGAAGGCGTATCGCTTGGTGGAGGTCGGCTCGCAGCGGGCCGACCAGTTTTGGAGTGTCGCCCAGTGGGCTTTCGGCGAACCGCCGGTGGCCGGCGAGGCCGAGAGCCTGCGCCGATCCGTCGATTGGTCGCGCAGCCGTGGCGTCGAGGTGGTCGGCGGGGCCGAGGCCGGCCGCCTGGTGGCGGCCTCGACCTCTTGGCGCTTCGACTTGCCGGCGCCCGGGGCCCGCATCCCGGCCGGCGGCCTGACCTGGGTCGGCGTCCACCCCGGACATCGCCGCCAGGGTCTGCTGAGCGCCATGATCGAACGCCATCTGGCCGATTGCCAGGACCGGGGCGAGCCGATCTCGGTCCTGACCGCCACCGAGGCCCCGATCTATCCCCGCTTCGGCTACGGCTTGGCCGCCAGCGGCCTGGAGCTGACCTTGCCCCGCGGGGCCCGCCTGGTCGATCTGCCCGCCGCCGCCGGAGTCACGGTCGAATTGGTCGAAGCCGACGTCACCCGCTGGTCCGACCAAGTGGAGTCGATCCACCGCGCCGCCGGCCAGGGCCCCTGGGCCAGACCCGGCTGGGTCCACTGCGCCACCGTCGGCATGGCCGAGGAGCACTTCGACGATTTCCCCGAACGACGGGGCCAGGCCGAGACTTTGAAATTGGCTTTGGCCTACCGCCAGGGCCGCCCCAGCGGTTACGCCTTCTTCCAGCGCACCGGCAAGTGGGTCCATCATCGGGCCGTCGGCTCGGCCGCGGTCAAGGAGCTGGTGGCGCTCGACCCGGCCAGCGGCCACGCCCTCTGGTCGCGTCTGCTCGACCTCGATCTGACCGACCAGGTGACCTCTCCCCTGCTGCCGGTGGACGACCCGCTGTTGACCTGGCTGGTCGATCCCCGGGCCGCCCAGCCCCTGCTGAGCGACGTCGCCTGGCTACGCCTGGTCGACTTGCCGACGGCTCTGTCCACCCGCCGTTACGCCACCGCGGTCGACTTGACGCTGGAGGTGACGGACCGTCTGATCCCGGCCAACGCCGGTCGTTGGCGCCTGGTCGGCGGCCCCGACCAGGCCAGCCTGACCCGGACCGAGGCCGCGCCCGACCTCGTCCTCGACGTCAAAGAGCTGGGCAGCCTCTACCTGGGCGGCGGTTCGACCGGCGCTTTGGCCGGCGCCAGTCGGATCGAACAACGCCGCCTAGGCGCCCTGGCCCAGCTCGACGCCGCCTGCCACCACTGGTTGGCCCCCGGTCTGTCGCGCGTGTTCTAACCGCCCGCCCGGTCGGCTGGAAACGGGCGGGATCAAGGCCGCCTCGTCCGGTTTTGGGCGCTGCGGTCGGTTGGATGATAGGAACAGTGGTCTTCGTCGCTTTGGTCCTGCGGACATTTTGACCGGCCGGACCGCCGGAAAGCCCCGAAGCCGAGCCGGCCGGGCCCCGCTCCCCCAGCGACAGGACCCGACCGGCGGTCGAGGATACGACTACGACGAGCGGCCGGACGACGGGCCGCTCCGTCTCATTAGAAGGTCAACTTGCCCGGGTTCATGACCCCGGCCGGGTCGAGCAGACGCTTGAGGCCGTGCAACAGCTCGATGCCGGTGGCTCCGTGCTCGGCCTCCAGCCAGGGCGCCCGCTCGTAACCGACGCCGTGGTGGTGGCCGATGATGGCGCCCTCGGCCAGGACGGCCTCCATGACGTCGCTCCAAAGCTGGTCGTAAGCCCGCAAGGCCTCGCCCTCGGTCGGCTTGGTGCCGGTCGAGATGACATAGAGGCAAGCCCCGTCGGGGTAGATGTGCGAGACGTGGCCCATGACCGTGTCCATGGTCCGGCCGGCCGCCTGGCGCATGGTCTCCATAACCTTGGGCAGCGACGACCAGGTGGCCGCGATCTCGATGGCCTCGGCCACGCCGCCGTCGCGCGACACCTGGTCGGACATCCAAGAGACGTCGAAGCGCTTACGCTCCCAAGACTGGGCCGGCTCCTCGCCCTGGTCGCGACCGCCTTGTTCAGCCGCCAGCCGAGCCACGATCTGGGCCTGCGTCCGAGTCAACTCGGCCGCCCCCTCGTACAACAGGACCATCAGCCACGAGCCGTCGGCGACCGTGAACTGGGCGTGTTTGGCGGCCGTCTCGACCGGGTCGTAGATCCGCAGCACGGCCGGCACGACGCCAGCCGCCTGCATGGCCCGGGTGGTGTCGAGGGCGGCCTCGAAGCTGTCGAAGGCGAAGGAGGCGTACAACCGGCTCTCCGGGATCGGCACGACCTTGAGGGTGACTTCGGTGATGACGCCGAAACAGCCTTCGGAACCGAGGAAGAGCTGGCGCAGGTCCGGCCCGGTCGAGGCCCGGGGGGCGTTGTGCGACTGGTAGATCTGGCCCGAGGGCAGCACCACCCGCAGCTCGGCCAGCCGGTCCTCGACGCTGCCGTAGAGGCTGGAGAAGGTGCCGGTGCCACGCATGGCGATCGATCCGGCCACGCCGGCGGTGTAGAAGGACTGAGGGTAGTGGCCGCCGGTCAGCCCGTGCTGATTCAGCTCGGTCTCCAAATCGGACAGCAAGATCGAGCCCTGGACCCGGACCCGCCGGTTGTAGGGGTCGATCTCCAGGACCTGGTCGAAGTGGCGCAGATCGAGCAAGAGGCCGCCCTGCAATGGGATCTGGGAACCCACCACCGAAGAGCCGGGGCCGCGCGGCGTGACCGGAACGCCGTTGGCCGAGCACCACTGCAAGACGGCCACGATGTCGGCCTCGTCCCGCGGCGTCACCACGGCCTCGGCCAAGGCCACGTTCTGACCGCAGCGTTCCAACTTCTGCGAGCGGTAACTGGCGTCACGGGACAACAGGGCCAGTTCGGCCGGATCGGTCGAGACGCGGTCGGGGCCGACCAGCTGGCGGAGTTGGTCGATGTCTTCGGTCCTCATACGGGATCGCCTTTCGCTTGATTGGCCTCGAACTGGTTCGGGCGCCGATGAACGCCACTCAGCGCTGACCTGGGGTCAGGCCGGTGGCACGGGGTCGGTTCTGGGTCGTCGGCCCAGTCCTGACCTGTCATTTGGGATCGCCTCCGATGGAGAGCGAGAACTCCCGCGCGGTGGATTTCATGGCCCGCAGACAGCGGTCCGTGACTCGGACCTCGCGATCGGTGGACCAGGTCATGGACAAGGTGCCGACGACCTGGCGCCGGTTGCCCCAGATCGGCACGGCCACACAGCACAACCCGACCGCCACCTCGTGGTTGTCCAAGGCGAAGCCTTGGGCCAAGACCCGCTCGCATTCCTCCCGCAAGCGGTCCGGCTGGGTGATCGTGTTCGGCGTCAGACGAGTCAAGGCGCGGGTGACGTAAGCGTCGACGGCCGACCTCTGATGGGCCAGGAAGATCTTGCCCGAAGCGCTGGCGTGGGCCGGTCGACGGCTGCCCACCCTGACCGAACGATTGATCTGCTGGGAAGAGGCCGCCACCGTCACGACCGTGCCCTGGTCGTAGACCGTGCAGTGGATCATTTGGTCGGTCATACGGGCCAACTCGTCCACCCGGACGACGGACTGACGCACGAACTCTCGCTGACGGGAGGATTGCAGGGCCAGCTCTTCCACCATCGGGCCCAGACGGTAACAGTTCGATTGTTGAGCGGTCAGCTCGACCAGGCCGAGCGAGATCAACGAGCTCAGGTAGCGGTAGACCGTCCGGCGGGGCATGCCGGTCTCCTCGCACAGGCGGGCGACACCGGCTCCACCAGGCCCCGACCCAGACAGCACCTGGATCAAAGCGAAGGCATTCTCGACCGTTGCCAGCCCTTCATTGGGTCTAACCACATCATCCATCTTTGGCGCCTCGGCCTTCCCGATAAAGTCCAGTGCCATTCCCTGGCATCGCCCCACGGTCCCGCCCCGGCGACGGCCCAGGAGCCGGGAGACGACGCTTCGATTATGACTCGGCCTCGGGAATGGACCCCGTCCGGGGCGCCTGGAGCGGTCGGTCCGGCCGAGTGCCGGCCAAAGGCAGACGGAGGGCGAAGACCGCGCCGGCGGAACTGGAAGACTCCACCGCCAGGTCGCCGCCGGCCCAACCGGCGATCTCGTTGGCCAAAGCCAGTCCGAGCCCGAAACCGCGCCGACCGCCCGACTCCGGACCGTGGGCGAAACGTTCGAAGACACGCTCAGGATCGACTCCGGCCAGGCCGGGGCCCTGGTCGCGCACTCGCAGCACGGCCTGACTCCGTTCGACCTGGCAGTCGACCTCGACCTGGCCGCCGGCCGGCGAGTGCTGGATGGCGTTGTCGACCAAGGCCACGATGGCGCGCTCCAGCGACGAGGCGGCCAAGGCCACCTGGGACGCCTCCCGTATTGTCAATATAATCTTGACATTTCTTTGCTGGGCCATCAGATCGAGCGAATCGATCGCCCGTCCGGCGGCCTGGGCCAGGTCGGCCTGGTCGGAGCCGGACTGGGCCGCTCCCTCGGCCGCCAGCAAGAGGTCGTCCAGCACCCCCCGCATACGGTCGGTGTCACGGCGCAACTCGGCCAAGGTCGAACCGACCGGATGCCCCCGCTCCAAACGACGGCCCAGGACTTGGACCCGGGAGTCCAAGACGGTCAGAGGGGTGCGTAGCTCGTGGGCGGCGTCGGCCACGAAATGACGCTGCAGTTCGAGGGCCTGCGACAGCGGGGCGACGGCCCGGCGGGCGGCCAGCCAGGCGGTCAAACCGAGCAAGACCACCCCGACCAGGCAGACGACGACCAAGACGACCATCAGATGGTTGACCTCGACCACCCAGACGCCTTCGATCGGGCCGGGCCAGCGCGTCTCGGACTGCCAGGGCGACCCGGGCGGGCGGGGCCGGCCCTCGGGCCGCGATCGAGCCACGATGGTGGCCACCAACAGGCCGGCCGCCACCAACAGGATCAGGACGGAGGCGGCGGCGACATACAGTCCGACCGACAGAGAGGCGCGGCGGACCCGGCGGGCGTCGGCGTTGGGCATGGCTCGGCCTCAGTCCGGCTGGCCCAGACGGTAGCCGCGGAAGCGCACCGTCTCGACCATGGAATGGCAGGTCTTCTTCCGCAGGTAGTGCACGTAAGTGTCCACCGTGCCGGGACTGTCGTCCCGTTCGAAGACGGCCGACAGAATCTCCTCCCGGCTGAAGACGTGCTCCGGGCTGCGGCTCAATAAGCCCAACAGGGCCGACTCGGCGGCGGTCAGGGCGACCCTCTCACCGATCGGAGAATAGATAGTTTCATTGTTAGGGGTGAAGAGCCAGTCGCCCACCTGGACCCGCCGGCCGACAGCGGTGAAACCGCGGCGCAGAGCCCGCAACCGGGCCAGCAGCTCCTCGAAGTCGAAGGGCTTGACCAGGTAGTCGTTGGCCCCCGAGTCCAACCCCTCGACCCGTTGGGCGACCGAACCCAAAGCGGTCAACAACAGGACCGGGGTGGTGACATGGGCCCGCCGCACCGCCCGCACCAACTCGACCCCGTCCATTCCGGGCAGGCGCCGGTCCACCACCATCAGGTCGTAGTGCCGCCTCAGCGCCAGGTCCAAGGCCGCCTCACCGGTGGCCGCGCCGTCCACCCGGTAGACCTCGCCCAAGACCTCGGCCGACAAGGCGGCCAGCTCCGGGTCGTCCTCCACCAGGAGCAAACTGTCGCGCGCCTGATCGACCGGATAGCCGGTCGCCGGACCTGGGCTGGACGCAGTCGCCATGCAGCCATTGTGGCGCGGCCGACTCAGACAGGTCTAAGAATCGCTCGACTCCAGGCCAGCCCCGGCCGACCCACCGGCCGGCCAGAGCCTCCGGACCGGTCAGGCGCCGGACCAGAACTGGTCCGAGCGACCAAGACACCGGACACATCCCCAGCCGGGGTTCGACTGGCCCGGACCGGGCGCGCCCTATGCTGGGGGCGAACGCACCCGCAGGAGAGACCCCATGACGACACTCTCGGAGACCGAGCTGAGCCAGTTGCGTCAGACCGCCAACCGGCTGAGGCAGCACACGGTGGCGATGCTGGCGGCGGCTCAGTCCGGCCACGCGGCCGGCCCCTTGGGCATGGCCGAGATCATGACGGCGCTGTATTTCTCCGTCATGCGCCACGACCCCAAGCGACCGGACTGGTCGGAGCGCGACGTCTTCTTCCTCAGCAACGGCCACACCGCCCCCGTGTTGTACGCCGCCCTGGCCGAAGCGGGCTACTTCCCGCTCTCCGAACTGGGTTCGCTACGCCGCTTCGGCTCCCGCCTGCAAGGCCACCCCGAGCGCGGCGCCCTGCCCGGGCTGGAGTCGACCTCCGGCCCGTTGGGCGAGGGCTTGAGCCAGGCCGCCGGATACGCCTACGCCCTGAAATACCTCCAAGCGGCCCCGCGCCGCTTCTGCTACGTCGTGATGGGCGACGGCGAACTGAACGAGGGCAACGTCTGGGAAGCCGCCATGTTCGCCAGCAAGTACGGCCTAGGCCAGCTGATCGGCTTGGTCGACCGCAACTACATTCAGATCGACGGCGGCACCGAGCAGGTCATGCCGCTGGACGACCTGGCCGCCAAATGGCGCGCCTTCGGCTGGCACACCTTGGAGATCGACGGCAACGACGTGGCCCAAGTGGTGGCGGCCTGCCGCGCCGCCCAGGCCGTCCGTTCGCGCCCCAGCGTCATCATCGCCCACACCGTGCCCGGGGCCGGGGTCGACTTCATGGAGTACGACTACCGCTGGCACGGCAAGGCCCCGAACCGGGAGGAGGCCGAACAGGCCTTAGCCCAGTTGTCTCAGGAGGAGGCCCGCCTGTGACCATGGTCAAGCTGACCGACTATCCGGTCGAAACGACCGCCCTGAGCACGGGCGGACCGTCCGAGCCGCTGCGCCAAGGCTTCGGCCGCGGCCTGGTGGCGGCGGGCGAGCGTAACGCCCAAGTGGTGGCGCTGTGCGCCGACCTGACCGATTCGACCTCGATGCGCGGTTTCGCCGAGCGCTTCCCGGAGCGCTTCATCGAGGTCGGCGTGGCCGAGCAGAACCTGGTCACGGTGGCGGCCGGCTTGGCCTTGGCCGGTTTCATCCCCTTCACCGCCTCGTACGCCGCCTTCAGCCCGGGTCGCAACTGGGAGCAGATCAAGACCACGGCCAGCCTGAACCGCCAGCCGGTCAAGATCGTCGGCGCCCACGCCGGACTGGTGACCGGCTTGGACGGCGCCACCCACCAGATGCTGGAGGACATCGCCTTGATGAGGGTGATCCCGAACATGGTGGTGTTGGCCCCGGGCGACAGCCGGGAGGCGGAGAAGGCCACTCTGGCCCTGGCGGCCGACGACCGGCCCGGTTACATCCGGCTGGCCCGCGAGGCCACGCCGCTGTTCAGTCAACCCGAGGCCCCCTTCGAGATCGGACCGGCCTACCAGTTGACCATCGGCCACGACGTCACGGTGGTGTCGACCGGGGCCATGACGCCGGAGGCGTTGCACGCGGCCGATCTGCTGACGGACCAGAACATCGCGGTCGAGGTCATCCACTGCCCCACCATCAAGCCGCTCGACCTCGACACCATCTGGGCCAGCGCCAAACGCACCCGGCGGGTCGTGACGGTCGAGGAGGGCCAGATCATCGGCGGCCTGGGCTCGGCCGTGGCCGAGGGTTTGAGCGAGGTGCACCCGGTGCCGATCAAACGCCTGGGCGTGCGGGACCGCTTCGGCCAGACCGGCCAGCCCCAGGAGCTGTGGAACGCTTACGAGCTGTCGGCGCCCCACCTGGCCCGCCAGATCGGGGCCTTCGTGCGCCAGCCCCGCTGAGTCCGGCCCCGGCTCAGGTGGCCAAACCGGCCAAGGTCTGACGTAGGGTCGCGGTCTCGCTGGCGATCAGCTCGGCGCTGATATTCGAGCTGACCGGGATTTGAGCGGCCAGCTCGGTCAACAGGCGGTCGGCCAGACCGGAGGCGTAGATCTGCTCGACCAGGGCGATCCGCTTGGCCTCGACCGCGGCGGCGAAATCAGCATTGGCTTCGAAGCGATCGATCAGAGTGTTGCTGACGCCCATGGTCCCACCGGCGCCCAGTCCACCGACCGGCGTCCGGCCGGCGGCGGCTCCGGCCTCGGGCAGACCTGCCCCCAGCGCCCCTGGGTCGAACTGGGCCGGGTCCATTTGGGTCGGATCCATTTGGGTCGGATCGAATTGGGTCGGGTCCATCTGGGTCGGGTCGAACCGGGTCGTCCCGCCTGGCCTGGTCCCGCCCCAGCCGCCGGGGCGCTGGGCGCCGGCTCTAGGGACGGCCGTCGGAACGGTTCCGCCCGGGGCAGTCCCGGCCGGAGCGATCGGGCCGGCGGAACTGGTCGGCTGGGCGGAAGCGATCGGGCTGGCTGACGGCGACGGGCTGGTCGAAGCGGACGCCGGACTGGCGTCGGCCGTGGGCTGGACCGGATCGGCCGGATCGGGCGACTCCGGCGTCTGGCCCCGGGTCGTTCCGGGCCAGCCTCCGGCGCCCAAGCCGCCTCGGCCGCCGCTGAAAGCCAGGTTGAGGTCCCAAGCCACCACGCTGATCCGGTCGTCGCCGGCGTCGTACCACAGGTAACCGTTGCGGCCCGGCCCGTCCAGGGCGTCGGAGTTGCCCAGGATCGACTGCGTGGCCAGATAAGTGGCCAATCCGTCGACGTCGACCCAATCGTCCAACTCGGCCGCGAAACGCTCGTCCGAGGCCTCTTCCAGCCATTCCAACAACTCGATCACCGGTTGGATGTCCCACACCCCGGTGGCCGAGACCTGTTTGAAGTCGTCTTCGTACTCGGTCTGGTCCTGGCCTTGGTAGGCGAACTGCCCGGTCGACAAGACCTTGTACAAAGCTCCGTCGCCCCCCAGGACGGATTGGGCGTAGCCGGCCTCGGGCACCTCCACCACCAAGCGGGTGACGGCCGCGCGCTGGTTGACGGTGTAGAGGCAATAGGCCGAACGCTGGGAGGGCTGGGAGGTCTGGGCCGTGACAGCCAGGGCCAAGGCCTCGTTCAGCAGGGTCTCGAAGCTGTTGGCGAAACCGGCGGCCGGGCGCACCGCCAACTCGGTCAAGCCCTGGTAGGCCCGCCCCTTGACGTAATGGTCGAAGGAGATCAGCCAGGGCAGGGTCTCCGGCCGACTGGCGCTGAGAGCTGACTCCGTGCCCTCCCCCAAAGCCCCGCCGGCCGGATCGAACCCGCCGCCGGTGCCGGTCGAGGTCGATCCGGTCGTGGCGCCAGACCGGTCGTCCCGCAGCATCCGCAAGGTCGAGTTGCCTTTGAGGCGCAAGCCGACGTCGCTCACGACGACGCCGTCGACGACCAGGTCGCCTGGGATCCAGGTCTTGCTCTGGCCGTCGAAGTAATCGTCCAACAACATGTCCAAATCGGATTCTTGGAAAGACAGCTCGATGCGGTGCTCCACCGTGGGGTCGAACAAAGACACCGTCCCGGCCACGTCCTGGCTGACGTCGTCGTCCGCCGCCGGCGGCGCCACCGCGTACGGCTTGAGGGGAAGGGAGCCGAACAGGCCCATGACCAGCCCGGCCGCCCCCAGCCCGATCACCACACCTTTCCAGTGCCGCCGCCAAGGGAGCGGCGCCAGCCGCCGCAGACTCATAAGTCCGTCTGGTCGTAGCCGGTCAAGACGGTCGCCTTCTGACCGCCGCTGAGCGCGCTCAACTGTTCGATCAGTTGACCCGGCGTGACGCCCTTCTTGAGCCGGGCGGTGTAGAACAGCTCGTTCAGGGCCCCGCCGTGGATCGACTCCAACGAGACCAGCTCGAACTCGCTGGTCCGCTTCAGCAACAGGTCCTCGACCTGGTCTTGGTAAGTCGCCTCGGGTGGCACTTGGACCTTGACCACCTGGCGTTTGAGGTCGAGTTTGAACCAGTTCAACCGGTTCATCAAGACGACTACGGCGCAGATGGCCACGGTCGCGACCGCGGCCAAGAGGTAGAAGCGGGTGCCGGTGGCCATGCCCACGGCCATGACCAAGAAGATGAAGCCGACGTCGCGCGTCTCCTTGATGGCGTTCCGGAAGCGCACCACCGACAGGGCCCCGACCAGGGCGAAGGCGCGGGCGATGTTGGAGCCGACCACCAGCATGATGACGGCGATCACCATGCCGACCAAGACCAGGGTCTGGACGAAGGACTGACTGTAAGAGACATTGCGATGGGTCAGCCGGTAGACCCAGCCGATCAGAGCCGACAGGACGAAGGACAGAACCAGGCTGAGCCCGACGTCCCACAGCGAGAAGGTGGCGGACAGGTCTTGGAAGACAGGCATATCAATTCCCCTTAACTAATCGGACGCGGTGTCATGGGATTGGAAGTCGGTCGGTACGGCAGACGGCCAGGCCGACGGAACGGCGGACGAGGCCTCCTGGTCGTCGCGCGGACCCTGACCGCCGCCGCTCTGGCCGCCAAGGCCTCTCTGACCGCCGCTGAGATCTGGGTCGTCGAAGAAGTCTTGGCCGGACGGGGCGTGGGCGGCCCGCGGGACCAGGCCGAAGGCTTCGACGCTGCGGCAGTACTTGGACAGCCGCACCACTGTGAGGTCGTGCCGCCCGGTCAAGTCGGTCAACCAATACGGCACCCGATGGTCGGCCTTGACCTCGACCACGGCCAGGCTGGGGGGCAGAGTCAACCGGTCGGTCGAAGCCGCCCCCAGCTCGAAGTCACGGTCCCGGCCGCGCAGGCGCCGGTCGATGGTGACGCGCAGACCGAGGTCGGAATGGCGCCCGACGTAGGCCTGACGTTGGTAGCAGGTCGTCACCATCGGTCGCAGCCGCTCGACCGCGCACAGTTCGACGATCTCGTCGACCAACCTGGTCTGGGCGACGCTGGCCGATCGCGGCAGGGCGACGGCCTGACCGGCGCACAGTCGCACGGCGTCGGCGTACGGCAGATCGATACGGCGCTTCTGCGTCACCCGGTTGACCCGCTGTTTGATTTCGACGAAGACCGGGCTGTGGCTTGGGGCCGGACCGCTCCCGTAACGCCTCAGCCGCAGTTTGCGTCGGAAGCGCAGACCGTCGACCTTCTCCCAGTAGAAGCGCAGGGCCGGGCTGTCGTAATAGACCGACTCGACCCGATAGCCATCCGCCCCGGCGTGCGGATCCGGCGCCATGGCTCGGTCCAATTCGACCCGCAGCCGTTCGACCTGGGCGAAGGAGGCGACGTACTTGATCTCGAAGCGGTTGAAGGCGTGGATGGCGCTGGCGGCTGCGGTCATGGCCCCCACTGTGACCGGCCCCCTCCAAGGCGGTTCTAAGAAACGCCCCGGTCTCGGACCGCCCCCAAATCACAGCACCACCACCGGATTGACCGGGGCTCCGGAGGCCCCGACCACCTTGAGCGGCGCCGCCACGTAGAGGAAGGACCATTGGCCCTGGTCCTGGCAAGCCTGGGCCAGGTCTTTCAACCAGCACATCTCGGTCAAAGCCACCCCCAGATTGCGCATGAGGGCAGAGTGCAAGGGAAGCTGTACGCCGGTGGACGGCTCGAAGGTGGTCTCGACCGCGATGGTGTCAGTCACCAGATTGGGGATCTCCCGGTCTTGGAACCACTCCACCAGAGCTCTGGAATAGGTCAACCCGGGTTCCAGGAAGTCGTCGTAGAAGACCCGGTTGGGCACGGTGCGGTAATACTCCAGCCAGCCGGTGCGGATGAGCAGGACGTCGCGCCGTTCGATCTCCAAGCCCTGGTCATGGGCCGCCGCCGTCAGATCCCGGTGGTCGAACAGCTCGCCCCGTTCCAGCCAGGGCTTGCCCCGATGGCGGGCCAGGTCGATCAGGACGCCCCGGCCGACCACGCCACGTTCGGCGATGGCCGCCACCGAGCATTTGCGCAGCCGTCCGTCGGTGGTCATGGCGTCGTAGCCGTTCCAGAGCAACCCGTCGTACCAGACGTGGCCGAGGGCGTCGTATTGGGTGGTGCCTTGTAGCGGCATGGCGATGGTGTCGTCGGCCCAGTGGTGGCCGTCGGCCGTCTCCGGAACCTCTCCCCGCCGCCAGAAACCCTCGTCGCGGACGGCGGTGCGGACGGCTTGAGCCCGGCCGGGATAGACCGGGTCGGATTCGACGTCCTCGGCCCCGATCGGGATCTGCAGGGTCAAGACCCGCCCCAACCGGACCTGGGCCGCGCCGCGGAGGACCTCGGCGGCGGTCAACAGGTTCAAGCTGCCGACCTCGTCGTCCGGACCCCACCGCCCCCAGTTGGAAGGCGGGTCCGGGCCCAGCAGGTCGGCGATCGACATCGTCGGCGGGTTCGGCGGACGACCGTCTGACCCAAGCCCAGGAAGCTGGTCGTCGTTCAACCGGCCGGCCACCGGTCCAACCGGCCGGTCGGGCGGTCCGGAAGGGCGGCCGGCCGCCGCCTCACTGGACAAGATTGTCTCGGGAGAGGTCGGTGCGGCCGCCGAAGTGGACCTCGCGCATCTGTTTGAGGAATTCGACCGACTGGCGCATCTGGTCCAGCCCGTCGACGCCGTCCTCGACGCTGACCCAGCCGTTGTACCCCGCCGCCGCCAAAGTGGAGAAGATGGCGTCGAAGTCGTTCATGCCCTGACCGATGACGCCGTGGCGCAACTGTTCGAGGTAGCCCGGCCGACCTTCGGCCGCCAGCACGTCGTCCAGGGACGCGCCCGGGGCGAGGTAGCGGTCGGAGGCCTGCATGGTCACGACCCGTCCGATCACGGCCCGCAGCAGGTCGACCGGGTCGTCCCCGGCCACGACCGCGTTGGAAGGGTCGTATTGGACGCCGAAATGGGTCCGGTCGTCGATGGCGTCGAGCAGACGCAAGAAGACGTCCCGCCGCTGGGCGAACTCCGGGTAGAGCCAGGCGCCGTCCTTGTAGTGGTTCTCCAGCGCCAAGGTGACGTCGAGTCGGTGGGCCAGCGGCAACAGTTCGCGAATGGCGCCGGCGGCCCGTTCCAAGCCCTCTTCGACCGACAGACCGGGGTGGCGCTGGCCGCTCAGCACCCGGCAGGCGGCGCCGGAGCCGCCCAAGGCCCGGGTGATCTCAATGAAGCGGGCCTGACGCTCGATCTGGTCGCGGCGGAACCCCGGGTCAGGATGGGTGAAGTCGGGCGAGCAACACATCATCGGCATGTCGAAGCCGGCCTTCTCCAGAGCCTGGCCGACCGCCTCCACGAAGTCGTCCTCCAAACTCCAGAAGAAGCCCTCGTACAGTTCCAAACCCTCGCAGCCCAAAGCGCCGGCCCGCTCGATCCAGTCGAAGACCGACATGGTGCGGTGGATCGAGATGTCGTCCAGCCAGCCCTTGGGGAAGGCCGCGATCCTCATCGGGCGGCCTGAGGCCAGGGCCCGCCGGGCGGTCGCGGACTGGACTGGTGGACCCGCTGGCAGATGTCGGTCAAGGCCCCCCGCAACTGATCGTGGTTGGTGGTGAAACTGTCGGCCGCGATGGACAACGGCGCGCCGATCACGACCATGGGCGCGCCGTAAGCTGGACAACGTACAGCTTGTTCCACGCTCAGCCCGCCGACGGCCTGGACCGGCGCGCCGCAGCTGTCCACGATCTGGGCCAGTTCGTCCAGGGGGCCGACCGAGCCGTCCTCCCCCCGTTGGTCGAAGCCGATGTGGTGGATGACGACGTCGACCCCCAGTTCGACCAGACGGCGGGCGCCGGCCACCCGGTCGGGGACGGCCAGGTTGTCCCCCATCACGGTCACGCCGAAGTCATGCCCGGCTTCGACCACCCGTCGGACGGTGGCGTCGTGGGCGGCGGCCATGACGACGACGAAGGCGGCTCCGGCCCGCGCCATCATCTCGGCCTCCAGATAGCCCCCGTCCATGGTCTTGAGGTCGGCCACGATGGGATGCTCGGGAAAGCGCTCATGCAGAGCCGCCACCGCGCGCAAGCCTTCAGCTAACAATAATGGTGTGCCCGCTTCGATCCAATCCACCCCGGCCTCGACGGCGACGGCGGCGGTGTCGAGGGCCTCGGCCAGCGAAGTCAGGTCGAGCGAGACCTGGACCACCGGCCGGCTCAGTTGGAACCCACTCATGCGACGTCCCTCTGGTCGTTGTCGGGCCTGGTCGGATCGGTGGCGGCGGGGCCGTAGACCCGACGGTAGTAGTTGCGATAGATGAGGGCCAAGACGCAGGCGGCCACCACCATGACCAGGCCGACCACGATCAGACCGCCTTTGTACGATCCGGTGCTGTCGGAGATCCAGCCGATGGTGTACGGGCCCACGAAACCGCCCAGATTGCCGGTGGCGTTGATCAGAGCGACCGAGGCGGCCGCCGCCGCGCCGGCGATGCCGGCCGATTGACGGCTGTCGGAGGTGCCGATCAAGGGGGCCGAGGTCTTCCAGAAGACCGGTCCCAAGCCCAAGCTGGTGGACAGTCCGACGGCCACCAGGATCAATAGGACGTAAGGCGACGTGAACGCGGAGGCGCTGGTGATGGCGATGGCGCCGATGATCAGCGGGACGGAGACGTGCCAGCCGCTGGGCCTGGCCGCCCGGTCCACCACCCGGCTGTAGACCAACATGAAACAGGCCACCACGGCGTACGGGATGGCCGTCCACAAGCCGGTCTCCATGACCGTGAACTGGTGTCCGGCCAATTCGCTGAAGCCGCGCAACATCAAGGGCAAGAAGTAGCCGACGCCGAAGGTGGCGACTGAGAAGGAGACGAAGCAAAGGGCCAGACCGATGATGCGGGGCCGCTTGAGGGCGCGCCCGGCCTCCCGGATGTCATCGCGCCAGGAGGTGTGGACCTCCGTGGTGGGGCCGTCCTCGGCCAGCATCTCGGCGATCTCCTCTTTCTCCGCCGGAGTCAGGAATTTGGCCGTGCGGGGCGAGTCTGGCAGCAGGAAGAGGGTGAGCAGACCCAACACGATGGTGGGCAGTCCCTCGATCAGGAACATGGTGCGCCAGCCGGTCAGACCGAACAGGGGATGGCCGATCAGCCAGCTGGACAAGATGGCCCCGATCGAATTGGCGATCGGCACCGAGACGTAATAGATCGAGGTGACCGAGGCGCGCAGGCGAGCCGGGCTCCAGCGCAACAAGTACAAGGTGACAGCGGGGAAGAATCCCGCCTCGGCCACGCCCAACATGACGCGGGCCAGGTAGAAGGTGCCGGGCGAGACGATCAGGAAGTGGAGGGATGAGATCAGGCCCCAGGTGATGGCGATACGGGTGATCCAGATCCTGGCGCCGACCCGGTTCATGATCAGGTTGCTGGGTATCTCGAACAGGAAGTAGCCGACGAAGAAGAGGCCGGCGCCGAGCCCGTAGGCGGCGGCGCTCAGCCCGATGTCGACGTTCATGGTCAGAGCTGCGAAACCAATATTGATACGGTCGAGCGAGTTGAAGACCTGGAGGAGCAACAGCAGAGGGATGATCCGCCAGAGGACTTTACGGAAGGTGGGACTGATGGTGAGAGCGGACGGCTTGGCCATGGCTACTCCGATCTGAGTGTTGGGCCGCTGTGGGAGGTGGGTTGAGGACGGGAGGACGGATCAGGCTTGGATCAGGGCCAGGGCGTTCTGGCCCAGGATCAGATCGAGTTCGGCGTCGCTGAATCCGGCGTGGCGGACTCGGACGATCTCGCTGGCCATGCTGACGTTGGGCGCGTCGGAGCCGAAGACCAGGCGTTCGGCCCCGATCACGTCGACGGCTTGGCGGTATTTGTGCCGGTCGATCGACTTGCTGGTGCCCAACCAGACGTTGGAGTGGCGGCTGGCCATCAAGATGGCCACCCGGACGTCCTCGGCTTCGGGCCCGCCCATATGGTCGAGGATGAAACGGGTCCCAGGATGCCGGCTGGCGGACTCGCCCACCCCCCAAGGTTGGGCTTTGACCGAGCCGCCGGTGTGGACGATGACGGTCATGCCATAGGCCCCGGCCACTTCGGCGACTTCGTCGGTGGCTTGGTCGAGCATGGAGAAGTTGTGCATCTCGGGCTGCAGCTTGACGAATTTCCAGCCCCACTGGCCGCAGCGCTCGAGTTCTTCGGCGGCCTCGTGGCCGAGGGCGGGATTGACCCAGGCGCAGCCGTGGAAGCGGCCCTGGCCAGCCTCCAGCAGCGGCCGCAGGCCGGCGTTGTCGGGGCGCAGACCGGGTGCGGGCATGGTGACGGCGGCCCCGGCCTCGATCTCGTCGAGTTGCCGCAGGATCTCCGGCGGGGAGCCCTGGCGGGCAGGGTCGCCTCCGAGGTGGACGTGAGCGTCGATGATCATGTTTCTACCTATCGTCGGGCGGCTGGTCAGGTGGCATGCCGCGTGAATGTGAGGTGGGTCTCAGGAGTTGGGTCCATGTCGGTGGCGGTCGGCCGCCGACCCGGGCTCGGCGCGGGCGTCTGAGCCGAGCGGAACTAGATCCAGTCAGGACCGAACCGGGCCGGCGGACGCCAGCCGATTAGGACGGCGGGGCGTCGAAGGCTTTGAAGTCGACTCGGCCACTGACCGGATGGCGCGGGTATTCCCGGCCCCGGTCGTCGGTCAGCATCCGGCCCGGGTAAGGCGAGATCAGCTCCAGACGGATGCCGTCCAGGGCTTCGGCCCGGGTGAAGAACAGGACCACGTCGCCAGCCGGGTCGTACGCCACGCCGTCGTGGCCCAGCCCGGCGGCGTCCAACCGTTCCAGTTGGCGGCCCAGGTCGCTCAAACCACGGAAGCCCAGATGATGGACTCCCAGCTGGTCCTGGCCGTGGGTGCCCAGACCAGTCGTCTCCATCAACTCGATGTAGGGCGGACCCTCGACCGAGAAGGCGATCCGGGGCTCTTGGACTCTCAGATCGGGGCTGGCGTGGTCGAGGTAGCGGTCGGCGTGGAAACGGGCGATGGGACCGAAGGTGTAGCCGGTGGCGGCCGACCAACGGGCGATGGCGGCGTCCAGGTCTGGCACCAAGAAGCCGACGTGGTCGATCGTTGGGAGGGTCATCAGTTCCTCTCATTCCTGCCCTGCGCGGCGATCGACGCTGATCGTACGTTCGTCCGACGAAAGGGCTGTCGGGCCAGACCTTGCTACTGGTCTGGTGGTATGCCATCATAGAGGTACCTCGAAACGACGTCAACGTTCAATCCAGTCGACTCCGTTTGAGGCTTCCAGTCGGATCATCGACAGATCGGCCCAGCACTGTGATCGCTTCCAATCCGGTCAGCCTGAGCACCATGCTGGTGCTGGGCCGCACCGACCCCGCCACGGCGGCGCCCTCGACCGCGGCGATCGACCGTCTGGCGGTCTGGGCCCAGGAGAACGGCTTCGAAGCCGTCGAACTGTCCGACCGCTGGCTGCCCCCGCTCCAAACCGAGGTCTGGCTCAACGCCGCCCAGCGCTTAGCCGAGGCCGGACTCGAGACCCGGTCGGTCTCGACCTTCCGCCGTTTGCCAGTCGGACCCCAAGCCGGCCCGGACGACGCCGCCGAGTTGCGTTTCTCGGTCGAGCTGGCCAACGCCCTGGGCGCCGTCGCCTGTCTCGCCATCGCCGCCCCCAAAGGCGCCTGGCGGCCCCTGGCCAGAGCCGATCGACTGGCTTTGACCGAATTCGTGGCCGACCTGGCCGAGCGGGCGGCGGATGGAGGCGGCCGGATCGCCGTCGAATTGCACGACGACGGTCCTTTCGACTCGGCCGCCGCCATCTGGGAGCTGTTGGATCAGCTCCAAGACCCGGCCGTCGGGGTCAATCCCGATCTGGCCAACCGGCTGCGCCAGGACCCGGCCTGGGACTGGCGGACCGATCTCGAGCGTCTGGCCCCCCGCATGGCCCTGTGGCACGTCAAGAACGTCCACCAGGGCGGCCCAGTCGACCTCGACCAAGGCCAGATCGATTACGGGCTGGCCTGCGCCATCGTCCAGCAAGCCGGCTTCTCCGGCCCGGTGGTGCCAGAGACCCGCTTCGGCGACTCACCGCTCGACGCCGCCGTCCGAGCCGCCGCCGTCCTGCGCCGACATTGGCGCGCCCAAACCCTGATTGGAGAGTCATGACCGTCCCACACGTCCTGTACTGCAACGTCGTCCCGCCGGACCTCTTCGAACTGGTGCGCCAAGCCGCGCCGGCTGGCTGGCAGGTCGACCTGTACCCAGCCCAAGCCTCAGACCGCCGACCCTTGTTGGCCCGGGCCGATTACCTGATCGTGGCGGCCGAGCCGGTCGACGCCGCCCTGCTCGACATCGCCCCTAGGGTCAAGATGGTGCAGCACCAAGGCGTCGGCTACGACAAGGTCGACGTGGCTGAGCTGACTCGCCGCGCCATCCCCTTCGCCCTCACCCCGGAGGGCACCACCGAAGGGGTGGCCGAACACGTCTTCGCCCTGCTGCTGTGCCTGAACAAGCACATGTCCGAGGCCGAGGCCTCCCTGCGTCAAGGCCAGTGGTTGCAGTGGGAGCTGCGCACCCGTTCCTACGAGGTGGCGGAGAAGACCTTCGGCTTGATCGGCTACGGCCGTATCGGGCAGGCGGTGGCAAAACGGGCCATCGCCTTCGACGCCGACTGCCTCTACTTCGACCCTTGGCTGCCGGCCGATTTCAGCCATCCCGACGCCACCCGGGTGGACAGTCTGACCGAATTGCTCCAACGCTCCGACGTGGTCAGCTTGCACGCCCCCGCCACACCCGAGACGCGGAAGATGATCGGCGCGGCCGAGATCGCCGCCATGCGCCCGGACGCCGTCCTCATCAACACCGCCCGGGGCTCCCTGATCGACGAGCCGGCTCTGATCGAGGCCCTGGAGCGGGGACAGATCCGAGGGGCCGGACTGGACGTCTTCGCCCAGGAGCCGCTGCCGCCGGACAATATTTGGCGCACGGTCCAGCGGGCCGTGGTGGTGCCGCACATCGCCGCCGGCACGCGCGACGCCTACAGCAAGAAGATGCGCGCCATCTTCGCCAACCTGGAACGCCACAGCCGCGGCCAGGCCGTCCACAACACCATCACGGCCTGAGGCCTGAGCAGAGAGGTAATCATCATGTCCGAGGAGATCCTGAGCCGTCTGGAGAGAGTCGACACCGCTGTGGTGTACGACGTCATGGCTCATATGGGGTTGCGCGACCAATGTCTGTCCAGCGACATCGCCCCGCTCGATCCGGAGTCGTCCTTCGTGGGCCGGGCCTTGACCGTCCAAGGCTCGACCGCCGCCCCCTGGGGCTCGCCCATCGGGCCGGCTCTGGACTACCAGCTGTTCCATCTGGTCCAGCCCGGATCGGTCATCGTGATCGACACCGGCGGCAACAACCGCTCTGGCCCGTGGGGGGCCAACACCGGCCGCACCGCCTTGGTGGCTGGAGCCCGCGGCGTCGTCATCGACGGCGGCACCCGCGACCGCCGCGATCTGATCGCGATGGGCCTGCCGGTCTTCGCCCGTTTCGTCACCCCGGTGCTGTCGCACGACTGCTATGAGGTCAAGAGCGTCGGGCAGACCATCTCGCTGTCGGGTCAAACGGTGGAACGGGTCGAGGTCCGCAACGGCGACTACATCCACGGCGACGCCGACGGCGTGGTGGTGGTGCCGCAGGAGATCGTCGAGACGGTGATGGCGGCGGCCGAACACGCCCAAGCCGTCGAGCACGAGATCCAGCGCCGCTTGACCGCTGGCCAAACCCGCGAAGAGGTGGATCAGGCCTGCGACCGCTGGACCCACCTCCGTAAGATCGGTTTGTTCGTCGAGGGCTGGCCGTCGCTGCGCGTCCCGGTGGTCGAAGAGCGGAACCGCTGAGGTGTACGCCGATCTCGCGCTGGCCCCCGGTGGGCGCCGGTCGCCACCCCAGCCGGCCCAGTCCGCTATCCTGCACGCACGGCGCTGGTTGTGGGCCGCCTGGACAGAGAAGGACGCAGCGACCATGGATGATGGTCCCGCTCAGGGACGTTCGGCGCCGGAAGGGCCGATCATCGAGTCGCTGGTGCGCGATCCCTCTTTGACCGACCGGGTCTCCCGCCGCTTGACCGATCTGATCCGAGAGGGCGAGTTGCGCCAGGGGGCCTTGTTGCCATCGGAGCGGGTCATGGCCAGCCAGTTCGGCGTCTCCCGCACCGTCATCCGAGAGTCGATCCGGGCCCTGTCGGCCCGGGGTCTGGTCGAGTCGGTGTCCGGTCGGGGCGTGGTGGTGACGGCGGACGACACCCGAGTGGTGAGCGAGGCCCTCGGCTTGATCATGACGGCGCGGGGCGAGATCGACCTGCGCAAGATCTACGAGGTCCGCTACGTGCTCGAGATCCCCATCGCCCGGATGGCGGCGGAACGGGCCGACGCCGCCGACGTGGCCGATCTGACCGCCATCGTCGAAGGGCACAGCGACTCGCTCGACCTGGTCGAGACCGCTTCCGAATTCGACGTCGCCTTCCATCGCCGACTGGCGGTGGCGACCGGCAATGACCTCTTCGCCGTCCTGTTGGACTCTTTGTCCGACCTGATGTTGACGCTGCGCACCCAAAGCTTCACCAGCAGCGCGGCCGCTCGCCGCGCCGTCGAATTCCACCAGGACATCTTGCTTCATGTCGCCGCCGGCGACGGCCCCGGGGCCGAACGAGCCATGCGGCGTCATTTCGACGACTCCCTGGCCACCCTGGACTAAGCCCGGCGCCGAGCCTCGGGCCAGGGCTGGTCCCAACGCGGACCTGTCCTTGGTTGACGCTCGGCCCGCGCGGACCCGACCGGCCGGCTTCGGCCGGCCCCAGCCCGACCTCAGCCAGCCCGGCCCAACCACGACCGGCTCTTGGTCCGGTCGGACCCGGCTCATCTGACCCCGCCCGACCATCGGTCCGACCGAACCCGGCCAGCCGTTGCCCAGGACCCGACCCACCGCACCCGCTCCCGACCGACCTCGACCAGCCGACACCGCGCCTGCTCCCAGCGGCCGTCACCTCGCCCCGTCTCACACGATCAGAAAAGAAATGCCATGAATCCCCAGCCCTACCCCGCCACCTCAGTCATCGCCGCTTTCGCCGCCCAGGCCGAGGTCGGCCAAGCCGGCCCAGCCCTCAGGGAGCGAGCCTCGGCCGCCTTGGTCGACACGGTGGCGGGCGCCATCGCCGGCCGATCCGAACCAGGGGTAGCCGTCGGTCGAGCCGTCCTGGCCGATCAGACCAGCCCCGGGCCCGCCACCATCTGGGCCACCGGCGCCCAAGTCAACCCGCCGGTGGCCGCCTTCTTGAACGGTCTGAGCGGTCACGTGCACGACTACGACGACATGACCGACCCTCTGATCGGTCACCCCAGCGCGGGACTGTGGCCGACGCTGGTGGCTTTGGGCCAAGCCCATCGGGTCTCCGGCGCCGCCTTGCTGGACGCTTACGCGGTGGGCTACCAGATCGACGTCGCCCTGGACCGAGCCCTGCCGGTGGGGCCGCATTTCCGTCAAGGCTGGCACTCCACTTCGACCGTCGGCGTGATCGCCGCCACCGCCGCCGGCGGCCGCTTGGCCGGCTTGGACTCGACCCAGATCGCCCATGCCATCGGCCTGGCCGCCACCACCGCCGCCGGCAGCCGGGAGAACTTCGGCACCGACACCAAGAGCTTGCACGCCGCCTTGATGGCGTACCACGCCGTCTTGGCCGTCCGTCTGGCCGGGGCTGGCTTCACCGCCAACCCAGCCCAGCTGGAAGCCCCCGCCGGTTACTTCGCCGTCTTCGGACAACCGGGCGACCCGGCCAGCCTGGGGGCAGCCCTGCACGGCCCCTGGGCCCTGCTCAGCCCGGTCGATCGGCCTTTGGTCAAGCCTTATCCGTCCTGCGGTTCGACCCATCGGCCGATGGCGGCGGCCCTGCCTCTGGCGGCCCAACTGGCCGATCGGCCAGACCGGATCGAACAGGTCACGGTGACGGTCCCGCCGGGGGGCTTCATCCCCCTCATCCAACACCGCCCAGTCACCTCTTTACAAGGCAAGTTCAGCGCTGAGTACGCCGTGGCGGCGGCTTTGCTGGACGGCCAGGTCACCTTGGACACCTTCACCGACCGAGCCGTCAACCGACCGGCCGCCCAAGCCTTGCTGCGCAAGGTCGTGCTACGAGAGTCACCTTGTCCGCCCTTCGGCGGCCCCCAGCTCACGACCGGCTACGCCACCGTCGAGGTGGAGGCGGACGGCCAGGTCCTGCGCGGCCGGGCCGACGCCGCCCCGGAGCTGCCGCCCACCCGGCCGGTCCTGACGGCCAAACTGGCCGGCTGCCTCGATTTCGTCGGCCTGGATTGGTCGGCCGAGGCCATCGCGGAGCAACTGTGGTCGCTGGCCGACCAGCCTGCCCTCGGCCCTTGGAACAGCCTGTCCCCGGAGCGTCCCCTACCAGTCCCGACCGACTGAGCAGTCTTTGGGAATCACCGACTCTCCACCCGCCACCGCCCGAACACTGAGGCGGGTGGTCCTCCGCCCCGCCGTCAGACATGGATCTGAGCGCCCGTCCGCGCTGACGCCAGCGCGTCTCACCGACTGGCCAAGACCTGGCTGTGTGGCCGGAACGCCTCGACGCCGGGAGCGGAGCGGACTCAGCTGCCAGAGGGCCGCACGGCACCCGCCGAACCCCCGTCCGCGTCTGCCTCGGGGGCGGAGCGGGACTCAGACCGAAGGCAGCGGCGGCAACTGCCGAACGGCGTCCTGAGGCCGACCGGACAACTCGACCGTGGGCCAGGTCGGGCCGGGAGCCAACCGCCCCGCCGCCACCAGGGCCGCCACCACCGCCTGGACCACCTCGGCCGGGTCCCGCCGACAGGCGTACCACCACAACCGCGGCTCAGCCGAGGACGGGGTCACCACCGGCTTGGGCTGAGGGATCGGGCCGACGAAGACGATGCCGGGACCGTTCGGGTGACCGTCATTGAAGGCCCAAAAGCGCCGATCCGCCATGGGCGCCAGTCGCTCCAGGCCTGTGACCGGCCGGAAGCCACCCGGATCCAGCACCGACCACAGCAAGACATTGTGATTACGGCTGGCGAACCAGGGGTGGCTCAGCAGCAGCCCACCTTGGCAAACCAACAGCTGGGTCTTATTCAAACCCCAGACCAACAGCATGATCAGAACGACCAGCGCGCCCGCGACCGCGACCACCACCGGCTGCGACCAACTGTCGCTGGCCCACAGACCCAGAGGCAGGCCGACCACCACGGCGGCCACCATCGTCAGGACCGTCCACCGGCCCAGTCGACCCCGATCGACATGACACAACCGACCCAACTCCGGATGCCCGGCCACCGCCGCCATCATGCCCCGGCTGGCCCGATCACCGCCCGGCGCCACCACCCCGCCACCGCTCATGGCTTCTTCCCTTCACCCCGCGCCAACCCATCCCGGGGCTCGATCAACGCTTCACCAGGGGAGTCCTCCCCCTTGTCGCATCACTCTAGCCGGCCTAGTGTCAGCGCCAGAACGGCCGACAACGGCCAACGACGGAGGGGGTGACATGGCAAGCATCGTCGGCATGAACCCGGCCGTGGTCCAATCCGTCGCCCGCGAACTGAGCGGACAGGCTCAGGAGCTGGCCGCCACCAGCCGCCGTATCGACTCTCTGGTCGGCGACGCCGTCCGCGTCTGGTCCGGCGTCGACGCCCAGCGCTTCCGCTCCCAATGGACCTCCAGCGGACGGGCCCAGACCAACCGCGCCTCCACCATGCTGTCCGACATGTCCCGCCTGCTCCAGCAAGAGGCCCAAGAACAGTTGGACACCTCCAACCGGTTGGGAACCGCCGGCGCCGCAGGCGGCCCAGGCGGCGGATCAGGAGCCGGACCGGGCGGTTCGAACGACCCCGACACGTTCGTCGACTGGTTCAAAGAGCATCTCGATGACTTGGCCGACTGGGGCCGGATGGGCGTCAAGGGCTGGAAAACCTTCGTCACCGGTCCTCTCCAGATCAAGGCCTTCATCAAAGCTTTCCCCTTCTTGAATGCCGCCGGTTCGTTCGGGCTGAGCCCCGCCGGCCGGCAGGCCATCGACAAGTTGGCTAAATCGTTCCGACCGCTGCAGAAACTCCTGCCCGGCGTCGCCCCCGCCCTAGGAGTGTTGGGCGGCGGCCTGTCCGTCGTTTTCGGAATCAACGAGATCGTCAGCGGCAACGACCACAGCGGCTGGCGCGATGTCGGCGACCGCGTCTCGGGCGGGCTTCAAGTGGTCTCCGGGGTCGGCGTGGCGGCTTTGGCGATCGGCGGCGCCGCTCTACTGGCCACACCGGCCGGCCCGGTGATCGCAGCGGTGGCGGTGGTGGCCGGCGTGGCCGCAGCGGCCTGGGAGTTGGGCAATCTGGTCTACGACCATTGGGACGACATCACTGGTTTCTTCAGCGACGTCGGCGCCTGGATCGGCGACCGAGCGGTCGACGCTTGGAACGCCGCCGGGGATGCCGCCGTATGGGTCGGAAACCGGGCGGCTGACGCGGCCCAATGGGTCGGTGATCGCGCCGTCGACGCCTGGCACGCCGCTGGTGACGCCGCCGTATGGGTGGGAGAGCGAGCCGGCGACGCCGCCCAATGGGCCGGTGACCGCATCGGCGACGCCGCCGAGTGGGTGGGTGACCGGGCGGCCGACGTCGGCCGTGGCATCGCTCAGACCACCGGGGCGGTGGCCAATGGCATCGGGCAGGGCGCGGCGGCCGTGGGGAACTGGTTCGGGAGTTTGTTCTAAGAAGTTGTTGGAGGACTCGGCGGCCAGGCGAATGCTCCAACAGCCTTTAAAGTTGGTCGAGTGAGTTCCACCAAGGAAGGGAGACGACCATGACCGAGGCGCCGCCGAACTGGTCCGAACCGGACCTAGCCGCCGCCCGCCAAGTCTTGGCTTTGATCGAGGCCGACCGCGCCATCTCGGCCGGGGCTTTGACCGACGAGCAGATCATGGTGTTGGACGGTCCTGACCTGCCCCAGGTGGTGGAGATGCCGTGGCTGGCCGAGCACGGTGGCGAGCACCCCTCCCAACTGGGTGAAGTGGCTCTGCGCGGGCTAGTGGCCCGGGGCGACGCCACCGTCCGGGTGTCGGAGGGGGAGATCACAGGAGTCTCGGCCGTGCCCGCCATCACCGGCCTGATGGTGCTACGGCGCCGCTCCCGGGCCGTTTTGAGAGTCGGCCGGGCCACCGCCGAAGACGCCCTGTCGGCCTACTTCTATCTTCAGCCCGAGGGCCAACTCCTTGAAGAGGTGGTCGACGTCAACGGTTTCCACCAGTTCACCGTCCTGGGCCAAAATCTGATCGGCCCCCGTCTGGCCGATTTCATCGACCCCACCGGGCAAGCTGGAACCGGCCAGCTGGAGCGTTTGGGCTCGCTGCGGGACTTCTTGACTTTGTCCGCCAGCCTGCCCGAGATGAACCAGGCGGTGGCCGTCAGCACTATCTCCGTCGCCACCAGCCAAGACGACCCCGGCCTGTCCTCGACCGTCTACGCCGGCCCCCACGGCGTCTACTGGCTGCGCCAACAAGAAGACGACCCCGAGCCGCCCCAGTCCGAAGCCGCCGTCTTCAAATTCAGCCCCATCGACCGCGACCGACTGGCCCGTCTGCCCTTGGACCTGCTGTTGTGAGGTCCCCGGCCCCCGGTCTCAGCTCTTGGGCTTGCGCGTGATGGTGGTGGCGACTGGTTTGATCGTCTCGAAGAAGTCGTCGCCCTTGTCGTCCACCACGATGAAGGCCGGGAAGTCCTCCACCTCGATGCGCCAGATCGCCTCCATGCCCAGTTCGGGGTACTCCAGCACCTCGACCGACTTGATGCAGTCCTGGGCCAGACGGGCGGCTGGGCCGCCGATCGAACCCAGATAGAAGCCGCCGTGCCTCTGGCAGGCCTCGGTCACGGCCTTGGAGCGGTTGCCCTTGGCCAGCATCACCATCGAGCCGCCGGCGGCCTGGAACTGGTCGACGTAAGAGTCCATCCGTCCGGCCGTGGTGGGGCCGAAGGAGCCGGACGGCATGCCCTCGGGCGTCTTGGCCGGCCCGGCGTAGTACACCGGGTGGTCGCGCAGGTAGTCCGGCATCGGTTGGCCGGCGTCCAGCCGCTCCTTGATCTTGGCGTGGGCGATGTCGCGACCGACCACCAAGGGGCCGCTGAGCGACAGCCTGGTCTTGACCGGGTACTTGGTCAGTTCGTTCAAAATCTCCGGCATCGGTCGCGTCAAGTCAATCTTGACGACATCCGAGCTGACCTGGTCGTCTGTCACCTCGGGCAGGTAGCGGCCCGGATTGGTCTCCAACTGCTCGATGAAGACGCCCTCCGGGGTGACCTTGCCCAGGCATTGACGGTCGGCCGAACAGGACACCCCGATCGCCACCGGCAGCGAGGCGCCGTGGCGGGGCAACCGGACGACCCGGACGTCGTGGCAGAAATACTTGCCGCCGAATTGGGCCCCCACGCCGAGACGCCGGGTCAGGTCCAAGACCTCGGCCTCCAGCTCCAGGTCGCGGAAGCCGTGGCCGGCCACCGAGCCGGTCACCGGCAAGGTGTCGAGGTATTTGGCGGAGGCGTACTTGGCGGTTTTGAGGGCGAACTCGGCCGAGGTGCCGCCGACCACGATGGCCAAGTGGTACGGCGGACAGGCGGCCGTGCCGAGACTGAGGATCTTCTCCTGCAGAAAAGTCATCATGGAGGCCGGATTGAGTAGCGCCTTGGTCTCTTGGTAAAGGTACGACTTGTTGGCCGATCCACCACCCTTGGCCATGAATAAGAATTTATACATGTTCTCGTGGCCGGGCTCGGTGTCGGCGTAGAGCTCGATCTGGGCCGGCAGGTTGGAGCCGGTGTTGACTTCCTCCCACATCGACAGCGGGGCGTTCTGGGAGTACCTCAGATTGAGCCGGGTGTAGGCGTTGTACACCCCCAGCGCCAAAGCTTTCTCGTCCGGACCGGTCGTGATGATCTGCTGGCCGCGTTTGCCCATGACGACGGCGGTGCCGGTGTCCTGGCACATCGGCAATATCTCAGCCGAAGAGATATTAGCGTTCTGCAGCAGGTCCAGGGCGACGAATTTGTCATTGTCTGAGGCCTCGGGGTCGTCCAGGATGGCGCGCAGCTGGGCTAGATGGGCCGGTCGCAGCCAGAAGGCGATGTCATGGAAGGCGGTCTCGGACAAAAGGGTGAGGGCTTCGGGGGAGACGGTCAGAAAACTGCGGCCGTCGGCTTCGACGACCCTCACCCCTTCGCTGGTGAGTTTGCGGTACGGAGTGGCGTCCTTGCCGATCGGAAGCATGTCGATATAGGCGAACTCTGGCATTTATGCTCCTTTCACGACCCATCATGTCATCGTCAGCGCGGTCGGCTCGACCCGGGCCGGGCCGAGCGCGCTGACGGGCCGGCCCGGCGTGGTGCCCGGGACAGCGCCGGCCTCCTGCGCCAGACTATGGACCATGCCGAGCCCATCGCAGCCGCTCGAAGCCCCTTCCCCCGTGGAGGAGGAGTCGCCTCGCCTGGCCCGCCTGCCCCAAGGACTGGCCGTCCTGATCGGACTGGCCTGTCTGTTGGTCATCGCCCAGAACACCCGCGAGTTGCAGTCGACCCTGGCCGCCACCTTCATGGCCCTCAACCTGGTCATCGTGGTCTGGCCGATCCAGCGCCTGTTGGCCCGGGTCATCCCCGGGGTCTTGGCCTCCTTGACGGCCGGCCTGCTGGCCATCGCCATCCTGGTCGGCTTGATCTACTCCGTGGGCTGGGCCATCACCCGGCTGGTGCAGGAGCTGCCGCGCTACTCGGGGCCGTTCCAGGACATGATCAACGACATCACGGCCTTCGCCGACCGACACGGCGTCGACACCAACTCGGTCATCAACCAGGCCATCGACCAGCTGCAGAACATCAACGTCTCGACCATCGTCTCGACTCTCAGCTCGGTCGCCTCGAACATCTCCGACGCCATCTCCTCGATCCTCTTGATCATCATGATCTTGATCTTCATGATCATGGACTCGACCGGTTTCGCCGACCGGATGTCCCGCTTGGCCGAGCGCCACAACCCGACCTTGGCCTGGGCTTTGACCTCCTTCTCCCGGGGGGCCCGTCGCTACTGGGTGGTGGCGACCATCTTCGGCCTGGTGGTGGCTGGTTGCGATCTGATCCTGTTGGCCTCCCTGGGGGTGCCCTTGGCGGCGGTCTGGGCCGTTTTCAGCTTCGTCACCAACTACATCCCCACGGTCGGCTTCGTGCTCGGCTTGATCCCGCCGGTGGTGATGGCCCTGCTGGCCAACGGCCCGATGACGGCTTTGTGGGTGGCGATCGGGTACACCGTCTTGAACGTCGTCATCCAAGGCGTCATCCAGCCCCGCGTGACCGGGCAGACGGTCGGCATCACCGCCACCGTGGCCATTCTGTCGCTGCTGATCTGGGCTTACGTGCTGGGCGCCCTGGGCGCCCTGCTGGCCATCCCGGCCACCTTGTTGTTCAAGACCCTCTTCATCGACATGGATCCCAAGGCCCGCTGGGTCAACACTCTGATCGCCTCCGACCCTGGCACCTCGGAGCAGGACCCGCTCAAATTCTCCGAGCTGCTGGGCCGGGCCAAAAACCTCCGCCCCTTCGCCGGTCGCCCGGCCGGATCAGACCCGTCCGACCCATCGGATCCAGCGGTCGGTCCGACGGCCGCGCCAGTGAACCCGACCGGATCAGAGCCCTGATCCATCCCCGCCCGGGATGGATGCTGCGACCACACGCAGCATGACGAGAACACCCCAGAGCGCCCCCGACCACGGAACCCTCTCCCACCACAGGGCGCCGCGACCACACGCGGCCTGACGAAAAACCCCGGAGCGCTGGCGGCGGCTTCAGCCGGTCTGGCCCAAGGCCGCCTGGGCCGCCCGATTGGCTTCCTCGACGATTTGGCGCATGGCCTGTTCGGCGGCCGCCGCGTCGCCCGCGGCCACCGCCGCCGCCACGTCGCCGTGCAGACGGACGGCGCGGGCGTCGGCCTCCCGCGGCATCAGACCGCCTTCGGTGCGACCCCTCAGGACGGCCTCGACCGAGCCGCCCAAGGCGGCGAACATAGGGTTGCCGCTGGCCGTCAACAAAGTGCGGTGGAAGGCGGCGTCGGCCGCCAGGTATTCCTCCCCGGTGGCGTCGCGGGACTGCGCCACCATGTTGATGGCGGCCTCGGTCAAAGCCGCCCATTGCTCCGGCTGGGCGGCCTGGGCGGCCAGAGCGGCCGCCATCGGCTCGACCGCCGAGCGCAGCTGGGACAACCAGCGCAGTTGAGCGGCGACGTCGCGCGAGCGTAAACGCCAGGAGATCAGACGGGGGTCGAAGGAGTTCCAGCGCTGGGGCGGGTTCACCACCGCCCCCATGCGCCGGCGCACGGTCACCATGCCCAGGGCCTCCAGCACCCGCGTGGCCTCTCGGGCCACGGTGCGCGAGGCGTCCACTCCGGTCACCGGGTCGGCCAGGGCCACCCGTTCGCCTGGCGCGTAACGCCCCTCCACGATGGCCATGCCCCAAAGGTCCAAGACTCGCTGATGGAGAGAGTGGCGTTCCTGCACTCCCCCAGTCTCTCATCCAGGCCCCGACGGGCGACCGCCGGAAGGCCCGGACGGGACGGCGGAGCCAGCCCTGGCCAGGCGTTTCTTCTCGTATACGGCATACCCGATACGGATGGACTTGATATACGTATGCCATATAGTGCAAGATATGCCCAAAGGTCATCCAAACGAGGCGAAAGCCGACCGGCGGTGGCGCCACTCGACCGGCGACACCAAGCGGCCTGGATCGGAGTCCGCCGAGCCACAATGACGTGACCGCTCCTGACGCCCAGCGTCCGGAGCCGACCGAAATGTGAGGACTCATGCACTTCGACGCACCATCGTTGGGGGGAGCGCTGCTGACCCCCTTGGCCGCTCCCGTCCTGAACCAGGGTCGCCTGATCGCCTCGGCGGTGATCGGGATCGTGATCCTGGTGGCACTCATCACCTGGCTCAAGATCCACCCCTTCATCGCCCTGCTGGTGTCCGGCCTGATCATCGGCATCGGCGCCGGCTACGGCCCCCTGGCCACCGTCACCTCCTTCGCCAACACCTTCGGCAGCACCATGGCCTCGGTCGGCATCCTGGTCGGCCTAGGAGCCATGTTCGGCAAATTATTGGCCGACTCAGGCGGGGCCGACCGGATCGTACGCACCCTGGTGGATCACTCCTCGCCCCGTTCGCTGCCTTGGACCATGGCCTTGGTGGGAGCCCTGATCGGCCTGCCCATGTTCTTCGAGGTCGGCGTGGTGCTGCTGATCCCGGTCATCCTGCTGGTGGCCCGCCGGGCCGACCTGCCCCTGATGCGGATCGCCATCCCGACCCTGGCCGGCCTGTCGGCCATGCACGGCCTGGTGCCACCGCACCCCGGCCCCCTGGCCGCCCTGGCCAACTTCCCCAACGGCAACCTCGGCCTGACCCTGATGCTGGGCGTGCTGGTGGCGGTTCCGACCGTGGTGGTGGCCGGCCCGCTCTTCTCCAAGTTGGCGGCCAAATGGGTGCCGGTCGGAGTGCCGGAGTCGATGGACGCCCTGATCGGCTCCGGGCCGGCTGGCGGCGGGACCGGCCCGGCCGACGACCAGGACTCGGACGCCGGCCCGTCCTTCCTGGCCTCGGTGGTCTGCGTCCTGCTGCCAGTGGGACTGATGCTGGCCAACGCCGTCTTCGAGATCGTGGCCCCGGACTCCGAGGCTTGGATCGGCGGTCTGATCAACTTCGTCGGGGCCCCGACCGTGGCCTTGGCCATCGGCCTGCTGGTCGGCATGGTGGTGCTGGGCCGGGGCGGCAAGTTGAACTGGGCCCAGGTCAACTCCTCGACCGCCGGCGGCCTGCCCGCCATCGCCGGCATCATCTTGATCGTGGGGGCCGGCGGCGGCCTCAAAGGCGTCTTGGTCGACACCGGCATCGGCCAGGTCATCGCTGATTTCGTCGAAGGCTCGGCCGTTCCGCTGACCCTGCTGGCCTGGCTGGTGGCGGTCATCGTACGGATCGCGACCGGCTCGGCCACGGTCTCCATCGTCACCACCGCCGGCATCCTGGCCCCGGCCGCCGAAGCCTTGGGCGGGACCGACGTGGCCCTGCTGGTCTTGGCCATCGGCGCCGGGTCGGTCTTCCTGTCCCACGTCAACGACGCCGGCTTCTGGCTGGTCAAGGAGTACATGGGCGTCTCGGTGGGTGACAATTTCAAGACCTGGTCGCTGATGGAGTGCATCTTGTCCGTCACCGCCTTGGTCTTCATCTTGATCATCGGGATATTCGTCTAGCCGCCGTCGGCGCACCAGCGAGGAGAAGACATGACTGGATCGAATGGACGACCGGCTCCGACCCGTCCCCCGACCGCCCCTGGCCCCGCGCCGGGCCGGAGCGACTCGGCCCAAGGCGAGGCCGTCCGGGTGGTGGTGTTCATGGGGGTGTCCGGCTCCGGCAAGACCACGGCCGGCGCCCTGATGGCGGGCCGGCTGAACTGGGACTTCGCCGAAGCGGACGACTTCCACCCGCCGGCCAACGTGGCCAAAATGTCGTCCGGCACGCCCTTGACCGACGACGACCGCTGGCCCTGGCTGAACCGGCTGCGCCAGTGGATCGAAGCCGAGCTGGCCTCCGGGCGGCGCGGCGTCATGACCTGCTCGGCCCTGAAGCGGGGCTACCGCGACCTGCTGCGGGCCCCCGGCGTGGTCTTCGTGCACATGGCGGGCTCGCCCCAAACGGTCGAGGCCCGCCTGGGCGCCCGGACCGGCCATTTCATGCCGGCCAGCCTGTTGGCCTCGCAGTACGCCGACCTGGAGGACTTGGGCCCGGACGAGGACCACGCCCTAGTCGACCTCGACCTCGGGCTCAGCCCCCAGCAGGAGGTCGACCATGTCATGGCGACCCTGGGGCTGTCGACCGCGGCCCTCAGCCTGGGCCTGGTCGGCCTGGGCCGGATGGGCGGCAATATGGCGGCCCGGCTGCGGGCGGCCGGGCACGGTGTGGTCGGCTTCGACCAGTCGGCCGACTCCGGGCGCGACGTCGACTCGCTGGCCGCCCTGAGCCAGGCTCTGCCCCAACCCCGCCTGGTCTGGCTTATGCTGCCGGCCGGCCCGGCCACCGACCGCACCGTCGAACAGTTGGCCGAGCTGTTGGCGCCGGGCGACCTGGTGATCGACGGCGGCAACTCGCCTTACAGCCAGGACCAGAGCCACGCCCAAGTCCTGGCTCGGGCCGAAGTCGGCTTCCTGGACGTCGGCGTGTCCGGCGGGGTCTGGGGCCGCCAGGCCGGGTACGCCCTGATGGTGGGCGGCGACCCGGCCCAGGTGAGCCGGGCCCGGCCCTTGTTCGAAGCCCTGGCGCCGGCCCAGGGCGGTTTCGTCCACGCCGGTCCGGTGGGGGCCGGGCACTTCGCCAAGATGGTCCACAACGGCATCGAATACGGCATGATGCAGGCCTTGGGCGAGGGCTACGACCTGCTCCGCGCCACCGACCTGGTGCCAGACCCGGACGCCGTGGTGGCCTCCTGGCAGGACGGCACCGTCATCCGGTCCTGGCTGTTGGACCTGCTGGTGGCGGCCCTGCGGGCCGATCCCGGACTGTCCGGTCAACCGGACCGGGCGGCCGACTCGGGCGAGGCCCGCTGGATGGTGCAAAGCGCCTTGGACCTCAGCGTGCCGCTGCCGGTGACGGCGGCCAGCCTGTACGCCCGTCAGACCTCGCAGCGGGCGGACAACCCGACCCTGCGGGTGGTGTCGGCCCTGCGGGCCCAATTCGGCGGCCACCGCGAGTACGCCGGCCTTTCCGCCTGAGGCCGTGGGACCGGCCGGGCGCCATGCCTGCCCGGTCGGTCCCGCCCCGAACGGCCTTTCCCGCCCCCGGCCGCCTGTCCGGCCCGCCCGCCCCGTCGGCGGACAGGGCCGGACGGGCGGTCTTGCCGGGCTGGTCTTGGCCCCCTTGTTACCCTTGAAGTCATGTGGTCCAAGCGTGAGAGCGTCGATTACGCCTTGCAGCGGCGTCGTTCGCTGGCCGCTTTGAACGGCCGCGTGCGCTCTCTGACGGTGTCCGAGGTCTGCGACGCCGACCCCATGCTGATCCGGGCCGCCCACCACCACGGCGAACTCGGCCAGACCCGTTGCCCGGTGGGCGACTGCGGTCGACTGGTCCATCTCAACTACGTCTTCGGCGACCAGCTGGGGCAATACTCCGGACGGATCAAGTCGACCGCCGAATTGGAGGAGATGGAGAACGAGTTCGGCGAGTTCAAGGTCTGCGTGGTCGAGGTCTGCGTGCACTGCGGCTGGAACCACATGATCGCCTCCTACGTCTTGGGCGATGGAGTCAAACGGCGCCCGCCGCGACGCCAACAGACGGTGGAGGACATCTATGGCTGAGAGGCCCGGCTCCCGCCGACCCCCGGCTCCGAAGCCGACCGGGCGCACGACCAAGCCGTCGTCCGCCACGGCCGCCTCGAAACCGGCCAGCTCGACCGCTTCCAAACCGAAGCCGAAGCCGAGCCAGAAGCCGAAGGGAGCCAAGGGCGACCAAAGGGCCAAGGGGGCGAGCGGTGGTTCGAAAGGCCCCGGCGGCCCGAAAGGACCGCGCGGGCCGAAGGGGGCCAAGGGCGGGCGGCCCAAGCGTTCCTGGTGGCGCCGGGTCCTGCTGATCGGGTCCGTGACCGCTCTGGTCTGCCTGATCTTGGGCCTGACCGGGGTTTTCGTGGCCTACCGCATGATCGACTTCCCCGATCCCAATCGGGAGTTCACGACCGAGCGGACCGAGGTCTACTACCGCGACGGGGTGACCGCGCTGGGCAGCTTCGCCGAGCAGAACCGCACCTCCCTGGCCTACGACGACATCCCCCAGTCGGTCAAGGACGCCGTCGTGGCGGCGGAGAACCGCAGCTTCTGGACCGACCCGGGCATCTCCTTCAAAGGCATCGTGCGCTCGGTCCTCAACATCGTCCAGGGCCAGCCCCTGCAATCCGGTTCCACCATCACCCAGCAGTACATCAAGTTGCTCTACCTGACTAGCGACCAGACCCCCACCCGTAAGCTCAAGGAGCTGCTGCTGGCGGTCAAGATGAGCCGTAACCTGTCCAAATCGGAGATCCTGGAGGGCTACCTCAACACCATCTACTTCGGTCGCGGGGCTTACGGCATCCAAGCCGCCGCCAAGGCTTACTTCAACATCGACGCGGCCGATCTCGACCTGAGCCAGTCGGCCGCCCTGGCCGCCATCTTCAACAATCCGGGCAATCTCGACCCCCACGCCAGCGAGCAGGCCGCCGAGCGTCTGCTGGCCCGCTACCGCTACGTCCTAGACGGCATGGTCGAACTGGAGACCATCACGATGGCCCAGCATCTGGAGGCCAGCGCCAGCCTGCCCGAATTCCCCGATGTGCCGATCAACCAACGCTTCGGCGGACCGACCGGCTTCCTGCTCAAGATGGTCGAGTCGGAGCTGGCGGACCAGGGCATGGACTCCTCCCTGGTCTCCGGCGGCGGGCTACGGGTCATCACGACCTTCGACCCCCAGGCCCAGGCCGCGGCCGTGACGGCGGCTCAGACCTGGTCCACCAAAGCCGCCGCCGACGCCCGCGTGCCCCAAGACCCCGGCCAGTTGCACGCCGCCTTGGCCTCGGTCGAGGTCGGCAGCGGCGAGGTGCTGGCCCTGTACGGCGGACCGGACTACTTGCAGAGCTCCTGGAACTACGCCACCCGCCCCCGGATGGCGGCCTCGACCTTCAAGACCTACGCCCTGGCGGCCGGCCTGCGCAACGGCTTCACCCTGTCCTCCCGCCTCAACGGCAACACCTTCACACCGACCGGCGACTCCGCTCCGGTGCGCAACGAGTTCAGCTACCAGTACGGCACCGTGACCCTGGCCAAGGCCATCGCCGACTCCATCAACACCGCCTTCGTCGATCTGACCCAGCAGATGCCGAACGGGGCCGAGGAGGTGGCTCGGGCGGCCAACGACGCCGGCGTGCCGACCAACTCGACCTGGAGCGTGACCAACCGGATCGCGCTGGGCCAGTCCGAGGTCAGCCCGCTGGAGCAGGCCACCGGTTACGCCACCTTCGCCAACGGCGGGGTCTTCGTCGCCCCCCACGTCGTACGCGAGGTCTACGACCGCAACGGGGCCCTGATCTACCGGGCCCAGCCCGAGACCCAGCAGGCCTTCACCACCGAGGTGGCCGACACTGTCAATTACGCCTTGCGCGGCGTGGTGGAGGAGGGCACCGGGGCCCGGGTGCAGAGCCTGGGCTTCCCCATCGCCGGCAAGACCGGCACGGCCGAGATGGACGACCAGGTGGTCTCCAGCTGGTTCGTCGGCTACACCCGCCAGGTGGCGACGGCGGTCCTCTACGTGGCCGGCGACGACGGCATCTCCTCGCTCGACCCCTTCGCCCGGCGGGGCGATTCGACCTTCTTCGGCGGCACCTACCCGGCTTTGACCTGGCTCGACTACATGAAGACGGCCCAGGCCGGCCGCGAGCGCCTGGAGTTCGAGAAGCCACGCGACCTGGGCCCGACCACCGTCCCCAGCAGCCCGACCCCGGAGCCCGAGCCGCCGGACACGCCGACCCTGCCGCCGGAGTCGCCGTCCGCCAGCCCCAGCCCCGAGCCGACCCCGACCACCACGCCGACCCTGCCGCCGGAGCCGCCGACCAGCACCAGCCCGGCCCCCGAGCCCTCGCCCACCGGCTGAGACGACCCCGCCATCCCAGCGCCAGACCGACCAAACGCCCAATAGAAAACCGTCCAAACGCCCAATAGAAAGTCGTCCAAACGCTCAGTTCTAAGCTCCTCGCTGCTAGATTGACAGCATGGTGTACCGACGCCGCGTGATCGACGACATACTCGACGAAGCCTTGCCCGAATTGGCCGCCATCGCCCTGGAGGGAGCCAAAGGGGTCGGCAAGACGGCCACCGCCAGCCGTCGAGCCGCCACTGTCTTGTCCCTCAGCGATCCCCGCCACCGGGCCAGCCTGGCCGCCAACTACGATCTCGTGGCCGAGCTCGACCAGCCTGTCTTCATCGACGAGTGGCAACTCGAGCCACAGGTCTGGGACAGAGTGCGGCAGGCGGTGGACGACGGGTCGGCCGGCGGCTCCTTCTTACTGGCGGGCTCCGCCGGAGCCCCGTCCGGCGCCCGCATCCACAGCGGCGCCGGGCGTATCGTCAGCCTCGCCCTGCGGCCGATGGCCCTCAGCGAACGTGGCGTCGCGCAACCAACCGTCTCGTTACGAGCCCTGTCGATGGGGAACGCCACTATCCGAGGCACGACCGGACTCGGCCTGAAGGACTACGTGGATGAGATCCTACGCTCCGGCTTCCCTGGCCTCCGCGACCTGCGACCGCCGAACCGGGACCGTCAGCTCGACGGCTACTTGTCCCGCATCGTCGAGCGCGACCTACCGGAGAACGGCGTCTCTCTGCGCCGACCCGCCACCCTGCGCGCCTGGCTGCGGGCCTACGCCGCCGCCACCGCCACGACCACCGACTACACCAAAATCCTGGACGCGGCCACGGCCGGCCAAGCTGACAAACCCTCGCGCAACACCGTCGACGGCTACCGCGAGCACCTGCTCCGCCTCTACCTTCTCGACCCGGTCGAAGCTTGGACGCCCGCCTTCGCCCCTTTGAAACGCCTGACCTTCTCACCCAAGCACCATCTGGTGGACCCCGCTCTGGCCGCCCGCCTGATCGGAGTCGGCGCCCCCGGCCTGTTAATGGGCGAGGGTGGGACCGCGTCGCCCACCACCGGCACCTGGCTCGGCGCCCTCTTCGAATCATTGGCCACCCAATCCGTCCGCGTCTACGCCGCGGCCATGAACGCCCGCGTCGGCCATCTGCGCACCAAACAAGGCGACCACGAAGTCGACCTAATCGTCGAATTGGACGACACCAGGTGCGTTGCCTTCGAAGTCAAGCTGGCTGACACCATTCAAGAGGCCGACCTTCGCCACCTGCGCTGGCTGAGCCAACAACTAGGCGATCGGCTAGTGGACTCCGTCCTGCTCCACACCGGCCCGCGCGCCTATCGCCGACCAGACGGCGTCGCGGTCGTGCCCTTGGCCTTGCTCGGACCGTGAAGCGCGGACGGAACCACTAAGCGCACTGACCGGGAAGGTTGGTCAATCGGCTGGTTTGGATTCTGCGACTTCGCTGCGCTCGCGCAGAATGACGGGGTCGGAGACCAAGCGGAACGCCGGGGCGGGGATCATGCGTTCCCCGTCATCCTGCGCGCAGTCGCAGGATCCATCGGCCGGTACGGGCTCAGGGACCGAGCCACGCCGCCCGGCTGTCACGGTCCGAGCCGGGTCAGGTCTGGCCGCCGGCGATCTCCCACAGGTAGAGGGCGGCGACGCTGGCATGGGGACTGTAGCGGCGGCGGTGCCGCTCGAAGATGACCGGGGTGATCTGACGGTGCCGGTAGAGCATCGTCATGCCGCGTCGAATGGCCAGGTCGTGGTAGCTGATGACGTCCGGGCGCTGCAAACTGAACGTCATCAACATGTCGGCGGTCCAAACCCCGATGCCCTTGAGGGAGGACAACCGGGCCCGGATCTCGTCGTCGGTCAACTGGGCCAAACCGTCCAGATCGACCTGACCCGAGGCGATGGCCTGGGCCGTCGCCTGCAAATAGGAGGCTTTGCGCAGCGAGGTGCCGCAAGCTTGGATCTCGGCCGGGTCGGCGGCGGCCAGCGCCGGGGCCGTCAGGTCGGGGAAACGGTCGGCGATGCGGGAGAAGACGGTCCGGGCGGCTTTGGCTGACACCTGTTGCGCGATGATCGAACGAGCCAAGGCCTCGAACAGGTCGGGGTTCACCTCGCGCTCCAACGGCCCGATCCGCTCCATGGCCCGACCCAGGGCAGGATCTCGGGCGGTCAGATGCGCCACCGCTTCGGGGCCGTATCGGAAGTGTTCAGGCACGAGCGTGTCCAGACCGTCACTCCGCCCCAGTCACCGCAAGGCCGCCGCGACGTCGTCGCGCTGGATTGACACATGACGAAGGGTCATGGGTCGAGCCTAATGGCGTGTTTCCCCGATGATCAACGTCTGGGCGGCCCGACCTAGGACTGGAGGCCGGTCGTGACCAGCACCGCCTCGGCCAGGGGCTAGGCCAAGACTCTGTCCATCCCCGGCAGGTGGTGCCAACCCGCCGCCTGAGGGTCCCACTGCCAAACCCCCTGGTTCATGTAGGCGTAAGAGACGTGGCCGTATTGACCCCGCGTGGCCAGGGTCTGTCGGAAAAACTCTTTGATGACGGCCGCGGCACGTTCGCCCGTGACCTCCAACTTGGGCAATCTCCCGCCCATGTTGGCGGTGTTCGGCTGCGGAATCAGGCCCAGGGAGAAGCGCAGGTATTCGTCGGTGGTGCTCGGATTGGACCCGTCGAGGTAGGCGTGCAGGCTCTTCAGGAGAAGCTGCTTGGTGAAGGCCTCGGTCAGGAAGGCGGCCTGCGGGATCGACCCGTCCGCGAGGACGAAGACGCGCTCGAAGCGAGCCACGTTACCGACACCGAGGTTCCGGTAGACCTCAGGCTCGGCGTTCAGGAGTTGAGGCGCCACGAAGGGACCACGGAACGGCACCGAGGCTTGGCCGATACCGCTAAACGCCCAGCCATCTTGGAAGTCGACCGCCCTGGAGGGGAAGCAGATCATCCAACCGGCCAATACAACCTCTCCCCTGGCGTCGGGAGTCGCCAGACCGATGCGGTCCTGGCCGTTGCGCAGATTCTTACTGCCAATGAAACCTTCCGTCCATTCGGCGCCCAGACTCATGCGCAGCGTGACCGGTTGCCACCCAACCTGTTGCGCGTTGAAGGCGAAGTTCTTGAGGTAGTCCCACAGCATGGCCCCCTGGTGGTCCAACTCGCGCCGCAGCACCTGCAAGTCATCATTGACAGCCGCGCCAGCGTTGCGCAGCTGCCTCAGTTCCTCCGCCGAAAATCCGCTCACCGTCACTCCCTCGTCACTGGCCGGCCCCACGACCTGACCTCGTCCGAGGACGGGAGCGTGGGTCTGATCATCACCGTCAGGGTGAATCCTAGGGGAATCGATGTGCCTTCCCTGATGTGCCGCAAGCTTGGATGTCGGTCTGATCGGCTTTGGCGGAGACCTGCGGCGCGATGATCGAGCGGGCCGAGGCCCACCTTGGCCGGTCGCCTGGCGCGGGCGGGTCGAACCTCGTGGCTGGCTCGGACTCAAGGGCCGAGCAGCGCCGCCGGCACCACGGCGATCCCATCCTGGGTCCGGCGGTAGGCCTGGGCGCCGGTCGTGACCACCACCGCCTCGGTCAGGCGACCGTTCAAGCGGTCCCGGAGCCAGTGCAGGTGGCGCAGGTCCGAGTCGGTCACGGTCGGGGCCAACTTCACTTCGATGGCCACGATGTTAGAACCGCGTTGCACGATGAAATCGACCTCATGGTCACCGTTGCGGGTGCGGAGATGACTGACTGAGGCGTCGTCCGCCACGGCGTAGGTCAGCAGACTGACCGCCACCAGAGCCTCGAACAGCCGGCCCGCGATGGAACCGAAGCGCCGGTCGAGCGGACTGACGGACCGCCCCGCGATCAGATCGGCTTCGTCCAAGCCGAGTAGGACCATGGCCAAGGCGGGGTCGGCCAGGAAGTGCTTGGGAGACTGTTTCAGCCGGGCGAAGAAGTCCTCCCCCTCGATCCAAGGCCCGACTTCGTCCAGCAGCCACAGACTGTCCAACACCTCCCGGTAGGCGATGGTCGTGGTCTTAGCCGGCTTGTCGGAATCACCGGCGCTGGAAGCGTCCAAGATCTCTGAGTAAGACGCGCCGGTGGCAGTCGCCGCCGCGTAGGCCCGCAGCCAGCGACGAAGGGTCTGCGGTTGCCGGACAGGCAACCCCTGGAGGGCGAAATCCCGGGCGACGATGGAGTCCAGATAGGAGGTCAACTGCCGGCGGCGCAGCCGTGGAGGCAGAGCCCGAACACCAGGAAAGCCGGAGGCGGCCAGGTCGGAGACATAGTTGGCGAAGGTGACTGGGGTGTCGCCTTCGACGACGGCCGAGCCGGACAACAACGAGCCAAGTGAGACCGTCGGCCGGTCGAGACGGCGTTCGGCCAACGAGTACGGACGCATGCGCAACCGCACCATACGCCCGGCGCCAGAATGGATATTGGCTTGCAAAGGGGCCGCGCTACCCGTCAACAGGTAGGCTCCGGGCGCGGCGCCGTCGTCGACCCGATGACGAACCAGATCCCAAACTTGAGGCCAGGCTTGCCACTCATCGAGCAGGACCGGAGCAGGCAAGCTGTCCAGGCGCGTTGGCTGGTTGACCAAGGCCTCGCGCACAGTGTCGAGATCCAGACTGAGGCAGGTGGTGGCCAGCCGCTGGGCCGAAGCAGTCTTACCGACTCCCCTAGCCCCCTCCAGCACAACCGCCGGCAGTCCCGCCACTAACTCCTCGAGCATACCGTCAGTGACCCGGGCACGGTATTCCATCACCCCTCTACGCTACCAAACGCCGGACTTCTACGCTACCAAACGCCGACAGGTCAGATTTCCTCTGTATGAGACGGCCGGGCCTGGCCCGAAACCTTGCGCCCCGCGTCAGGAAGCCCACCGGAGCGGCCGGCGGCGGACCGCTTCACTCGCCCAGGCGACGGCGAATCGAGCGCTTGACCTGCTCTAGATCGGGGTTGGTCAAGGTCGGGATCAAGACCTTGATCTGCTCGACCGGCAGGTCCCACCAGCGCAGCCGCTCCAACAAATCGACCATTTCGTCGTCGAAGCGGCGGCGGATCGGCCGGGCCGGGTCGCCGGCCACGACGGTGTAGGCCGCCACGTCGGAGCCGACCACCGAGTAGGCCCCGATGATGGCCCCGTCGCCGACCCGCACCCCCGGCAGGATGACGGCGTTCTGACCGATCCAGACGTCGTGGCCGATCACAGTGTCGCCCTTGCAGGGCAGATCGGCCAGGTCCGGCGGCGGCGCCTCCCAACCGGTCAGGATGTGGAAGGGGAAGCAGGTGGCGGCGTTCATCTGGTGGTTGGCGCCGTTCATGACGAACTCGACGCCTTGGGCGATCTGGCAGAACTGGCCAATGATCAGCTGGTCGCCGTACGACTCCGGGTAGTGGTGGGTGACCTGGGCCTGGAAGTCCCGACCCGAGTAATAGGTGAAACGGCCGACCTCGAGGCCGGCCCGGGTGACGGTCGGACGCACATAGGTGACGTCGAAGCCGGGCACGGGAAAAGGTTGGTCCGGGTCGGGCATGGTCATGCGGCGAGCCTAGCCGGGTCTCGCCTCCCCGTGTTGGGCTAAGGGAGACGAGACCCGGACCCGCCCTAACGCAGCAAGGCCGGACGTTTGGGGTCGAAGGTCCAGCCGGGGATCAGATAACGCATCCCGACGGTGTCGTCGCGCTGGCCCAGGCCGTGCTCCAGGTAGAGCTGATGGGCGGCCTCCAGCCGGTCCCGGTCGATCTCGACGCCCAAGCCGGGGGCGTCGGTCACCGCCACCCGACCGTCCACGATCTGGGGCGGGTCCTTGGTCAACCGTTCGGCCCCCTCCTGCCAGATCCAGTGGGTGTCGAGGGCGTTGTACTCTCCGGGCGCGGCCGCGCCGCATTGCGCCACCATGGCCAACGAGATGTCGAAGTGATTGTTGGAATGACAGCCCCAGGTCAACCCGCTGTCGTGGCAGAGCTGGGCCACTCGGACCGAGCCGCGCATGGTCCAGAAATGCGGGTCGGCCAGCGGGATGTCGACCGCTTGCAACAAAAGCGAGCTGGTCATCTGCCGCCAATCGGTGGCCACCATGTTGGTGGCAGTGGGCACCCCGGTGGCGCGGCGGAACTGGGCCAGGATCTCCCGCCCCGAGAACCCGCTCTCCGCCCCGCAGGGGTCCTCGGCGTAGGCCAGCTGACCGGCCAGCGGCCGACACAGGCGGACGGCCTGGTCCAGCGACCAAGCCCCGTTGGGGTCGATGGTGATGCGGGCCTGGGGGAAGCGCTGCTTGAGCGCCAGCACGGCTTCCACTTCCGCCGGGCCGGTTTGGACGCCGCCCTTGAGTTTGAAATCCTGAAACCCATACTTGGCTTGGGCGGCCTCGGCCAGCCGCACCACCGCCTGCGTCGTCATGGCCTCTTGGTGGCGCAGACGGTACCAGTCGCAGTCGGACTCGGCCTCGCGCAGATACGGCAGATCGGTCGCGTCCGGGTCGGCGATGTAGAACAGATAGCCCAGCACCCGCACCGAGTCACGTTGCTTGCCGTCGCCCAGCAGGGAGGCCACCGGCACGCCCAGGTATTGGCCCAGCAAATCCAGGTAGGCTGATTCGATGGCGGTGACGGCGTGGACGGCGGTGCGCAGATCGAAGGTCTGGAGGCCCCGCCCGCCCTGGTCGAGGTCGGCGTAACGCGAGCCGATGACTCGTAACACGTTCTGGTACTGGGCGATGGACGATCCCCGCACCAGTTGGAAGGCCTGCTCGATGGTGGCCGTGATAGCCTCCCCGCCCGGCACTTCGCCGATCCCGCTGCGGCCGGTCGAATCGGTCAAAATCACGACGTTACGGGTGAAGAAGGGCCCGTGCGCGCCGGACAGGTTCAATGTCATGCAGTCGCGCCCGGCGACCGGATAGACCTCGGCTTCAACGATTGTCGGGGTGGTCATCATGGCCTTTCCATGGTCAAGGTGGGATCGGTGTTAGGAGTCGGATCGGTGGGTTCGGCCGCCGCACACAGGCCGGCCGCCGCCTCGTACCAGCGCAGCAAAGCCGAATGGTCCTCGGCCTGGTAGCCGTGGGCTTTGAGCCCGGTCATGATCTCGAAGGCCTGCGCCGCCAGCGGCATCGGCGCGGCCACTTGGTGGGCCGCGTCCATGACGTTGCCCAGGTCCTTCAGGTGCAAGGCCAGCCGGAAACCGGGCTCGAAACGATGCTCCAGCATCATCGGCCCCTTAGCCGCCATGACGTTGGACCCGGCCAGGCCGCCGGCGATGGCCGTCAGCACGGCCGCCGGATCGACCCCGGCCTTACGGGCCAGGACCAGCGCCTCGGCCAAGACGGCGATGTTGACCGCCACGATGGCCTGGTTGGCCAGCTTGGCGATGTTGCCGGCCCCGGCTCCGCCCACCCGCACGACCGAGCGGCCCATGGCGGACAAGACCGGCGCGACCCGGTCGAAGACCTCTTGGGGGCCGCCCACCATGAACGACAGCGTGCCCGCGATCGCCATCGGCTGGCCGCCGGAGACCGGCGCGTCCAGCATGGCGATGCCCCGCCGACCCAAGGCGGCGGCCATCTCGCGGGCCGCCAAGGGGTTGATCGAACTGGCGTCGACCACCGTCAGGGCCCGCGGGGCGGCCTCGATCACACCGTCCGGCCCCAATAGGACCTGGCGCACCTGCGGCGAGTCAGGCAGCATCGTGACGACCACTTCGCTCTGGGCGGCGACGCCCGCCGGAGTGGCGGCGACGGCCGCCCCCAAAGCGACGAACTCCTCCGTCACCTCCGGGCGACGGTCGATCACCACCAGCTGGTGGCCGGCCTTGATCAAATTTTTGGCCATGGGCCGGCCCATGATGCCGAGGCCGATGAAGCCGATCCGCATATCTATCTCCTTACTGGGCCGGACCCGTGGTCGGGCCGTTCAATTCGGCGATCACCTGGCTCAGCCGACGACGGCTGTCGAAGTCCAAGTCGCGGGCCGGGGCGAAGCAGTGGCCGGCTTCGACGCCGACCAGGCGTAAACCCTCTTTCAGCACGACCGGGAAGGTGGCGACGTCCACCAGGTCGCGCAACGGGGTCAGCCGGCGCTGCAAGGCCAAGGCCAAGTCGGTCCGCCCGGCCCGGTAGGCCTGGTAGAGATCGACCAAGAGCCGAGGCACGATGTTGCCGGTCGAGGCGATGGCCCCGTCGGCGCCGTGGGCCAAGGCGGCGTAGATGAGCGTGTCGCGGCCCATCAAGACGGCGAAGTCGTCCGCCGTCTGGCAGATGTATTCGCTAGTCAAGGACAGGTCGCCGCCGGAATCCTTGATCCCGACGATGTTGTCGACCTGGGCCAGCTCCAGCACCGTGGGCAGAGCCAGCCGGACCTGGGTGCGTCCCGGGTTGCTGTACAAGACGACCGGCAGGTCGGTGGCCGCCGCGATGGTGCGGTAGTGCTGGATCAGCTCGGGCTGGGTCGGCGTCATGAAATACGGGGTCAGCACCGACAGCGCCGCGACGCCACCGATCCGGGCCACCATCTGAGCCGTCTGGACGCAATCGCGGGTGGTGATCTCGCTGGCGCCGGCGTAGATCGGCGTCCGGCCGGCGACGTGCTCGACGGTCAGTTCCACCACCCGCTGCTTCTGCCGCTGGCTGAGGCCGTAGATCTCGCCGGAGCTGCCCAGCACGAAGACGCCCTGGACGCCGCCGGCGATGACATGGTCGATCAGGTCCTTGAGCCCATCTTCCAGCAGTTCGCCGTCCGCCGTCAGCGGGGTGACCAGAGCCGGGACGATGCCGTGTGGCTTGAACATGTCAGCGCGTCCCCGGACCGAAGAGGACGGCGATGGACTGCGCCAGCACCTGGTCCGACGGCACCCTGAACTCGTAGGCCACCGGCAGGTCGGAGGGCAGATTGGCCAGCACCCCGGCCAGGTCGAGGCTGCCCTGGCCGACCGGGGCCACCGTCAGCTTGGCGTCGGGGCCCGGCTGGACCGCGATGTCTTTGAGGTGGATGTAGCGGACCTGACCGGTCAGTCGGGCGGCCACTTCGACCGGATCGTAGCCTCGGATACGCCAGTTGCCGACGTCGAAGGTCAGGCCGAGGTCAATGCCGTTTCGTTCGGCGAAGTCCAAGATGGCCTGGACCGCCTCAAGGGTGCCGCCGCTGTCGCTCTGGTCGTTCTCGACGTCGAGCCGAAGACCGGCGGCGACGCCCTGGCCGACCAATTCGGCCAGACCGCGGCCCTGGCCGGTGAACAGGCCGACGTTCCACTTGATGTGCGTCGCCCCCAGGGCCAAGGCCTCCTCCAGGTGGCCGGCGGCGGCCGGGTTGACTCCGTCGGCCTGGCACAGGCCTTCCGGCACCGAGTAGTACAACTCGACCCCCAGCTGCTCGGCCCGGCGGCGCAGACCGGCCAGCTCGACCGACTGGCCGTCCGGCGGGGTGTCCAATAGCTCGCGGCGCAGCTCGACCCGGCCGATGCCGAAGTCGGTGGCCTTGTCCAAACAGTCCATCTGAGTCATTTGGCCGGCCTTGATTTGATCGGCGTAGACCAGCGTATTGAGAACTAGTTGCTTTATATCCATCATGTCTTCTCCTATTATCATTGTTTTGTTGTCACCACAGTCCGAGCAGTTTCCACCAGCCCAGGCCGACGGTGCCGAAGACGACCGTGTTGATCGCGACCATGACCGCCCCGATCACCCACCAGTGGTTCTGTTTGACGTATCCGCTGCCGAAGTAGACCGCGGCCGGGCCCGACGAGTAGTGCGTCATGGTCTGGTCGATGCAGGTGCAGACGGCCAGCGCCAGCACCGCCAGGTACGGTGGCACGCCCAAGGCCACGGCCAAGGCCAGGAAGACGGTGTACAGGGCCAGAATGTGCGAGATGCCGCTGGCGAAGACGTAAGTCGTGATCAAGAACACGAACACCAAGACGGCGATGCCCACCGGCCAGCTGACATGGGCCAAGGAGGCCTGGACCTTGGACGAGAAGACGGTGAAGAAATCCATCTTGGCCAGATTGTCGGCGATGCTGTACATCCCGCCCATCCAGAACATGACGTCCCAAGCGCTCTTTTCGGAGATCACCTCGTCCCATGAGACGATGTCGAACAGCAGCATCAAGGCCAGGCCCAGCAGCGCGAAAGTGGCCGCTTTGATGCCCGTCAGCGAGGTCGTGGCCCAGCCCAACACAGCCACCAGGAAGATGGCCGAGAGCATTTTCTCTTGGCGGCTGATCGGCCCCAATTGGCGTAGCTTCTCCCGCGCCGCCAGCTGGGAGGAAGAGGTGTCTTTGACGCCCGGCGGATAGAAGCGGTACATCAGCAGCGGCGTCAGAATGAACATGATCAGCACCGGGACCGACATGTAGAGCAGCCAGGAGGCCCAAGAGAGCTGGACCCCGGCGATCTGGGCGGCGAAGCTGACCACCAGCAGGTTGCCGGCCGCGCCGGTCAAGGTGAAGAGGCTAGCCATATTGTCGTTGTGCACCGTCGTCATGACGAGGTAGGCGCCCAACTTACGCGGGTTGTCCTCCGGCGTCGAGCCGGCCACCTCGGAGACGCTGCGCACCACCGGGTAGACGATGCCGCCCGAGCGGGCGGTGTTGGACGGCACGAAGGTGCTGATGATGAGGTCGCCCAAAGAGAAGGCGTAACCGAGTTTGAGCGAGCTAGAGCCGAACTTGCCCATCAGTAAGTACGCGATCCTAACCCCCAGGCCGGTCTTGATCAGCCCGCGCGAGAACAAGAAGGCGGAGACGATCAACCAGATGACGTCCGAGGTCAACCCGGTGAAGGCCTGACCCAGTTTCAAAGTCCCGGTCAACAGCGCCACCGCGATGGCTAGGACTGTGATCCCGCCGGAGGGCAGGGGTCGCAGCATGAAGCCCAAGGCGGTGGAGACGAAGATGGCGAAGAGATGCCAGGCCTGGACTGAGAAGCCGTCGGGCGCCGGGATGAACCAGATCCCGGCCCCCACCGCCACCAGCAGGGCCAAACTGAGCCATTTCTTCTGGGCCTGGCTGAGGTTTTTCATCGGATCAGGCCCGCTTCGGTCCGGGCCGGCTGGGATTGACCGACCAGAGCGGGTCGGCGCCGGACAGGACGCGGTCGACCTCTTGGGCGGCCTGCAGTGCCATGCGCTCCATGGTCTCGACCGTGTTGGAGGCGATGTGCGGCGTCAGCAGCACGTTGTCCAACTGGAACAGCGGGTGGTTCTCCGGCAGCGGTTCGACCGTGAAGACGTCGAGCGCGGCGCCGGCGATGACACCGTCGCGCAGCGCTTCCACCAGGGCGACTTCGTCGACCAGGGCGCCGCGGGCCAGATTGATCAGGCAGGCGGTCGACTTCATGGTGGCGAAGGCGGCCGCGTCGAAGGACCGCTCGGTGTCCGGGGTGGACGGCAGATGGAGCGAGACGAAGTCGGATTCCCGCAGCAGGACGTCGCGCTCGACCAGGACGCCGTGCTCGACCGCCGGGACGTGGGGGTCGTGGACCAAGATGTCGACGCCGAGCCCGCTCAGCTTGATGGCCAGCTCCCGGCCGATCTTGCCGTAGCCGACGATGCCGATGGTCTTGCCTTCGAGGTCCGTGCCCATGTGGGCGTTCTTCCAGAAGAAGTCACCGGCCCGCATGTGATCAGCGTTGTCGACCACCCGCTTGGCCAGAGCCAGCAGCAGCGTCAGCGCGGTCTCGGCCACCGACTTGGCGTTGGCCAGCGGGGTGTTCGTCACCCAGACGCCTCGCTCCGTGGCGGCAGACACATCGACATTGTCGTAGCCGACGCCGTGGCGGGCCACGATCTGGAGCTTGGGCAGCTGTTCGATGATGTCCCGTCCGAAGGGAGACAGACGCAAGATGACGCCGTCGGCCGACTGGCC
>JAIRYW010000033.1 GCA_031267645.1 Propionibacteriaceae bacterium
GCCAACCACGCCCAGGAACGAGCCCGCCAAGAGCGCGGTTTCGGACCCGGCGTTATCAAAATCAACCGAATTGTTGATGAGCAGACCGCCAATCAGCATGGCCAGGCCGACCCCAGCGAAGCTGGCGGACAGTCCGAGGCGAATCTTGCCGGAGGCGGCGGTCAGTTTTGGCGGCGCCAACGGGCGAAGGGCGGCCACCGGTGGCACCCGGGTGGCCAGTCGGGCCGGGGCCAGACCGGCGGCCAGCGTCACCGCCAGCCCGGCCAGCAGCGGGATGGCCCAGGTGGCGGGAGCCAAGGCGATCCGGGCCGGCAGATCGGCCGACAGGCCGAAGCGGGGGGCCAGGGCGCGGGCGGTCTGGCCCAGGGCGCAGCCCAGGCCGACGCCGACGGCGGAGCTGACCAGGCCGGTCAGACCGGCTTCGAGCAGGACCGATCGGGCCAGTTGGCTGGCGTCGGCGCCGACGCAGCGCAACAGGGCCAGTTGGCGGGTGCGTTGGGCGATCAGGACTTGGAAGGTGTTGGCGATGACCAGGGCCGCCACCAACAGGGCGACGGCGGCGAAGGCCAGGGCCAGGCCGGTCAGGATCCGTCGGTCGCCCAAGCCGCGGTCCAAGGTCTGGGCGGCGGCCTCAGTCGGCGTCAGGACGAAGATCGAGCCGGGGTCGGATGGGACCGCTTGGGCCACGGCCGCCGCCACGGCTGACTCGACGGCGGCCGCCACCGTCGCCCGGTCGGCTCCGGCGGTCAGTTTGAGGCTGATCCAAGGGGCGCCCTCCACGCCCATGTCCTGGGCCAGGTCGGCGCCGGTGGCGGCGGACAGGTGGGCCGACACTGGCATGGTCAGGCTGCGGTCGTCCGAGCTCAAGCCGCTGACCTGGAAGTCCGCGCAGACCCGGCGGCCCTCTGGCTCGGTCGCCAGCGGGGGAGTGATCTGGTGGCAGACCTCGACCGCGTCGCCCAAGCTCAGGCCCAGTCGGTCGGCCGCCGCCTGGGCCAAGACGATCTGGCGGTCGGATCGCGGGGGCTGGCCGGCCACCAAGCGGACGGCGGTCAGGGCCGGGTCCGGGGCCCAGGCGGCGGCCAGGACCGATTCCTGACGGTCGGGACCGGTCAAGTCCAACCAGAGGCGGTAGGGGGCCAGACTGACGGCCACGCCGGGCCTCTGGGCGGCCGGCTCGGCCGCCAGCGGCAACTCCTCGGTCCAGGAGGCCGACTGATTCATCCGCAGCACCACCAGGTCGGCCTGGGCGTATTGGACCGACAGGGAGTTGATCACGGTGCGGGAGACGACGTCGTTGCCCAGCAGGGCGACGGTGATGAAGGCGGTGGCGATGACGATGGCGACGCCGGCGGCGGCCAGCCGCGAGCGCGAGCGGGCCATCGTGGCCAGGGTGTAGCGCAGCATGTCAGTTCCGACCCAGTCGGTCCAGGGCGGCCAGCACGGTGGCGGAGTCGGGCTGGTCCAAGCGACCGGCGATCTGACCGTCCGCTAACAATACGACTTGGTCGGCCCAGGCGGCGGCGGCAGGATCGTGCGTCACCATGACCACGGTCTGCCCCAATTGGCCGGCCGTCGAACGCAGCAGATCCAAGACTTCGGCCGAACTCCGGCGGTCCAAATTGCCGGTCGGCTCGTCGGCGAAGACGACGGCAGGGCGGGTGATGAGGGCCCGGGCGATGGCCACCCGCTGCTGTTGGCCGCCGGACAGTTGGGACGGCCGGTGGTTCAAGCGTCGGTCCAAACCCAAGCTGGCGACCAAGTCGTCGAATAAGGCCGGGTCGGCCCGGCGGCCGGCCAGTTGGAGGGGGAGGACAATGTTCTGCCGGGCCGTGAACATGGGCAACAGGTTGTAGCTCTGGAAGACGAAGCCGATCTGGTCGCGCCGCAAGCGGGTGAGGTCATCGTCCTTCAGGTCGGTGATCAGGCGCTGGCCCAGGAAGACCTGCCCGGAGCTGGGCTGGTCCAAGCCAGCCAGCAGGTGCATCAGGGTCGACTTGCCCGACCCCGACGGTCCCATGATGGCGCTGAAGCGCCCGGCCGGGAAGGCGACGTCGACGCCGCGCAGGGCGGCCACGGCGGCGTCGCCCTGGCCGTAGGTCTTGGACAAGGCGACGGTGCGGATGGCTGGCTCGGTGGCGGGGTCGGCGCAAGTGGTCATGCCTCAAAGGCTAGGTCGGGCCCGGCTCGGCCCGAATCCACCGCGGGCACGGTTTTGGCCTCATCCTGCGGTCGGAGGAGGCGGCCCGATCGCCTCCGGGTCCGCTCAGGGGCGGCGCCAGGGGCGCCGACCGACTCTCCCCACCGGGTCGGAGCCCGGCCGGGCGGGACCGGTCAGCCGACCGGAGACAGGCCGAGCTTGAAGCCAGCCAAGCCGCGCCGTTGGCCGGCCAACAGCTGGGCCAGCGAGATCAGGGCGGCGGCGGCCGGTTGCTCGGGGTCCGAGCCGACCAGGGGAGTGCCTTGGTCGGAGGCGGTCCGCCAGACCTCCTGCAAGGGGATCTGGGCCACTAGGGGCACGTCGTAGCCCAGCCGGCGGGTCAGGTGCTCGGACACCTGCTGGCCGCCGCCGGAGCCGAACAGCTCGACCCGGTGGCTGCGCCCGCAGTGGGGGCAGGTCAGCTCCAGGTGGCTCATGTTCTCGATCACGCCGATGACGCGCTGACGTAAGATGCCGGCCATGGTGCCGGCCCGTTCCGCCACTTCGGTGGCGGCCGCCTGCGGCGTGGTCACGACCAAGACCTCGGCGTTGGGCAGTTTCTGGCCCAGGCCGATGGCGACGTCGCCGGTGCCGGGCGGCAGGTCGATCAGCAGGAAGTCGAGGTCGCCCCAGTAGACGTCGGTCAGGAACTGGGCGATGGAACGGTCCACCACCGGGCCGCGCCAGGCCACCACCTGGTCCCGCTCCGGCTTCATCAGGCCGATCGAGATGACGTCGACGCCGGCCACGGTGACGGGCAGGATCATGTCCAAGCCTTCGACCTGGGTCGGGCCGAGGCCCGGCTCGATCCCCATCAGATCGGGGATGGAGTGCCCGTAGACGTCGGCGTCGATCAAGCCGACCTTCAGCCCCAGACCGGCCAGGGCGCAGGCCAGATTGGCCGTGATCGAACTCTTGCCCACGCCCCCCTTGCCGGAGGCGACGGCGATCACCCGGGTCAGATTGTCCGGTCGGGTGAAGGGGATGTCACGTTGGTCGGCCCCGGCCGTCAGCGACTGGCGCAGGGCTTGGAGCTGCTCCGGGGACATGACGCCGACCTCGACCTCGACCGCCTCGACTCCGGGCACGGCCAGGACCACCTGGCGCACGTCCTCGGTCAGGCGGTCGCGCAGGGGACAGCCGCCGGTGGTCAGGAGCAAGCGGACCTTGACACGGTCCTGGTCGTCGATGGTGACGTCGTCGACCATGCCGAGATCGGTGATGGGACGTCTCAACTCGGGGTCTTCGACTCGGTGCAACTGGGCCCGGACCGGGCCGGCCAATCGATGTTCAGCGCTCTGGGTCACGGTCCACCACCATACCGGCATCCTGGTCCGACCGGAGGTCTAATTCCTCCAACAGGGCGCGCAGCTCGCCGCGCAGCTCCGAACGGATGAAGTCGCGGGTGGCCAGCTCGCCCATGCGGGAACGCAGGGAGGCGATCTCCCGGGCCAAGAAATCCATGTCGGCGCGGGATTGGGCGGTCTGTTTGCGATCGGCCTCCATGGCGATGCGGTCGCGCGCCTCCTGCCGGTTGGTGGCCAGCAGGATGAGGGGGGAGGCGTAGGAGGCCTGGGTGGAGAAGAAGAGGTTGAGCAGGATGAAGGGGTACGGATCCCACTTCAGCCCCCACAGGCCGATGACGTTGAGGGCGATCCAGGCCACCACGAAGATGGACATCCAGAAGATGAAGTTGGCCGTGCCCATGGAACGGGCGAAGCCCTCGGCGAAACGACCGAAACGGTCGGGGTCGGCCTTGGGCCGGGGCAGCCAGCTCATGCGGGGCCGGCCCGGGCTGTCCAGGCGGTCGTCGACGCGCTTGCGGGGGCGGGCCATGGCTCAGCGCTCCGAGGGTTGGTCGAGCTGGATGCCGCGCCAGTCCTCCGGCAGCATGTGGTCGAGCACGTCGTCCACCGTGACGGCGCCGAGCAGACGGCCGTTGGCGTCGATGACGGGCGCGGCCACCATGTCGTAGGTGGCGAAGTAACGGCTGACGGCGGCCAGGTCGTCCTGGGCCGTCAACGGTTTGAGGTCGAGGTCGATCATGCCGGAGACCAGGCTGGAGGGCGGCTCCCGCAGCAGACGTTGGAGGTGGACCGCGCCTAAGAATTTGCCGGTGGGGGAGTCCAGCGGCGGCCGGCAGACGAAGACCATGGCGGCCAGGGCCGGGGGCAGGTCCTCGTCCCGGACCAGGGCCAAGGCGTCGGCGGCGGTGGCGTCGGGCGGCAGGATGACCGGCTCCGGCGTCATCATGCCGCCGGCCGTGTGCTCGCCGTAGAGCAGCAGGTCGCGCACGTCCTGGGCGTCCTCCGGGCGCATGTGGGTGAGCAACTCCTCGGCCTGCTCGTCCGGCAGGTCGCCCACCAGGTCGGCCGCGTCGTCTGGGTCCATCTGCTCCAGGACGTCGGCCGCACGCTCGGGGGCCAACAAGCTGATGAGGGCGATCTGCTCGTCCTCCGGCAACTCCTCGATGGCCTCGGCCAGACGGTCGTCGTCTAGCGCTTGGGCCACTTCCAGACGGCGGCCGGCCTCCATGTCGTGCAGCTGGCGGGCCAGGTCGGCCGGGCGCAGGTCGAGCAACTCGGCCAGGGCCGAGTCGAGCGAGTCGCGGCTGTCCGGGCTGAGCTCGAGCACCTCGTTCCAGCGCACGATGGTGAAGTTGCGGCTGGAGAAGGGCCTGGCCTTGGCCAGGGGGCTGAGAGCGGCCTGGTTGATCTCCCATTCGCCGGCCCGGCCCGAGGCCATCGAGACGTCGTAGATGAGGGAGGGCACGGTGTCGCCGCGGCGGATCACACGGCGGTCGATCAGGTCCTCGATGACCAGGGTCTCGCCTTCCCGGCGACGGAAGCGACGGGCGTTGACCACCCCGGAGACGACCAGCTGGATGGCGTCGATGGCGTAGACCCGTTCGATCGGAACGTAGACCCGGCGGCGGGCGAACAGCTCCATCACGATGCCCTTGACCCGGGGCGGACGGGTGGAGTTGCGGATCTGGGCCACCACGTCGCGCACGACGCCGAGCGAGTCGCCGGAGCTGTCCACCACGGACAAGCCGCGCAGGCGGCCGATGAAGACGCTGGTGGCTTGGCTCACGACGACACCCTACCCGTAGAGTTCCGCTATGCGTTCAGTCAAACCGCGCCGCACCGTGCTGGCCGTCCCCGGTTCCTCCGACCGCTTCATCGCTAAATCCCGCACTCAGCCGGTCGACGCCGTCTTCCTCGATCTGGAGGACGCCGTCGCCCCGGCGGCCAAGGCCGAGGCCCGCCGGCGGGTGGTCCAGGCTTTGACCGCGGGCGAAGGCTGGCGGGCCGGCTTGGTGACGGTGCGGGTGAACGACTGGACCACCCCTTGGACCTACCTCGACCTGGTCGAAGTGGTGGGCCAGGCCGGCGCCGCCATCGACGCCGTGGTCCTGCCCAAGGTCAGCTCGCCCGATCAGATCAAGGCCCTCGACCTGCTGCTGAGCCAGATCGAGGCCAATCACGGCCTGCCGGTGGGCCGGATCGGCTTGGAGGCCCAGATCGAATCCGCCGCCGGGCTGTTGGCGGTCCGCCGCATCGCCGCCAGCTCCCCCCGCCTGGAGTCCCTGGTCTTCGGGCCGGGCGACTACATGGCCTCCCTCGGCATGGCCTCGCTCAACGTTGGGGCGCTGCCGGACGGCTACCCGGGCGATGCCTTCCACCACGTCTTGATGGAGATCCTGCTGGCGGCCCGCGCCCACGGCCTACAGGCCATCGACGGCCCCTTCGTCGGCATCCGCGACCGGGCCGGCTTCCTGGCCTCGGCCGGTCGGTCGGCCGCCCTCGGCTACGACGGCAAGTGGGTGCTGCATCCCGATCAGGTGGCGGCCGGACAGGCCGTCTTCACGCCGCCGGCGGCGGTCCTGGAACGGGCCCGCCGCATTCTGGCCGCTTACGCCGAGGCCACCAGCCGGGCCGGCGGGGCGGTCGGCGCCATCGTGGTGGACGACGAGATGGTGGACGAGGCCGGGGTCAAACTGGCCGCCGCTCTGCTGGCTAAAGGCGGCCAGTCGGTCTGACCCAAGGCCGGATCCGGCTCAGAGCCGGTTCAAGGCCGCGGCCGCCGCCGCGCCGGCCGGTCGGTCCCGCGGGGGACGAAGGGCTGGCGCACCCGTTCGCTCAGACGGCGGCGGTGCTGAGCCTGGCGCCGGTGCTGGCGCCGCTCCCGGCGCATCTGACGGCGGGCCTTGGCGTCGGCCGGCCAAGCCTCCGGGTTGCGCACCACCCAATAGTGGCTGCGGCAAGCGAAGGGGATGTGGGCCAGGTAGACCACCATGAAGGCGAAGATGGCCAGATAGGGGAAGGTGAACAACCCGGCCATCGCGATGACGGCGCCGAAGAGCAGGGCGGGCACCTGGCGCTGGGTCAGATGGACGGTCTTGAAGGTGAAGGTGGGCAGGCGGGAGAAGGCCAGGCAGCCGACCGCGATCAGCCAGAGCGAACAGACCAGGGGCGACGACCACCAGCCCTCGCCGAAGGCCTGCAGGCCGACCACCGGGGCCAAGGCCAGCCAGGCCGCCGCCGGAGCCGGCACGCCGACGAAGAACTCTTTGGTGTAGTGGGCTTGGTCGGGGCCGTTCATGAGGGTGTTGAAACGGGCCAAGCGCAGAACAATGGCGCCGACGTAGATCAGGGGCGCGACCCAGGCCAGGGTGGCCAGGCGGGGGTCGGACTCGACCAAGGCGATTCGTTCGACCGGGTCGGTCGACAGGGCCAAGGCGTAGGTGATGAAGGCCGGCGCGACGCCGAAGCCGATGGCGTCGCAGAGCGAGTCCAACTCCGCCCCCATGGCGCTCTGGGCGTCCAAGGCCCGGGCCAAGCGGCCGTCCAGGCCGTCCAACAGGGCGGCCGCCGCCATGAAGGCCAAGACCGCCTTGATGTTGTCGGTGAAAGCGAAGCGGACGGCGGTCAGTCCGCAGGCCAAAGCCATCAGGGTGACCAGGTTGGGCAGCTGGGAGACCGCCTTGGAACGGGGGCGGTCTGGTGGGGCGGCCGCCTTGGCGCCGGCCCCGGTCACGGCAGACGCCCGATGACGGTCTCGCCGCCGACGGCCCGCTGGCCGACCAGGACGGCCAGGCTGGAGCCGAGCGGCAGATAGAGGTCGACCCGGGAGCCGAAGCGGATCAGCCCGTAGACCTGGCCGGCCCGCAGAATGTCGCCCACCTCGGCCTGGCAGACGATACGGCGGGCCACCAGGCCGGCGATCTGGACCACGCCGACGGCTCGGCCGGCCGGGTCGGTCAAGACCATCGAGTTGCGTTCATTGTCTTGGCTGGCCTCGGGCAGGTCGGCCGCCAGGAAGCGGCCGGGCCGGTGCTCCAGCCGGGTCACCGAGCCGGTCAGCGGGGCCCGTTGGACGTGGACGTCCAAGATCGACAGGAAGACGCTGACATGGGGCAGCGGCTCTGAGCCCAGTTCCAGTTCGGCCGGGGGCACGGCCCGGTCGACCAGGCAGACCTCGCCGTCGGCCGGGGCCAGGACCAGGCCCGACTGGCTCGGCGTGACCCGCTCCGGTTGGCGGAAGAAGGCCGCCATGGCGCCGGCCCAGGCCAGGCCGGCCCAACGCAGCGGCCGCCAGCGCAGACCGAACAAGGCGACTGTCAGCCCGGCCAGGATCGGCCCGCGTCCGGCCGGGTGGATCTTCGGCACGGCGTGGACGATCGACCGGATCAGATGAGTCGGCCCCGACGAGGGGCGGCGTGGGTCTTGAGCCATGGGCCTAGTCTTACACCCGGCCGGTGCTAGCTCCCAACCGTCCGCTCGACCCGCCCTGGCCGCCGGTGGGGCCCGCGGCTGGCCGGCGCGAGAGTTGGTACGCTGTGGCAGGTTCTGCTCCGAGGAGGCGAAGATGGCCCCGTCATGGCCCGCTAGTTGGACGGTCCGCCTGGGCCCCGAGGTGGCCGAATTGCCCCTCATCACGATGCCGAACGGCCAGCGCATCTACGCCTTCGACCTGATGGGACGGACGGCCTGGAACGCCGCCGCGGCCGACCTGCTGGCCGCCCGGCTGGTGGCCAGCGCGGTCGATTTCGACATCATGCTGACAGCCGAGGCCAAGGCCATCGCCTTGACCCAGTCCTTGGCCGAGCGGCTGGACCAACGGCAATACATCGTGGCCCGCAAGTCGTTGAAGGTCTACATGACCTATCCGATCGAGCTCAGCGTCGTCTCCATCACGACGGCCGCCCCGCAGAAGTTCTACCTCGGCAAGGATCGTTACGAGATGCTGCGCGGCCGGCGGGTCTGCGTGGTGGACGACGTGGTCTCGACCGGTGGCACCATGGGCGCCTTCTGCGACCTGGCCCGGCGGGTCGGCTTCGAGATCGTGGTGATCGCCTGCGTCCTGACCGAAGGGGTCGAACGGAGCGAGTTCAACGGCGTGCCACTGCTCAGCTTGGACCACATCCCCTTCCCCGGCTGAGCCGGAGCCGGTCGCGGGCCTCGGACCCAGCCCGGTCGGGCCGAGACCGCCCCAGCGGTCGTGGCGCCGTCAGAAACGGCCCGAGGTGTGCCCGGAACTGGAGTGGAAGCTGGAACCGCCTCCGGACGAGGACGAGGAGTGTGACGGCTCCGGCCGGCGCACTTGGCTGGTGTGGGAGCGCAGGTACTGGTCCTGGCTGATGGCCAACTGGAAACTGCCCGGCACGGTGTAGTCGTCGGCGTGGGGCCGGGGCCGGGCCGTCTTAAGGGCGGCTTTCCAACGTAGGGTGACGATCAAAGCGATGATCAAAGCCGCCGCCGCGCAGACCAGCGCGACCGTGAGCGGGTCGAACGAGGCGCTCGGGCCTGATCCACCGGACCCGCCGGACCCACTGGAGCCGCCGGATCCACTGGACCCGCTGGCCTGGGGGCGCAGGAGTTGGTCCTCGACCTGTCTCAGAAAGAGGCGGAAGGCCTCCTCGTAGTCGCCCGCCCGCAGCGCCGGCACGATGCCTTGGCCGATCCGCTCGCGCACGTCGTCCGGGAAGAGCTGGTAGCCCGAGCCGTGCAGGCCGATGTCCCACCAGCGGTCCTGGCTGGACACCAGCAGCGCGACGCCGTCGGGACCGTAGCCCTGTTCCTGATAGAAGAGGTCGTTGGCGGCGGCCACGTCCAGGCCGCCCAGAGAGACGACGGTGCGTATGACCACGTCGAGGCCGTGGCTGTCACGCAGACGCTGGGCTTGTTGGGTCAAGTCGGCCAGCGCCGTCGGGCTCAACAGTCCGGCCTCGTCCAACACCGCCGGACCGCTGGCCCAAGCCGGTCGCGGCGACAGTCCGATGGTCAGGGCGACCAGAGCCAGGCCCAGCCCGAGCAGCCAGCGCCAGCCGGTCCGAGTCCAGCCCCGGCCCGGGGCTCGGCCGGCGGCCGGGTCGGCCCGGTCGGCCCGGGGTCGGCTGTCCGAGCGGTTCGGCCTCATAGCTGGACCACCTGTCCGAGGGCCAGGACGAGGCCGGTCAGACCCGCTCCCAAACCGATGAAGAGCCCGGCGAACCAAGCCCAGAAACGGCCCCAGGAGATGGGCAGGACGCCGATGAAGCGGCCGCTTTGGCCGTTCATGGCGAAGACGTAAGGCTTGCCCCGGTAGACCGTGCTCAGCATCCAGACCGGCATCAAGGCGTAACGCACCTGCTGCTGCGGGAAGCCCATCTGGCCGGCCGTCCTAGAACAACTGCTATAGCCATTCACGGTGCTCGCCAGGGCGGCCTCGGTCGAGGCCGTCACCCGGGCCACCGCCCGCGGATGGGTCTGGGCCACGTCGACGTCGTACTTCTGAGCCAGGTAGCCCAACAGGTAGGTCGGTTCGAAGGGGACCGCCTGGCTGTGGTCGAAGGGTTCGATCGCCTCCATGTAGGTGTCGTCCAGGTTGGAGGCCCCGTCGACCGGGACGCAGCTGAAGGCGATCTGCCCGGCCCGCCGCAAGCGGTAGTAGTCGGTCTTGGTGTAGTCGTAATGCGCATCGCTCCAGTGGGTGACGCGGGTGGCGTCGTACTGGTAGTCGGCCTGGACCGAGAAGTCGTACAGCCAGAACGGCACGTAGACCCCCCGCACCGACTCGATCCGAGCCTGGTCGCGGAACAGTTTGGGAGCCAGCCGCTTGCTCTTGACATGTTCGACCAAGGCCTCCACCACGCGCTCCTTGGGCACCTTGAACGGCGCCACCAGGTCGGGCCGCAATTGACCTTCGATCTGCGGCGCCAAGATGGTGGGGCTGTCGCAGTAGGGGCAGTGGGTGGCGGCCGTGGTCGGATCGGCCAGGATCTGGCCGCCGCAGGAGGGGCAGACGTACTCCCGCATCTGGGCTAGCTCCGCGGCGCTCCACTGCTGGCCGGCGCTGATCTGATCGGTCAGCCCGGTCGGCTGGTCCGGGTCGCCGGGCCTGGTCGGCTGGGCCGCCCGGGCGGCCTGCTGGGCGAAACTGTCCGGCTCGTAGGCGGTCCCGCAGGAGGCGCACTTGAGCTGGCCCGAGGCGGGGTCGAAGGCGACCAAGCCGCCGCAGGCCGGGCACTTGTACTCCAGGACGCTGGTGGTCATCGGCGTCGGCTGAGGGCTCAGCCCAGGGCCACGTCGGCGGCGTTGAAGGGGTCGCCGCAGCTGGGACAGAAGTTAGGCAGGGGGCCGGCCTCGGTCGGCTGCCAGCCGCATTTGTCGCAGCGATAGACCAGACCGGTGGCGGCCGGGGCCCCGGCTCCGGCGGCCGGCGGGGCCGCCGGCGGGGCGGCGGCCTGCTGCTGGCCCAAGGCGAAGAGGTCCTGCGGGTTGACGCCGCCGGCTTGCTGAGCCAGGCCGAAGCCCATGAAGCCGGTCATGGCCCCGGCCTCGTTGGCGGCCGCCGTGCGCATGGCGTCGGCCTGGGCGGCCACGATGTTGGCGGCCGCCAGGGTCGGGTCGCGCATCACGGCCGAGGCCTGCAAGCGCTTGATCATGTCCTCGTCCTCGGGCGAGGCGGTGGCCGAGTTGACGGCGAAGGAGGCCACTCGCAGGCCTCGACTGTCGCGCCACTTCTGGGACAGGACGTCGTTCAAGATCTGGGCCAGCTCGGTGGTGTGGCCGGGCAGGGCCGAATAGCGGACGCCGATCTCCGAGATCTGGGCCAGGGCCGGCTGCAGCGCGGTCAACAGCTCCGCCTTGAGCTGGGAGTCGATCTGCTCGCGACGGAACTCTTCGGTCACATTGCCGGCCACGTTGGCGTAGAACAGAATCGGGTCCTCGATGCGGTACGAGTACTCGCCATTGACCCGGATGGCGATGTCGACGTCGAGACCGATGTTGCGGTCGACCACCCGGAAGGGGACCGGGTTGGCGGTGCCGTACTTATTGCCCAGGATCTCCTTGGTGTTGAAGTAATAGACCCGCTGGTCGGTTCCGGCGCCGCCGCCGAAGGCGATGCGCCGGCCCAGCCGCTCGAAGGTGGCGGGGATGGTCTGGGACAGGGGACCGTAGAACAGGCTGGGCTCGGTCGAGGCCTCCCACAGGAACTCGCCCGGCTCGGCGCACAACTCTGTGACCAGGCCTTTGTCGACGATGATGGCGCACTGGCCCTGGTTGACGTTGATGATCGAGCCGTTGGAGATGACGTTGTCCGAGCTCTTCTTATTCGAACCGCGGTCGGTCCGCTTGTGGCCCTTGGCCATCAGGACGGCGGGGTCGAGCGAATCACAGTAGAAATAATCACGCCAGGAGTCGGCCAAGACGCCGCCGACAGCCCCGATCGCAGCTTTGATGAGTCCCATGGTTGAGTCACCTCTCCGGCCTCGACCGATCAGCCCAGGCCTTGGTCAGGATCGAACGCTTCAGGCTACAGCACCGACGGCCCCTCGGGGAGACCGCTTCGACCACCGGGCGGACAGCGGCGTGCGGTCGGAGCCGACCTTTGACAGAGCCGGGGGGCGAGTCTAGATTGGGCCCACAACTCAATTTAGGTGTGCGTGATCCGGAGGCCGGCCCTGGGGCGGGCCGACGGACGAGGGAAACAGGTGTGAGACCTGTGCGGTACCGCCGCTGTGATCAGGGAGCCCCGACTCGCGTCGAAGAGACGCCGTGCCACTGGTGCGAGAGCACTGGGAAGGACGAGTCGGTCGCGGGGATCTGAGAGCCAGAAGACCGACGCGCATCTGTCCTGCCACCACCTCACGAGTATGAGCGCCGGGCGGGACGGCGATCAGTTCAGGAAATGCGGTCTGCTGCGGTGGACCGCATTTTTTTATCGCCCAGCCCGGCCGAAGAATGGAGCACACATGAGACAGCGTTTGGGCGCCTGGCTGGCCCTGGTCCTATTCGCCACCACCGCCTTGGCCGGCTGCGGCGACAGTTCGAAAGATCCGACCACCGCGCCGAGTGACTCGGCCGGCATCACCTTGACCGACATGATGGGACAGACCGTGACTCTGTCCGGTCCGGCTCAGAAGGTGGTCTCCCTGACCGCCTCCGACGTCGAGATCCTGTACGCCATCGGCGCCGGAGACACAGTGGTCGGCCGGGGCGAGTTCTGCGACTACCCGGCCGAAGTGCTGCAGGTGCCGGCCGTCCAATCCGGCAACGACACCAATATCGAGCAGATCATCGCCCTCGACCCCGACCTGGTGGTGATGGGCACGATGGCCCAGTCCCAGGAGCAGAGCGATCAGCTGCGCCAGGCCGGCATCGCGGTGTTGGCGACCGACGCCGACGACATCGCCTCGACCTATCAAGCCATCGAGCTGCTGGGCCAGGCCACCGGCCGGCCGAGCCAGGCCCAGGCCGTGGTGGACCAGATGAGGACCACTTTCGCCGACCTGTCGGCCCAGGCCAGCGCCCGCGCCAGCCAGCCCAAGCCGACCATCTACTACGAGATCTCGCCCCTGGAGTACGGCCTGTGGGCGGCTGGGCGCGGCACCTTCATGGACGAGGTCGGCCAACTCCTGCAGCTGGACAACATCTTCGGCGACCTGGAGGGCTGGGCCGAGGTCTCCCAGGAGCAGGTCCTGGAGCGTCAGCCGGATTACATTCTGACCGTGGCGATGTACTTCGGCGAGGGCCCCACGCCGATCGAGTCGATCCTGTCACGGCAGGGTTGGGAGCAGGTGCCGGCGGTGGCTGATGACGCCATCCTCAACCTGCAACAAGACGAACTGTCACGCCCCGGTCCCCGGCTGGCCGCCGGCGCCCAACTGCTGTACGACTTCGTCTACGGCGCCTGAGCGATGGCCCACGCCCGCCAGCGGCGCGGGGAACGAGGCCTGGCCCGCTGGGCCGGTCAACTGGTCTTCCCCGCGCTGGCCCTGGTCGTGATGGTCGTGGCGGTGTCCCTGGGCAGTGTCTCGGTGCCGCTGGGACAAACCGTCGAGGCGCTCTGGCGGGCCGCCACCGGGCAACCGCAACCGGACCGCATGATCGCCTCCATCATCGTCTCGACGCGCTTGCCCCGGGTCATCTGCGCCGCCTTGATCGGGGCCGGCCTGTCGGTCGGCGGCGCCGCCATGCAGGGCTTGTTGAAGAACCCCTTGGCCGACGGCTCGACCTTGGGGGTGTCGGGCGGGGCGGCCCTGGGCGCGGTCGTGGCCATCGCCTTCGGCCTGACCCTGCCCGGTCTGCCCTTCGGCTCGGTCATGGTCATGGCCATGGTCTTCGCCTTCTTGTCCCTGGTCATCATCATGGGTCTGGCCTACCGCTTGGACAATTCCCTGTCGACCAACACGATCATCTTGCTCGGGGTCATCTTCTCGATGTTCGTGTCGTCCATCGTGTCTTTGCTCATCACCTTCTCCGACGACAAGATTCACTCCATCACCTTCTGGTTGATGGGCTCGCTGGCGGGGGCGAATCTCAACCAGGCCCTGGCCTTGGCCGGGGTCTTGGCGGTCGGGGCCACCGCCATCGTGGCCTGCGGCCGGGAACTGAACGCCTTCGCCGTGGGCGAGGACAACGCCCGCCAGGTCGGCATCGACGTGCGTCGGATCAAGGTCGTGGTGCTGGTGTCGGTGTCGGCCCTGATCGGGGTCTGCGTGGCGGTCGGCGGCAGCATCGCCTTCGTCGGTTTGGTCACGCCGCACATGGTCCGTCTGCTGGTCGGGCCCAACCATCGCCGGCTGCTGCCAGCCAGTCTGTTCGGCGGGGCCGCTTTCTTGATGCTGGCCGACTTGGTGGCGCGCACCGTCTTGTCGCCCCGCGAACTGCCCATCGGCGTGGTCACCAGCTTCATCGGGGCCATCTTCTTCTTGACCATTTTCTGGCGCGCCCGCAAGGGGGTTTGATGAGCGAACTGCTGTCCGTGCGGGACCTGACCGTCAGCTACGGCGATCTGACCATCGTCGACCGGGTCAGTTTCTCCCTGTCCGCCGGCGAATGGCTGATGGTGGTGGGGCCCAACGGGGCCGGCAAATCGACCATCGTGTCGGCCATCTCCGGCGGCGCCCCCCACCGCGGCCGGGTCAGCGTGCTGGGCCGGAGCCTGACCTCGTACAAGCCGTCCGCCCTGGCCCGGGTCATGGGCGTGCTGGCCCAGCGCCACAACGTCGGTTACGCCTTCACGGTCGAGGAGGTGGTGCGGCTGGGGCGCTACTGCCACCGTCGGGGCGTCTTCGCCGGCAGCACGTCGCAGGACGAGGCCGCCATCGAACGGGCCGTCGCCATGACCGGATTGGAGCCGATCTGGCGCCAGTCCGTCCTGACGCTGTCCGGCGGCGAGCTGCAACGCACCTTCTTGGCCCAGCTGTTCGCCCAGGACCCTCAGGCCCTGATCCTGGACGAGCCCACCAACCACCTCGACCTGGCCTACCAAGAGCAGGTCTTCGACCTCATCAGCCAGTGGCTGAAGGAGCCGGGCCGGGCCGTCCTGTCGGTCGTGCACGACCTCAGCCTGGCCCGCGCCTACGGCAGCTCGGCCCTCCTGCTGGACCGGGGCCGTTCGGTCGGGTCCGGGCCGGTCTCGGACACGTTGTCGCGCCAGCGCTTGAGCCAGGTCTATGAGATGGACGTCTACGCCTGGATGGAACGTATGCTGTCCCAGTGGCAAGAGGTGGTGACGCTATGAGCGGATTGCTGGTGGCCGGCACCTGCTCGGACGCCGGGAAGTCTGTCATCACGACCGGGTTGTGCCGTCTGCTGGACCGGCGCGGGGTCAAGGTGGCGCCCTTCAAAGCCCAGAACATGTCCAACAACTCGATGGTGGTGTTGGACCAGGCCGGGCGGGCCGGCGAGATCGGGCGGGCCCAGTGGATCCAGGCCTTGGCCGCCGGGGCCGAGCCGGAGGTGGCGATGAACCCGGTCCTGCTCAAGCCGGGGGGCGACTCGACCAGCCACCTGGTGGTGATGGGGCGTCCGGCCGGCACGATCGGCGCGCGTGACTTCTTGGGCGGGCGGGAAGAGCTGGCCCAGATCGCCTTCGACGCCTTCGCCGACCTGGCTCAACGGCACGACGTCGTCATCGCCGAGGGGGCGGGCAGTCCGACTGAGATCAACCTGCGTCAGGGCGACTTCGTCAACCTGGGGCTGGCTCGTCGCTTCGACCTGCCGGTCCTGGTGGTGGGCGACATCGACCGGGGCGGGCTCTACGCCTCCCTCTTCGGCACCGTCGCTCTGCTCGAACCGGCCGACCAACGGTTGCTGGCGGGCTTCTTGGTCAACCAGTTCCGGGGCGATCTCAGCTTGCTCGAACCAGCCAACCAGGCCATCGGCCGGCTGACCGGCCGGCCGGTGCTGGGGGTGGTGCCCTGGCGGCCCGAGATCTGGCTCGACTCCGAGGACGGTTTGGATCTGACCGGCCGCCGCAGCCAGCGGGAGGACCCGCTGCGGGTGGCGGTGGTGCGACTGCCCCGGGTGTCCAATTTCACCGACTTGGACGCTCTCGGCTTGGAGCCCGACGTCGACGTCCGCTTCGTCTCCCAGGCTCGCGACCTGACCGACGCCGACCTGGTGGTGCTGCCCGGCACCCGGGCCACCTTGGCCGATCTGGAGTGGCTGCGCGCCCTCGGCCTGGTCCAGCCGATTCTGGACCACGTCGAAGCCGGCCGCCCCTTGCTCGGGATCTGCGGCGGCTGCCAGATGTTGGGCCGCCAGATCGATGATCCGACCGGCGTCGAGGGCGCCCCCGGCCGTAGTCAGGCTGGTTTAGGACTGCTCGATCTGACGACCGAGTTCGGGCCGGACAAGGTTCTACGGCTGCATCGGCCGGGCTATGAGATCCATCACGGCCGGGTGCGGCTGGGGCCACAGGCGGAGCCCTGGCCGGGCGGGGCCCGGAACGGGGCGGTCATCGGCACCATGCGGCACGGCGAGCTGGAGTCGGACCAGGTGCGGGCCGAGTTGCTGGCCCTGGCCCGTCCCGGCCGGCCGCCCTCCGGCGTGTCCTTCGCCGCCGCCCGCCAAGCCCGGCTCGACCTCTTGGCCGACCTGCTGGAGCGTCACGCCGAGGTCGACCGCCTGATCGACTTGATCGAATCAGGTCCGCCGCCCGGTCTGCCGGTGCTGCCCCCGGCCGGCGTCTTCGAACCGGTCTGAGCGGTGTTGGGCCGGGCTCTGAACGGGCCCGGCGCCCGACCGCGGCCGCGCTGGACCAGGCCATGTCCCAGGCCGGTCAAGCGTGGCTCATTCGGCCGAGGGACGGTGCAATTGGGCCAGGACGGCCAACAGGCGATCTTGCTCGGGGGCGGGGCGGACCGCGAAACGGTGCCAGCGGGCGTCCAGGCCGACGAAATTGGAACAGTCGCGCACCAACAGGCCTTGGTGGGCCAACCGTTCGGTCAAGGGGAAGCGGGCCCGGGCTAAGACGTAGTTGGCTTGGCTGGCGGTGACGGTCAGGCCGAGGGCGCTCAAACCGGCGCTGAGGGATTGGCGTTGGCGGGCCACCAGGCGGCGGGTGTCCTCGATCCAAGCCGGCCCCAGGCCGAGGGCGGCCAAACCAGCCGCCTCGGCCACGGCCGAGACGGTCCAGGGCGGAGTCCAGGCCCGCAGTCGTTCGAGCAAACTACGCTGGGCGGTCACCAGGTAGCCCAGGCGTAGACCGGCCATGGCGTAGAGCTTGGTGAAAGCGCGCAGGACCACCAAGTTGGGGCAGTCGTCCAGCCGGTCGAGCAGGGAGTCCCCCTGACTGAAGGGCAAAAAACACTCGTCGACCAGGAGCAGGGCGTCGACCGCTTGGCAACGCCGGGCCAGCTCGACCAAGAGGGCCGGGTCGGCCAACCGTCCGGTCGGATTGTTGGGCTGGCAGACCACCACCAGTCGGCAACCGGGCTGGATTTTTTCCAACAGGTCGGCCCGGACGGTGAAGTCGTCCGGCTCCAAGCGGTGGTGGGCCACGGCCCCGCCGACCAGGCGGACGGCCCGTTCGTACTCGGAGAAGGTCGGGGCCAGCACCAGGGCCTGGGCCGGGCGGACGACCTGGGCCAGACGATGGATCAGATCAGCCGCCCCATTGCCGCAGACGACGCGCTCGGGGCTGACGCGATGGTGGTCGGCCAGGGCGGATCGAAGAGCGCGAGTCTGAGGGTCGGGATAGGCGGAGAAACGGTCGACCTGGTCCAGCAAGGCGGCTCGGACCGCCGCCGGCAGCCCCAGCGGGTTGAGGTTGACCGAGAAGTCGAGCTCGATCGGGCCGGCCGACCAGTGGTCGCCGCCGTGCTCAGAGCCAGACACGGAGCGCCCCCAGCAGCAGGGCCCGCCAGGCCAGGCCGGCCAGTCCGGCCAGTCCGGCCGTGGTCAGGCTGAGTCGGCTGGCGGCGCCGATGTCGCTGGCTTGGATGGGCCGGTCGTCCTGACCCAAGACCGGTTTGGGGTCCAGCCGTCCGCCGTACCAAGCCGGGCCGCCCAAGGCGACGCCCAGGGCCCCGGCGCAGACCGCTTCGGTCTGACCGGCGTTGGGGGAGTCCGGCCGGTTGGCGTCACGCCGCCAGACGCGGACCGCTTGGGGCCGGTCCAGTCCGATCAAGCCGGCCGCCAAGATCATCAAGCGGGCGGCCAGTCGGGCCGGCAGCCAACCGGCGGCGTCGTCCAGCCGGGCGGCCGCCCGGCCGAAGTCGATGTAGCGCTGGTCGCGGTAGCCGACCATGGAATCCATGGTGTTGACGGCCTTGTGCGTCCAAGCCAGAGCCGCTCCGCCCAGGGCCAGGTAGAACAACGGCGCCACGGCCGCGTCGGTGGCGCTCTCGGCCACCGACTCGACGCCAGCCCGGGCCACGCCGGCCGGGTCCAGCCGGTCGGTGTCGCGCCCCACCATCAGGCCGACCGCCCGCCGGGCTCGAGCCAGATCGTCGTCCGCCAAAGCGGTTTGGACGGCCAAAGCGTGATCCCGCAAACTCTTGCCAGACAACACCTGCCAGACCAACAGGGCCTCGACGGCGCCGCCCAACCAGGGCGAGGTCAGATAACAGAGCGTCAACCCGGCCGCCGAGCCCAACCCGGCCACGGCGCAGACCGACCAGACCAGACGGCGGCCCCGCCGCCGAGCTTGGGCCGGGCTCAGGCCGGGGCGCCGCCAGCGCCGGTCCAAGGCGCCGATCAGCCGGCCCAGGCCCACCACCAGGTGCGGTCCCCGTCTGGGATCACCCCACCACAGGTCGAGGCCGGCCCCCAGCGCCAGAGCCACGGTCGAGGCCAACAGACAATTGAACAATTGAGCCCCGCTCACAGCCACCCCTGGTCGGGGCGTCGGGTCGGGCGGCTGGGACTAGGAGGGCGGGGCGGCGTCGGGCTGGCCGGCCCGCCCGAGAGGGGCGGGGGAGTCCCCAGGCCCAACAGGTTCGGCACGATGGTCGCGATCTCGGCGTTTTGATTCTGCTAAGAGGTCATGGGCGGCAGTCCGAGGTCACGTCCCCGGCCCCAGACGGCCAGGTACAACTCGCGCGGCGAACCCTCGATCACGATGGGCTCGGCCTCCGGATCGGTCCCCGGCACGGTCAAGACCGTCCGGGGGCTGTCCGCGCCGGCCGCCACCACCAGCTGGACCGTCCGGGGGCTGGTGGTCGAACTGCCCCGCGCGATCTGGCGCGGCCAGTTGCCAAAGAGGGCTTCGTCCAGGCCGTCCAGGGCCAACCAGTCCGGCGCCTGCCAGTCAGCCTCGGCCCCCGCTCCGGCCACGGCCTGAGCCAGATCGAAACGATGGATAGCCAGTTCGTGGGCCAGCCGGCGGGGCCAGAAGGCGGTGGTCCGGGGCGGCCAGAGGGTCCAGGCCGGGGCGTCGAAGGGGCGTCGCCGCAGAGCCTCCAACAGCCGCTCCGCGCTGTTCCGGATCCATTCGGCCCGGTCGTCCGGGGTCGGTCGGGTGGGCCAGGCCGGACGTTCCTCGGCCGTCAGAGAGGCCTCGATCCAAGGGCCGATGCCAGCTAGGTGTGAGACCAAGTCGTCGATGGTCCAGCCCGGACAGGTCGGCGTCGGGGCGGAGAAGTCGTCCACCGCAGTCAAAGCGCTCGCCAACCGGTCCCATTGGCCGGCGCAGACCTCGATCCAAGCTTGCTGGCCGGCGGCGTCGGTCGGTGTTCCGGTGGGATTCATGTCAAGCCTCCTGAAGGGCAGCGAAACGGGCGGCGGGCCGGATCGACGCGGAGCGTCTCAGGCGCCGGGTCAAGTCTGGCACTGGCCCGTGGCCAGCGGAACCCGTAGGTCGCTTGACGGCCATTGGAAGTGCCTGTTGTAGGATCGGCAGTGACCTGAAAAGACTTCTCCCTTGGTCTCCGTCGGGGTCAAACCGCGTCTGCCGCAGGGAGAGGTCTAGTGCCACCTGAAGGGGGTCGAAATGAGTCTTCGACGGCGAACGGCGACGAGGGCCAGTCGGACCGGGCGGTCGCTGGCCTTGGGCGCGGCGGTCCTTAGCTTGGCCTTGTCCGGGGTCGGGCTCGGCCCTCAGGCGGTCTTGCCCTCAGCCGAGGCGGCTCAGGTCAACCCGCGGCCGCCGACTGGCTCTTTGTCCGTCACCTTCGTCGGCGTGGTCTGCGACGACTACTCGGACGTCCAGGCCAACCGGGCTCGCAACAACATCCAAGAATCGCTGCGCGACCTCGGCCCCGACTCGACCTATCCGTCCGGTGCGGCGGTCACGCCGGGGCCGGAGAACGCCGGCATGAACTCCGAGCACTGCAGCCCCTTGCCTGGGCTTCAGTTCACGATCGGTTCGGGCATGGTGTCGAAGACCACCGCCAGTTATTACTTGAGCTACGTCTCCGGGGCCACCGCCACCGTCACCACCGTCGCCTCCGTGCCCGAACTGGACAACCAGGGCCGGACGGTCGGCAATAGCACCATTCCCGGGGCCGTGACCGTGACCTTGGACCGCGAGACTTCGATCGCCCAGCGCGGCAGTCTGTGGGCCCAGGGCGGCACGCCCAGCGACCCCCGCCCGGTCGACACCACCGGGGCCTACGACGAACTCTCCTTCGCCGCCCTGCGTTGCGCCTACGACGCCGTCAACGGCGACAATGTCGAGAAGGTGGCCTTCAACAGCGGCTCGCGCCACGTCTACTGCTACTACTACGCCATCGGGCACCAGGTCGAGGCCGGCACCATCGTGGTGCAGAAGGTCTTGGCCCCGGACACCATCGGCCAAGGCGTCTTCCGCTTCGACGGCGACGTCTCCTACGCCGACGGCAATGGCGACGGCGTCAACGACTTCAGCCTGACCGCCACCAAACCCGGTCAGATCGTCTCCCAGAGCTTCGTGCGGGCGGTCGGCACGCCCTGGCACTTCCAAGAGACCCTGCCCAGCACGGCGGACTGGGTCACCCCCCAATCGCCGGTCTGCGTCACCACCGGCGGCGGCCAGGCCGAAGTCGTCAACGACGGCGCCGACACTCACCGCACCGACGGCCTCCACCCCACCGAAGTGACTCTGACCGAGGCCGGCCAGACCGTCACCTGCACGTACACCAACGCCCGGCAGGCCCCTGGCCCGACGCCTCAGAACTATCCTTTCCGGCGGCTCTGGAAAGAGGTCATCGGTTCGTCCGGCGAATTCGACTTCCTGGTCGCCTTCCCCGGCGACCTGTCCCCTCTAGAAGTCGACGACGTGGCCGCGGCCGACGACGGCACGTCTAGTTTGGTCCGTGAGGAATCGGGTTCGGTCGCCAGCAAGGCTGGTCTCATCACAGTGACGGAACAAGTGCCCGCCACTGACACCGACGCCTGGGCCCTGGCCCAAGGCAGTTGCGCTGTGACCGATGGGCCCGACCCCGATCTCAGCACGGCGGTGTCCGTGCCCATGACCATCGGCCGTGATCAGGTCGGCAATTTCACAGCTCAGTTGTCCCGGCCTTTGACGGCGACCGAGAACGCCGACTGCCTGATCACCAACACCTACACCCCGACCGGCCGCATCACCATCAAGAAACAAGTCGTGTCCGACGGCATGGTGGTGGCGGACGCCTTCCAACCGGCCCAGGACGGCTCCTTGCGAGCCGACTTCGAGTACGTCGTCCTACAGCAGTTGGTCTTGTCAGATGACACCAATGCCGTCTTGGCCGCCTACGGTCTGAACGCCCAAATCACGCCGGACGATATCGGCGACGCCGTGGCGGCCCAGCACGAAGGCACGGTCTTGCCTTGGCCGGACGGCTTCCCGGTCTCCAACCCGGCCGGGACGCGCTATCGCTATGTCGTCGAGGAGTCGACTCCGGTGCCGACCGACCGCGGCGACTGGCAGGTCGACGCGGTCGAATGCGTCGACTCGGACGGCGAACTGGTGGCGTCCAGTCAGAACAGCGGCCAGGTCGAGTTCGAGTTGACCACCGCAGCGCCCGACGTCAGCTGCACCTTCGTCAACAGTTGGCGCCCCTTGGCGCTGGTGACGATCGTCAAACAGGCCACCGCCGACACCGATCTGAGGAACGGCCCCGCTCGGCTCGACTATTTCTGCAACTTCCGGGAAGACAACGAGGGCGAGGTCCTGTTCGGCAACTCGGTCTCGGTGGCGGCCGGTCTGGAACGGTCCGACACCGAATTCGGCAGCACCTTGCCTCTGAGCTGTTGGGTGGAAGAGTCAGCGGACCAGGCCGGGGCCAGCCCGGGGGTCGGTTGGACGGTCGACCTCAGCCTCACCAACCACGGCCTACCCGTCCCGGCCCCCGCTCTGGGTCAGCCCGTCGACATCGATCTGGGTGACGAGATCGTCATCACGGCCACCAATGTCTACACCCCGCCGCCGCCGATCAGCCTTAGTTTGGTCAAGAACAGCACGGCTGACCGCTCCATCCGGCCCGACCCGGCCCAGCTCGCCCTGACCTGCCAAGCCGGCGACGCCACCGTCCTGTCCGGAACCCTCTCCCTGCCGGCCGGCGAGTCGAGCCAGACCCAGACCTTCAGCTACGACGACCCGCCCTACGACCAGGACTTGGTCTGCCAGGTCAGCGAGTCGACGGCCGGCCAAGCCCCGGCCTGGCAGCCTTCGGCTCAGCTCAGTCTGACCAAGAACGGACAGCCTTGGCCTGATCCGGTCGTCCTGGACCAGCCCTTCACGGTCGAACGGGGCGACCTGGTCGAGATCACCGTTGACAACGACTTCGACCCGATGCCGAACCGGGCGGTGACGAAGCGGACGGCCGGGCCGGCCGCCAGCTTCGATTTCGAGATCGCGTTCCCGGGCCAGCCCGCGGTCACGGCCCCGGCGCTGGCGACGCCGGCCGACGGCAGCGTGGTCGTGACCGAGTTGAGCGGTCAGCCAGTGACCGCGGCCGGTCCGGTCCGGCTGGTCGAGACCGTGCCCGATCCCAGCCAAGCCGGCGGCGTCTGGCGACTGGACTCGGCGGTCTGCCAGGTCACCTCCCTGAGCGGCGGGGCCACGCGCCAATTCGGGCTCGTCGTCAGCCCGGACCCCGAGCAGCCGAACCGTTGGCTGGCCGACTCGCAGAGCCAGTCGCTCGATCCGACGGACAGCGTCAGCTGCGAATTGGCCAACGTCTTCACGCCGGCCGGGCGGATCGACCTGACCAAGACGGTGGACGAGACCGGTCTGGTCCCGGCCGACGCCTTCTTCCCCAGCGACAGCGCCCAGTTCACCTACCAGGTGGTCCAGTGGGCCCAGGACCTGACCGCGGCGGGCTCCCCGTTGGCCCCGACCGGCCAGAAATGGACCGCCTCGGCCCAGACCAGCTCGGCCGCCCACGTCGATGTCTCGGCCCTGCCGGTGGGCGCTTGGCCAGCTGGGCTGCCGGTCAGCACGGACCAGACCAGATACCAATACGTCATCACCGAGCAGGTCCCGACCGTTCAGGCGGCCGGCGCCGGTGAGTGGCGGGTCGAAGACATCAGCTGCGGCGCCCAGACGGTCGCGACCGACCTGGCCGCCGGCGCGGTGACGGTCGAGCCGACGGCGGCCCAGCCCCAGGTGGGTTGTCAGTTCACCAACCAGTGGGTGCCGGGGGCGAAGCTGACCATCGTCAAGAACGCCACCGACGACACTTCGCTGCGGACCGGCTCCGCCATCATCGACTACACCTGTTCGTACACCGAGGCCGGGCAGCCGACGGTTGAATTCTCGCAGTCCATCGAGGTGGACCCTGCGGCGGCGACCGGCTCGAACTCGTTCCAGGTCGGCTCCGACATCGAATGCACGGTGACCGAACGGGCTACCGGGGCGCCGCCCTACGTCACCCCCCAAGTCAGTCTGTCGGCCACCAACCAGGGCCAGCCGGTGACTTGGACGCCCCAGTTGGGTCAGCCCTTCACTGTGGGCATGGGCGACGACGTGGTCTTCACAGTCGACAATGTCTACAACGCGCCGACCCTCCAGGTCGCCCTGACCAAGCAGACTGTGTCCGACGTCCTGCTGCGGTCCGCTCCGGCTGAACTAAACTTAAATTGTGTCAGTTCTCTAGGCTACCCCAGCGTGGGCGGCGACTTGCCGGTGGCGGTCGGCCAGGCCAGTGGCACGGCCCAGTTCCAGGCCCACTATCCCTTGACCTGTGTCGTGACCGAGCCCCAGAGCGGGGTCGCGCCCGGCTACGAGGTCGTCAGCCGGGCCAGCCTGAGCGGCGACGTGGGCTCGACCAGGGTGAACCAGACGCTGACCCTGGGCGAGCCCTTCGATCTGGCCCCGGGCGACAACGTCCTCGTGACGGTCGAGAACATCGTCCGGCCCCAGCCCTCGACGGCCACGCCCTGGCGGTTCTGGAAGCAGGCCCGAGGGGCCGACGGCGTCTTCGACGTCACGGCTGAGATCGGCCGGGGCACGACTTGGCTGCCCGTCTCCGACCCTGCCTTGGCGGTGGCCGACGGCAGCCAAGCCGCCATCGGTGTGATCGATCCGGAGGATTGGCCGGAGACATGGGAGGGAGACTTCGGTGTCCGTCTGACCGAGATCTTGCCTAGTTCCGCGGTCGGCGAATGGTCGTTCGACCATGCTTACTGCCAGGTCCAGTCGGAAGATGGAGAAACAAATCAGATCCCGTTGGACAAGGTGTCCGGACCGGGTCAGACCCAGGTGTTCGAAGCCGACAAAGTCTTCGTTTGGGAGGACCAGATCGACTGCTACATCGAGAACGATTTCGTGCCAGCCGGCCGGATCCAGCTCGCCAAACAGACGGTGCTGAACGACTCGACCTTGGCCGACGACGCCTACCCGGGCGGGGAGGCCGATTTCAGCTTCTCCGTCGCCCAATGGTCCGGCCCGACGGCCGACCAGATCGCCCCGACCGGCCGCAGCTGGACCCTGCGCGCTCAGACCACCCCGGATCAGAAGTACGATCCCAAGGCCGTCCCCGGTCCGGCCGACCCGAGCTGGCCGGCCGGCTTGCCCATCACCTCCCAGGACGCGGTTTACCGCTACCTCATCAGCGAAACCGCGCCGGCGCCGACGGCGGCCGGGGTGTGGCAGCTGTCAGGTGTGGTCTGCGGCGACGCCCCAGTGACTGAACAGCCCGACGGTTCTTTCATGGTCGAGTTGACGCAGGCGACTCCGGCAGCTTCTTGCACCTTCACCAACACCTGGCTCCAAGCCGCCACCTTGACCGTCACCAAGACGGCCACGACTGACACCTCATTGCGGCCGAACCCGGCCCAGCTGGCTTTGAGCTGCCTGCCCGACGACGGCCATCCGGCCTTCGCCACCGGCGTGCCGGTGGCGGCGGGGGCGGCTCAGGGCTCCTTCGCCTTCCAGAGCGGCTATGCCAAACTGCAGTGCACTGTGTCCGAGGCCCCGTCCCTGGGTGGCTTCACCGGCGCCGGGGCCGGCGTCGACGTCTCGGCCAGCGCCCGAATCTCCGTCAACGGCCTCGAGTCAGCGCTGCCGGCCGGCGGGACCGATCCCTTCTGGGCCTCTTTCGAAGTCCTAGAGGGCGACCAGGTGGCCGTCACCGTCGACAATGTCTACACCGCTCAGCCGGCCCAGCTGCGGCTGGTCAAGGACGTGCCGGTGACCTCCTACCAGCCAGTCGTCGCGCCCGTCCTGGGGGTGAACTGCGTCAACCAGCTGGGCCAGACCGTCTTGAACGACAGTTTGACCTGGGGGCCCCCGGCGGGTCAGACCGCGACGGTGGTCGACTTCGCGCCCGGTCCCGGACCGGTCCAATGCGTCGTCACTGAGTCGGTCTCAGGGGCCGGCCCGGGTTGGGCCTTGGCCGACTACCAGGTGACCGGCCGGCTGCTGCCGAGCGGTGATGTCTTGGTCGGGCTCGACCTCGGTGAGCCCTTCCAGATCGAGCGGGGCCAAGAGGTCGAGTTCAGCGTCAGCAACGACTACGCCCCCGCTCCGACCCGACGGGTGCTCAAGCAGACGGTGGGGGCAACCGGCGCCTTCCGCGTCTTCGGCAGCTTCCCCGGCGACTCAGGGCCTTGGCAGCTGGACCAGACGACCGCTGCGATCGATCCCGGCGCCCCGGTCGAGGTGGTCGCCAGTGAGCCGGACGCCATCGTCTCCCAGACCGGCCCGGTCGCCTTGAGCGAGATCGTGCCCCAGTCGGACACCGGAGTTTGGAGTTTGACCTCGGCCAGCTGCGCGGTGCGCCCCTTGGACGGCGGTCCGGGCCGGGTCCTGGCGCTGGACGTCACGCTGGATCCGACCGATCCGAACCGTTGGAACGCCGATAGCCAAGGCGACTTGGCTCCGACCGAGCAGGCCGATTGCACCTTGGTCAACACCTTCACGCCGGCTGGCCGGATCAACCTGACCAAGTCGGTCGACTCCGACGGACCGGACCCGGCGGCGGGGCTGCCGGCCCGGTTCGACTACACCATCGTCCAGCTGGCCGGACCGGCCGGGGGGGCCGATCCGCAACCGACCGGCCGGACTTACTCCGGCCAGGTCGCCTTGCCGGACGCCAGCCTCGGCCTGAGCGGCGTGCCGGTCCAACCGGGCTCCAGCGGGCTGGCCTGGCCGGCCGGCTTCGCGGTCTCCGACCAGAGCACGACCTATCTGTACCAAATCAGCGAGAGTCTGCCGGCCCCCAGCGCGGCCGGGGCCTGGCGAGTCGAGGACGTGACCTGCCAGCCGGCCAGCGTTCTGCGTTCGTGGACCGGGTCCAGCGCCACTATCGAGCTGAGCGCGGCCCAGCCGGTGGCGAACTGTCAATTCGTCAACGCTTGGACGCCGGTGGCCCAGGTCAGCCTGGTCAAGACCGGCTCCGCCGACCCGTCCTTGCGCCCTGGCCCGGCCTTGATCGACCTGGTCTGCCGGGGGGCCGCCCCCGGCTCGGTGGCCAATGTCCGCCACCAGCTGACCCTGCCGGTGGGCAGTGGCAGCGCCTCGCTCAGCTTCAGCAGCGGGACCGACCTGATCTGCCAGGTCCAGGAGTCGCAATCCGACACCGGGGCCGATCCTGCTAGCGGCGTGACTTGGGACTGGCGCCTGAGTCTGACCAACCACGGGCTGCCCGGCTCGGCGCTGGCGCTGTACCAGGACTTCCCGGTCAGCCAGGGCGACGACCTCCAGATCGCCTTGGACGACCACTACACGCCGCCGCCGCCGGCCCAGGTGACGGTGGTCAAGACCACCAGCGGCGATCAGTCGATCCGCCCGAACGCGGCTATCCTGAACGTGAATTGCCAGGATCAGTCCGGCCAGACCTTGGTCGACGGGACGGTCGAAGTCGCTCCCGGCTCGACCCAGGCCGAGCACCTGTTCCAGTCCAGCCAGCCGATGTCGTGTCGGGTGACCGAGGCCAGCGGCGGCCAGGGCGAGTCTCACGCCGTCAGCGCCAGCGCCCAGCTGCGCGACGCCGCCGGAACCGTCAGCCCGGTCGAGCTGGGGCAAGCCTTCGCCGTGGCCCGGGGCGACCGTTTGACCTTCAGCGTGGACAACCAATTCCAGGATCTGCCCCGCCGACAGCTCTCCAAGCAGGTCTTGGGCGGCTCCGGCGAATTCGACTTCGCGATCCTCTGGCCCGGTCAGAGCCAGCCTCAGACCGTTTCCGATCTGGGCTTGACTGACGGGGCGACCGTGCCGGTGGCGACGGTCTGGGGGACGGCCGCCGGAGCCCTCCAGGTGACTGAGACCGGGCCCGACCCGGCCGTCGCCGGCGGCCAGTGGTCCCTCCAATCGGCCACCTGCCAGGTGACCGAAGCCGGTGGAGCCGTCAGCACGGTCGATTTGACGGTGGCGCCGGGCTCGAACCAATGGACGGCCCAGACCGGCTCAGACCTGCCCGCCGGGGCCGGGTTCGACTGCCAATTGGTCAATCAGTTCATTCCGGCCGGTCAGATCCAGCTGCGCAAGACCGTCAGCCCAGACGGCTTGGTGGCCGCCGACGCCCTGCCGGCCCAATTCTCGTACAACGTCACCCAGTACGCCGTCGACTCCTTGGGGCAGGCCAGTCCGACCGGACTGGTGGCCAGTGGCTCGGTCCAGATGACGGCCGCTCAGCTGAGCGACCAAGCGGTCCAGCCGGACAGCGGCTGGCCGGCCGGCTTCGAAGTCACCACCGCCGCCGCTCGCTACCAGTACGTCATCAGCGAGGTCCTGCCGGCGCCCAGCCTGTACGGGGCCTGGCGGGTGGCCGGCGTCAGCTGCGTCGGCGCCCAGCCGGTCACGCCCTGGGTCTCGGGCCCCTCGGTCACGGTCGAGCTGACCGGAGCCGAGTCGGCCGCCGACTGCGCCTTCACCAACCAGTGGGTCGAAGCTCCGGCGGCCAGCTTCAACCTGGTCAAGATCGGCAGTGGCGACACTGGTTTGCGCTCCGGGCCGGCCGTCTTGGACTACCAGTGCACCGAGACCGTGGCCGGTCAGCCCCTCACCTTCAGCCAGAGCCTGGTCTTGCCGACCGGCCAAGCCAGCGTCCAAACCGGCTTCCAGAGCTTCGCCGCGTTGACCTGCCAGGTCACCGAACCGGTCACCGGAGCCGGTGACCAGGTCGGGGCCTCGGCCAGCCTGCGGCTGATCCGGAACGGCCAAGAGGTGGTCGACCCGGCTCCCGCGTTCGGAGTCGACTTCGCGGTCGACCTGGGCGACCAGGTCACCTTCGAGGTCACCAACTCCTACGTCCCGCCGGCCCAGGTCACCGTCAGCAAGACCACCACGGGCGATCGGACGGTCCGGCCCGATCCGGCCCGCTTGGCCGTGCGCTGCCTCGACCAGGACGATCTGGTGGTGGTGGACGCGGTCGTGACGGTCGATCCCGGCCAGACCGCCGCCGACCAGCTCTTCCGCTCCGACCAGACCTTGTCCTGCCAGGTGACCGAGCCGTCGTCGGGGGCGGCGGCCGCCTACCGGGCCGACGTCAGCGCCGAACTGCGCGACTCCGCCGGCCAGGTCGTCCCAGCCCAGCTGGGCCAGACCTTCACCGTGGCCCCCGGCCAGGCCGTCGTCTTCGCCGTCAGCAACGCCTTCGACCAGTTGCCGCAACGCCAGGTCAGGAAGGTGGCCCAAGGCGGCGCCGGCCAATTCGGCTTCGAGGTCGCCTGGCCCGGCCAGGCCCCCTTCAGCCCGCCGCCGATCACGGTCGGCCCGGCCGCGCCCGTCACGGTGGCCTCGGTTTGGGGCGACCAACCCGGCCACATCAGCTTGGTCGAGACGACGCCCGACCCGGCCAGCGCCGGCGGCGTCTGGACCCTGACCGGCGGCTCCTGCCAGGTCACCCGGCCCGACGGCAGCGTCTTCGACCAGGCCATGACGGTGAGCCAGGGGCCAGCCGGATCGAACCGATGGCAGGCCCAGACCAGCCAGCCGCTGGGCCAAGGCGACGCCGCCGACTGTCTCTTGGTCAACCAGTTCACGCCAGCCGGACGGATCCAGCTGGTCAAGACGGTCGATCCGGTCGGTTTGGTGTCCTACGACGGATTCCCGGCTGACTTCTCGTACACGGTCACCCAGTACGCCGTCGACCTGGCCGGCCAAGCCAGCCCGACCGGTCAGGTCGAGTTGGCCTCGGCCCACGTCGACGCCGCCGCCTTCAGCGACGTCGTGGCCGGGCCGGGCGGCGACTGGCCGGACGGTTTCCTGGTCACGACCGGCCAGAGCCGCTACCAGTACGTCATCACCGAGTCCTTGCCCAGCGCCAGCTTCGTGGGCGGCTGGCAGGTGGCGGGCGTCAGCTGCCAGGGCGGCCAGACCGTGGCCGTGTCCGGGGCGTCGGTCACCTTGGAGTTGACGGCCGGATCGCCTGAGGCCAGTTGCACCTTCACCAACCGTTGGGTGGAAGCTCCCAGCGGCAGTTTGACCATCGTCAAACGGGGCAGCGACGACCTCTCCTTGCGTTCCGGCGCGGCCGTCTTGAGCTATCAGTGCGTCGAACAGCAAGCCGGCCAGCCGATCGCCTTCAGCCAAGACCTGGTCCTGCCGCCCGGCGCCAGTTCGACCTCGACCGGGTTCCAGAGCTTCGCTCCGCTGACCTGCCGGGTCGACGAGACCGCCACCGGGGCGGCCGTCGGCGTCACCGCCGGCTATCAGGTCCAGGTGACCTTGAACGGCCAGCCGCTCAGCCCCGGCCCGGATCTGGGTCAGGACTTCACGGTCGCCCTGGGCGACCAGGTCGTCTTCCAGGTCGACAACAGCTATCAAGCGCCGCCGCCGCCGGCTCGGTTGACTGTGACCAAGCACACCAGCGCCGACCCGAGCGTGCGCGACCAAGCCGCCCAGATCGACCTGACCTGTCGAAAAGACGGTCAGATCGAGCTGTCCGGCCAGGTCACGGTGGCCCCCGGGCTGGCCGCCGCCAGCGGGACCTTCCAGGTCGACGGCGACGCGCTGTCCTGTTCGGTGACGGAGTCGGCCGCCGGCGCGGCCGCCGGCTATCAGGGCGACCAGCCCACCTGGACGGTGGCCAACCATGATCTGCCGCTGTCGCCCCAACCGGCTTGGGGCGAACCCTTCACGGTCCAAGCCGGCGACGACATCGCCTTGGTGGTCGACAACACCTTCACGGCCTTGCCACCGCCACCGCCGGAGCCTTACCAGCGGGTCCACAAGCAGGCTCTGGGCGCCGACGGCGTCTTCGACTTCGTCGTGGACTACTCGGACGGCTCCCGCCAGACCGTCACGGGCTTGAGCGTGGCCCAGGCCACGACGGCCCAGGTGGACGCCCACACCTCCCAGCCCGGCGGCCCGGACCAGTTCCTACAGGTGACGGAGATCAGCGCCGCCGGCTCGGCCGCCGGCCAGTGGAGTTTGGTGGCGGCCAGTTGCCAGGTCGGTCCGGTCGGCGGCGGGGCCACCCGCCCGGTCGAGATGGAGATCGAACAGCTCTCGGTTGACAGCTGGTCCGCCACCAGCCGCGAAGCGCTCTCGCCGGATCAGAACGCCGACTGCGTCTTGGTCAACCACTTCCAGCCCACCGGCCGGATCGACTTGGTCAAGACGGTCGACCCGACTGGGTTGACGGCGGACGCCTTCCCCGGCGGCCAGGCCGACTTCTCCTTCAGCCTGACCCAGCTGGCCGGGCCGGACAGCTCGGCCCTGGCGCCGACCGGCCGGGTCTACTGGGCCGGGGCCAGCCCGGACCAGACCCACCTGTCGGTGACGGCCCAACCCAGCGGCCAAGGCCTGCCCTGGCCGACCGGCTTCCCGGTGACCGACGCCGACGGGCACTACCAGTACGTCATCGCCGAAGTCCTGCCGCCGCCCACGGCGGCCGGCTGGTGGCGTTTGGCGCAGGTGGTCTGCTCGCCCGACACAGCCGTGGTGCCCGGTTCGCAGACCGCTGACTCGATCACCGTCGAACCGACCGCTGGAGCGGCCACGGTCGAGTGCGAGTTCGTCAACCAGTGGGTTCCAACGGCCCGGATCAGTCTGGTCAAACAGGCCACGGCCGACCTCAGCCTGCGTTCTGAGGCCGCCCGCCTGGCGGTCGAGTGCTCGTATCAGCTGCCCTCCGGACCGGTCCAGCTCCAACATGACGTGGTCCTGCCGCCGGGCCTGACCAGCGCCTCGCTCGACCTGACCGCCCCGGGCGACCTGACCTGTCAGGTGACCGAGCCACAGACCGGAGCCGGCCCAGCGGTCGAGTGGTCGTACAGCCAAAGCGCCAGCGACGCCGGCCAGCCCTGGCCGGTCCCGCCGCTGGGCCAGACCTTCGAGGTCGACGCCGGCCACGACGTGGTCTACCAGGTCGTCAACCATTACGTCCGACTGGCCCAGATCAGTCTGACCAAGACGACCACGGCCGATCAGTCGGTCCGGCCCGGTCCGGCCCAGGTGGCGGTGCGCTGCCTGTCTCGCGACGACGGCTCCCTGCAGGTGGATCAGACCTTCGAGGTGCCGCCGGGCCAGTCCAGCGCCAGCTTGGCCTTCCAATCCAGCCGGCCTTTGAGCTGCGTCGTGACCGAGCCCAGCGCCGGTCAGGCGGACGGTTACACCTGGTCCTACGCCCTGACCGCCGTCAACCAACTCGGGCCGATCGAACCGGCCCCCGAACTGGGCCAAGTCATCGTGGTCGACCCGGGGGACCGTCTGGCCATCGGCCTGGACAACACCTTCCTGCCACCGCCTCCGCCCGATCCGCCCGTGCCGGGCGGCGGATCGACCCTGGCCCAGATCTGGCTCCTGGCGGCCGGCCTCTGCCTGGTCTCGGGCGGCGCCATCTTGCTGGGGAGCCGTCGTCGGCCCAAGCGGGCTTTCTGAGCCTGGTCCTCACCCGACTCGGTCCGACACAACTTGAGTCGGACCGAGTCAGGCCCGGGGCAGTAGACTCAGCTCGACCACCAGCGCTGGAAGGATCCTGACCGTGACTGAGCCGAGTGGCCCGCGCAGCCGGGTCTTGGTCGTCGATGACGACGCCTCCTTGGCCGAGATGCTGCAGTTGGTGCTGAAGCGGGGAGGTTACGACACCATCTGGTGCGCCCACGGCGACCAGGCCTTGGAGGCCTTCCGGATCGGTCAGCCGGACCTAGTCCTGCTCGATCTGATGCTGCCGGGCCGCGACGGGGTCGACATCTGTCGCGACATCCGGGCCGAGTCGGGCGTCCCCATCGTCATGTTGACGGCCAAGTCCGACACCGCCGACGTCGTGCACGGTCTGGAGGCCGGTGCCGACGACTACATCGCCAAGCCCTTCAAACCGCGCGAGTTGGTGGCCCGGGTCAAAACCCGTCTGAGGCGCCCCAGCTCCGGCGAGGCCGAGACGATCCGGGTGGGCGACGTCACGATCGCGGCCAGCGCCCATCAGGTGCGCCGGGAGGGCCAGCCGATCAACCTGACTCCGCTCGAGTTCGACCTGCTGTTGGCTCTGGCCCGCCGGCCGGACCACGTCTTCAGCCGGGAGCAGCTGCTGCAGCAGGTCTGGGGCTACCGCCACGCCGCCGACACCCGCTTGGTCAACGTCCACGTCCAGCGCCTGAGGGCCAAGATCGAACGCGACGCCGACAACCCCGAGATCGTGGTGACCGTGCGGGGGGTCGGCTACCGGGCCGGTGGGGGCGCCTGAGCCATGCCGGACCGGTCGGCCGCCGCCACCACGCCCTTGCGTTGGTGGCGCTCCTCGCTGACCCTCCGGGTGGTCACCTTGGCCACCGCCGGCACGCTGGTGGCCATCTTGGTGGCCGGCGTCTTCCTGCTCCGATCGGTCACCGAAGGCCTGGTCACCCGGGCCCAAGGCTCGGCCCTGACCGACGCCAACGCCGCCCTCAGCCAGATCGAACAGGCCCTCAGCTCGTCTCGGCTGGAACAGCTGACCTCCTCCGAGGTGGTGCCCCGGATCGCGGCCGACGCGATTCCGCGGGGCTTGGTCGGACAACGTTACTACACCTGGATCCGGACCCCGCTGGGAGCTTGGCTGACCCAGCACCAAGTCGACCGTCGCTCCATCCCGGACGACCTGCTGGCGGCCGTCGACGCCGAACCGGGCGAAGTCCACTGGCAGCCGACCCAGGTGCACTACCTGGACGGCTCGGAGTCGGCCCCCGGTCTGGCGGTCGGCGCCACCGTGGGCGGGCCGACCGACCAGGTCAAGCTACGGGTCTACTTCGTCTTCCCGCTGACCCAGGAGGCCCAGACCCTGCGTGTGGTCCAGACCGCCTTGGCCCTCAGCGGAACCGTCGTCGTCATCGCCATGGCGGTGGTGGCGTACGCCGTGGCCCGGCTGACCCTGCGGCCGATCCGAGTGGCCCGTCAAGCGGCCGAGCGGCTGGCCTCGGGCGAGTTGACCCAGCCGATGCCGGTCCGGGGGACCGACGACCTGGCCCGCCTGGCCTGGTCCATGAACCACATGGCCGATCAGCTGCAACTGCGCATCGGCCAGTTGGAGGAGCTGTCGCGCCTGCAGCAGCGTTTCGTGTCCGACGTCTCGCACGAGCTGCGCACCCCCCTGACCACCGTGCGCATGGCGGCCGACATGGTCTATGACAGCCGCCACTCCTTGGGTGAGATCGAGCAGCGGGCGGTGGTCTTGCTGCGTCAGGAGCTGGACCGCTTCGAAGCCCTGCTGGCCGATCTGTTGGAGATCTCCCGCTTCGACGCCGGCGCCGCCGTCCTCATTTTGGACGAGGCCGACCTGGTCGAATTGGTGGCGTCCGAGATCGAGACTTTGGCCAAGCTCAGCCGGGCGGCCGGGGCGGAGGTCCGCTTCCACCACGACGACGGGCCCTGCCTAGCCCAGGTCGACGTCAGGCGGGTCTCGCGCTTGGTGCGCAACCTGTTGTCTAACGCCATCGAGCACTCCGAGGGCCGTCCCATCGACGTCACGGTCAAGGCCGACGACGCGGTCGTGGCCATCGCCGTGCGCGACCACGGGGTCGGCTTCTCCGGCGACCAAGCCAAACATCTGTTCAGTCGCTTCTGGCGGGCCGATCCGGCCCGGGCCCGCCATATCGGCGGCACCGGGCTGGGGCTGGCCATCTCGCAGGAGGACGTCCACCTGCATCGTGGTTCGATCCACGCTTGGGGCCGGCCCAGCCAAGGGGCCCAGTTCCGGGTCACCTTGCCCCGCCGGCCGGACCAGGTGGTGGTGGCCTCACCGCTGCCGCTGGTGCCGCTCGACGCCGAGTCGAAGACGCCGTCGGCTTCGCTGGCCGGCTCCTTCGACGGCCGTCGGGAGGTCCTATGAGGCAGGGCGGGAGCCGGTTCGGGCGCTGTTTGGCGGGATTGCTCGGGCTGCTGTTGTGGGCCGGCTGCTCCGCCATTCCAGTGACCGGTCCGGTGCGGTCGGAGCCGCGCAGTCGGTCCGGCCAGAACGACGCCGGCCTCGCCATCGCGCCGGGGCCGCCGCCCCAGGGGGCCCGGGTGGCCGACATCGTGGACGGCTTCCTCTTGGCCATGGCCACCTCCGAGCCGGATTACCTGACCGCCCGGCTCTACCTGACCGATCAGGCGGCTCAGACTTGGAGCCCGCAGTCGGAGGTTTTGATCTACGGCGACGACGCCGTGCTGCTGGTGTCCGACAATCAGGTCACCCTGTCGGCCCCCGTCATCGGCCAGCTCGACGCCGACGGCGCCTTCGCCGGCTCGACCACCCCCCGCTGGGAGCATGATTTCGGGCTGGTCCGTAATTCCTCCGGCGAGTGGCGGATCTCGCAGCCGCCGACCGGTCTGGCCCTGTCGCACTACCTCTTCACCGCCAGTTTCATCCGGATCGACGCCTACTTCTTCGACCAGGACTGGAGCGTCCTGGTGCCCGACTCGCGTTACCTGCCCCGGGGCGACTGGGGCCTGACCAGCGCTGTCGAAGCGGTCTTGGCCGGCCCGTCGAGTTGGCTGGCTCCGGTCGTGGCCAACGCCGCCCAGCCGGGCCTGCGCCTGAACGGCCAACCCAGCATGGACGGGTCGGGCTTGGTCGACGTCCGCTTGAACGACGCCGTCTCCGAACTGTCGTCCGAAGCGGCCGACCGTTTGGTCGTCCAACTGACCGCCACCGTGCGGCAGATGCCCAATGTCACGGCCTTGCGTCTGACCGTGGGCCAGACCGCCCAGCGCACCACCGCGGTGGAGGCGTCGGTCCGGTCGATTGAGGCTTACGACGCGGTCAAAATCGGCCCGCCGTCGCTGTTGTACGGCCTGGACGAACAAGGCTTGGTCGGTCTGGACGGGGCGCTGGCCCCCAACCGGTCCGGGCTGGGGGGCGAGACCCGCTTCGGGCCGATCGAGGCCGGCGACGGCCTGGCAGTGTCGCCGGACGGCCTGTCTGTGGCGGTGGCGGCGGCCGGCCAGCTGGTCTGGGGGTCGCTGGTCGGCGGCGGCGAGCCGGACCGTTCGATTCTGACTCAGAGCGGGCTGCGGCGGCCCCAGTTCGAGGACGGTCAGAAGATCTGGGCCATGGCCAGCCCATCTGGGGACAGCGAACTGTGGTTGAGCCAGGGCGAGACGGTGCGTTCGCTGCGGCCCTCCGGACTGGTCGGCGCCCAAGTGCGTAGTTTCAGCCTGTCGCCCGACGGCCAACGGCTGGCGCTGGTGGCGGAGATCGACGGTCGGCTGGAACTCGGCCTGCTCCAGGTCCGCCGCCAATCCGGCCAGGTGGTGGACCTGGCCAATTGGCGGCCCATCCGGCCCCTGTGGGAGTCCAACCCCCTGACAGTCAGCGACGTCAGCTGGGTCGGGCTGTCCGCCTTGGCCATCGTGGCGGCTCGTCCTTCCGGCATCGGACAGGCCTACTTGATCGACTTGGACGGCGTCGACGTGCAAGAGCTGGGCCGTCCCAGCGACGCTCCCTTGGTCGGTTTGGCGGCGACCTCGCGCTCCGGATCGATCCAGTTGGTGGTGTTGGACCAAGACGGGGTGGCCTGGCGCTACCGCGACACCCACCAGTGGCTGGCGGTCGGCCAAAACCTGGTGGCGGTGGCCTACAGCTAGCCGCAGGGCCAGTCTGGACCGCTGAGCCCCAGGATTCGGTGGCGCTGGCACATGGGCATCCGGGCCGGTCTGGACCGCTGCGCCCAGACGGGCTGGCGCTGGTCCGCCGCTAGTCGCACGGGTCCGCTCGGCGGACTCGTCCACAGGGCTCCGGCTCTTTCCCACAGAGGCCGTTTCCCAGCGCCGGCGACCGGTCGCGGCGGCCATGGTCTAAGACATGCGTCGCCGTTTCGAACCGCTCTGGGACGCCGCCGCCGACCTGCTGTGGGGAGCCAGCTGCCCGGGCTGCGGACGTCCCTGCGCCCGGCTCTGCCCGGACTGCCGCCGAGCCATCTGGGCCGAGCGGCCGGCCCCCCGCCGGCGTCTGGTCTGCCCCGGCCTGCCCCTGTGGTCGGCCGGGCTCTACGCCGGGCCCTTGGCCGCCGTCATCGTGGCGGCCAAGGAGGACGGTCGGGCGGAGCTGTGCCGGGTCCTGGGCCAGCGCTTGGCCGGCGCCGTCCTGGCCCTGGGGGCGGAGCTGGGCGGTCCCTTCGACCGGCCGGGCCTGAGTTTGGTGCCGGTGCCGTCGGCCGTCGCCGCCGTGCGCCGGCGGGGCTTCGACTTCGGTTTGGCGCTGGCCCGGCGGGCGGCCGACGAGCTGGTCCGGGCCGGGCTGCCGGCCCGGGTCCGCCCGGTCCTGCGCCCGCTGCGGGCGGTGGCCGACCAAGCCGACTTGGACGCAGTCGGGCGGCGGGCCAATCTGGACCGGGCCTGGCGGGCGCGGCCGACCGGGCTGAACGGCCTCTGCCTGCTGCTGGACGACATCGTCACCACTGGAGCCTCCCTGGCCGAGGCCAGACGGGCTTTGGGGGCCGCCGGCCAAGTGGTCTTAGGGGCCGCCACCGTGGCCGCCACGGCCGACCGCTGACAGTCCCGAAGGGTCCGGCCTCCGGTCGGGGGGTTGGGAACAGGGCGGTGGGAACGGGGAGGAACGGTAGGACGGGAAGGACGGGAAGGACGGGAAGAACGGGAAGAACGGGAAGAACGGGGGCGGGGCCACCGCCGGTCGGTCGGCCCCGCCCCCGTTCGGCTCAGACGGCGCAGCCGTCCCTCTCGCCGGTGCGGATGCGGACGGCGCCCTCCACCGGCACCACCCAGACCTTGCCGTCGCCGACCTGGCCGGTGCGGGCGGCCTCGACGATGACATCGATGATCTGATCGACGGCGGCGTCACGGCAGAGGATCTCCAGCTTGACCTTGAGCACGAAGTCGATCGTGAACTCGGCGCCCCGATAGACCTCGTTGTGGCCGTGCTGGCGGGCGTAGCCGGTGCACTCGCTGATGGTCATGCCGGCCACCTGGTGCTGGGCCAGGGCGATCTGGACGTCGGACAGTTTCTCCGGTTGGACGATGGCGGTGATGAGTTTCACTTGGTCTCCTCCAAGGTGGCGACCGACTCGGTGCGAGCCGGCACGACGACGGCGTGGCTGAAGCCGGGGTACGAGGTGTAGCGGACGTTGGACAGGTCGTAGCCGACCTCGGCGTGCTCCTCCAAGTCGATGCCGGACAATTCAGCCGACGGCGAGACGCGCATCTTCATGACGGACTTGATCAGGTAGCAGATGGCGGCCGTGACGACGGCCGAGTAGGCCATCACGGCGACCGCGCCGACGCCCTGGCGCCAGAGCTGGTCCAGTCCGCCGCCGTAGAACAGTCCGTCGACGCCGGCCGGGGCCTCGGCCGTGGCCAGGAAGCCGACCATCAAGGTGCCGACCAGCCCGCCCACCAAGTGGACGCCGACCACGTCGAGGGAGTCGTCGTAACCGAATTTGAATTTCAGCGTCACGGCCATGGCGCACAGGCAACCGGCCACCAGGCCGATCAGGATCGCCCCCAGCGGCGAGACGGAGGAGCAGCTCGGGGTGATGGCGACCAAGCCGGCCACCGCGCCGGAGGCCGCGCCCAGCGAGGTGTAGTGGCCGTCGCGCAACCGCTCGGTCACGATCCAGGCCAGGCAGGCCGCGCCGGTGGCGGCCAAGGTGTTGACCCAGACCGTGCCGGCGGCGCCGTCGGCGGCCAAGCCGGAGCCGGCGTTGAAGCCGAACCAGCCGAACCAGAGCAGGGCCGCCCCCAACATGACCAGGGTCATGTTGTGCGGCCGCATGGGCCGCTGGCCGAAGCCGATGCGCCGGCCCAAGATCAAGGCGGCCACCAAGCCGGCCGTGCCGGCGTTGATGTGGATGGCGGTGCCGCCGGCGTAGTCGATGGCGGCCACCTGGTTGGCGATCCAGCCGCCTTGGGCGGCCGTCCAGCCGTCGAAGGAGAAGACCCAGTGGGCGGCTGGGAAGTAGACCAGGGTGGCCCACAACAGGACGAAGACCATCCAGGCGCTGAACCTCATGCGGTCGGCCAGCGAGCCCGCCACCAGAGCCACCGTGATGATGGCGAAGGCGGCCTGGAAGGCGACGAAGGCCATGGCCGGCAAGCTGTCGCCGTACAGAACCGGCTGGCCTTGGGCGTCCGGGGCGAAGACGTCGCCCAGGCCGATCAGGCCGCGGGGATCGCCGATGACGCCGCCGATGGAGTCGCCGAAGGCCAAACCATAGCCGTACAGCACCCACAGCACGGCCACGATGGCCATGGTCGAGAAGCACATCATCATCATGTTCAGAACGCTGAAGGCGCGCACCATGCCGCCGTAGAAGAGGGCTAGACCGGGAGTCATGACGAAGACCAAGGTGGCCGCGATCAGGACCCAGGCGGTGTCGCCGCTGTTGAGTTCGAGAATTGTCATGCAGGGGAGTCTGGTGCGGTCCGGTTACACGCCGGCCAGGACGGCGTTACGGGGCGGTTCCGGCCCAGGCCCGGGGCGTTACAGCTGATCGAACATTGTGACGAATGGACTGCGTCCGGCCCCGGGGCCGCCCCCGAATGGCCCGGGGTCGGCTTCGGACTCGGATTCGATCGGCTCGGTCCCGGCGCCAGGGGGAGTAGTTGGCTACGGTGGAGCCAGGGGGTCAATCCGCCCGGTCGGCTCGTCTCGAGCCGACGCCATAGTCCGGGACGCCGGCAGCTGAGCAGGAGTACGACATGGATATTGTGGTTCAAGGGCGCCATTGCGCCGTCAACGAGGCTTACCGCGAGATGGTCACCGCCCGGCTGGCCGGCCTGGAGCGATTCGTCGACCACTTGATCAGAGTCGAGGTGCTGATCTCTGGCAGCGACCACCACCGGCAGCCCGAGCACGCCGTCAGAGCCGAGATCACTCTGGTCGGCAAGGGTCCGGTGGTGCGGGCCGAGGCCGCCGCCGAAGACAAGAACCTGGCCTTCGAGCGGGCCTTCGACCGGCTCAAGTCGCGCCTGCGGCGGGCGGCCGACCGGCGTCGCTCCCACCACAACCTACGCGCCGTCAGCCAGTTGATCCTGGCCGAGGAGGCCGCTCCGGCCCCGGCGGCGGCTCCGGAGCGGGTGCCGGTGCGGACCATGGCCGGTTTGGAGGTGCACGGCGACGGTCCCTTGGTGGTGCGCGAGAAGCACTTCTCCTCGGCCCGGCTGACCTTGGCCCAAGCCCTGGACGAGATGGAATTGGTCGGCCACGACTTCTTCCTCTACGTCGACGCCGACAGCGGCGCGCCCTCGGTGGTGTACCGCCGCAAGGCCTACGACTACGGCGTCATCCATCTGACGGTGACCGAGGCCGGCCAAGACTGAGTCAAAAACTGAGCTGAAACTGGGCCCGGATCGGGCCGACCGGCCGTCCGGCGGCTCGGCGCGGCGGCGGCCCGAGCCGGGCTAGACCTTGGCGGGACCGGTCGGAGGCGGTCCGGGCCGGCCGGGCCGCCTCCCGGCGAGACGCGGACGGTGGCCCAGCGCCGTAAGATGGGGCCCTGGCAGCGGTCGGAAGAAGGTAGGTCGCCCGTGGGCATGTTGGACAAGCTCCTCCACCTCGGTGAGGGCAAGCAGATCAAGCGTTTGGCGGCTGTGGCCCGCCAGGTCTCCTCGATCGAGGAGGACTACCTGGCCATGGACGACGACGAGCTGCGCGGTCAGACGGACGACTTCCGCCAGCGGCTGGACAATGGGGCCAGCTTGGACGACCTGCTGCCGGAGGCTTTCGCCACCGTCCGCGAGGCCTCCCGGCGGGTCCTGGGCAAGCGCCACTTCGACGTCCAGCTGATGGGCGGGGCGGCCTTGCACAACGGCTCCATCGCCGAGATGAAGACCGGCGAGGGCAAAACCCTGGTGGCGGTCCTGCCCAGCTATCTGAACGGTCTGACCGGCCAAGGCGTCCACGTCGTGACCGTCAACGACTACCTGGCCCAGTTCCAATCCGAGCAGATGGGCCGGGTCCACCACTTCCTGGGTTTGAAGACCGGCGTCATCTTGACCCACAAGAGCCCGGCCGAGCGGCGCGAGGCCTACGCCGCCCACGTCACCTACGGCACCAACAACGAGTTCGGCTTCGACTTCTTGCGCGACAATATGGCTCTGACGTTGGACGACTGCGTCCAACACGGCCATCACTTCGCCATCGTGGACGAGGTCGACTCCATCTTGGTGGACGAGGCCCGTACCCCGCTCATCATCTCGGGTCCGACCGAGGACAACGCCCAGTGGTACCCAGAATTCGCCCGCATCGCCCGCGCCTTGACCCGCGAGGTCGACTACGAGGTGGACGAGAAGAAGCGCACCGTCTCGATCTTGGAGTCCGGCATCGCCCTGGTCGAGGACCGGCTCGGCATCGAGAATCTGTACGAGTCGGTCAACACGCCGCTGATCTCGTACCTCAACAACTCCATCAAAGCCAAGGAGCTCTTCCGGCGGGACAAAGACTACGTCGTGGCGGACGGCGAGGTCTTGATCGTGGACGAGTTCACCGGCCGCACCCTGATCGGACGGCGCTACAACGAGGGCTTGCACCAGGCCTTGGAGGCCAAGGAGTCCGTGCCGATCAAGGCCGAGTTCCAGACCCTGGCCACCATCACCTTGCAGAACTACTTCCGGATGTACCAGAAGCTGTCCGGCATGACTGGCACGGCCAAGACCGAGGAGTCCGAGTTCCAGAAGATCTACGGCCTCCGAGTGCTGCCCATCCCGACCAACCAGCCGATGATCCGAGACGACCGGCGCGACCTGGTCTACCGCACCGAGGACGCCAAATTCGCCGCCGTGGTGGAAGACGTCGGCCAGCGCCACCAGGTCGGCCAGCCGGTTCTGATCGGCACCGCTTCGGTCGAGAAGTCCGAGGAGCTGTCCCGCCGCCTGAAGCGGGCCGGCGTGCCGCACCAGGTCCTGAACGCCAAGCAGCACGCCCGTGAGGCCGCCATCGTGGCCTTGGCCGGGCGCAAGGGCGCCGTCACCGTGGCCACCAATATGGCCGGCCGTGGCACCGACATCATCCTGGGCGGCAACTCGGAGTTCTTAGCCGACGCCGTCCTGCGCGAGCGCGGGCTGGACCCGGTCAACGATCCGGACGAGTACCAGGACCAGTGGCCGGAGGTGGTCGAGCAGATCGAGGCCCAGGTCGCGGCCGAGCACGACGAGGTGGTCGAGGTGGGCGGCCTGTACGTGGTCGGCTCCGAGCGCCACGAGTCGCGCCGCATCGACAACCAGTTGCGCGGCCGGTCGGGGCGTCAAGGCGACCCCGGCGAGAGCCGTTTCTACCTCTCCCTGGGCGACCATCTGATGCGCCTGTTCAAGGGCGACATGGTGGACTGGCTGATGCGCACCTTGAAGGTGCCCGACGACGTGCCGATCGAGGACAAGCGCATCACCCGGATGATCCAGAACGCCCAAGAGCAGGTCGAGTCCCAGAACTTCGAGGTGCGCAAGAACGTCCTGCGTTACGACGACGTCATGAACCGTCAGCGTTTCGTGGTCTACGGCGACCGGCGCAAGGTGCTGGAGGGGGCCGACGTCTCGCAGCAGTTGCGCGACACCGTGGCCAAGGTCGTGACCTCGTACGTCGAGGGCGGCACCGAGGGCTTCGTCGAGGATTGGGAGCTGGACCAGCTCTGGGGCACCATGTGGACCTTGTACCCGGTCCAGCTGGACTTGGAGGACTACGAGGACCGCCATCTGGAGCGCGAGGAGTTGGTGTCCGACTTCGTCGAGGACGCCCGCGCCGCCTACGACAAGCGCCAAGAGGAGCTGGGCGAGGAGCTGATGCGCAAAGTCGAGCGTCAGGTTCTGTTGACGGTGTTGGACCGCAAGTGGCGCGAGCATCTGTACGAGATGGACTATCTGCGCGAGGGCATCGGCTTGCGTTCGATGGCGTCGCGCGATCCGCTGGTGGAGTACCAGCGCGAAGGCGCCGCCATGTTCGCCAACATGATGGACTCGGTCATGGAGGAGGTCGTGGGATACCTCTTCCGCCTCCAGGTCAAGGTCACTCCCAACGACGCCCAGCCGGCTCCGGCGGTGGCGCCGCCGACCGCCAAGGGGCGCAAGGCCAGGGCTAAGAAGGGGTCGGCTCCGGCCGCGGCGGCCCAGGCCGTCACGACCGCTTCGACCGCTTCCGCCGGCTCCACCACTTCGGCCCCCAAGCTGTCGCCCTTGGCGGCCGAGGCGGCCGCCGCTCGTTCCGAGTTGAAGCTGACCGCCGCCGGCCTGCCCGCTCCGCCGGCCTCGGCCCCGCTGGCCCCGGTGGCCCAGCCGGCCGCCAAGACCGATCCGGCTGTTTTGCGCACCAACCGGCCGGGCTCCGCCGGGCGCCGCAACCAGGGCAAGAAGAAGCGCCGCTGAGCGGTCGGGGCCCCTTCAACCGACTGGTCGGCCGATCAGGCGCCAGTCGGTGCAGAGCCAGCCGCCCTCCCGCCGGCTGACGGCCATCAGGCCGGCCAGGCGACGGGAGGCCAGCCCCAGACCGAGGCAGACCTCGACCGCCGCCGGGTGTGGGGTCTGCGCCCGCAGACTGAGGGCCTTGACGCCGCCGACCGCCCGACAGGGCCCGATCTGGGCTTGGAGGGCGGCTAGGGCGGGGCCGTCGAACCAATTCTCGAGTTGTTCCAAGGGCCGCTGGCCGTTCAAGACCTCGACGCTGGCCCGGGCCAGGCGCAGGCCGAGGGCGGTGGCCCGGTCGAGCGGGGCTCCGGGTCTCAGCTCCGGAGCCGGCCGGTCCGGGGCGGACCGGCCCAGCTCGGGCCGATCCGGGTCGAGCCGGTCCAGCTCGGCGCCGCCGCCGGGCCGATCGACGGTGGCCGGGCCGGCCGACGGGCCGGGGGCTGGCCGGTCGAAGCGGGGGCGCCAGTCCTGACGCCAGGACCAGGCGGTCGGTTCGAAGGCGGGGCAGAGGGGCTGGCAACGGGGCGCAGGATCGAGCCGAGGCATGGCCCCAGCCTGGCCCCAGCCCGGTCGTGGCGCCAGATCCGTGGCAGAATCTGTGCACAACCAGTGGCTGGACGAGGAGGCTGACAGTGTCCGATCGAGTGGCGCTGGCCCTGCGTCCCGACGACCTGCTGGACCTGGCCCGGGGCCGGCCTTTGGGTCCCTGTCTGGCTTGGGCGGACGGCCCGGAGCTGCGACAGGCGGCCGGGATCGGCCCGGAGCAGGACGACGAGGCGGCTTGGAGCGTCGTCCTATTCGCCTCCGTGGACGGTCTGATCCGGCACGGCCTGCGCCTGGTGGCGACGGCCGAAGCCGACTTCAGCTGGGCCGGGGCCGACCGCGACAGCGGCCAGGTCACGGTCCAACGGCTGCTGTGGTCCCAATTGACGGCGGTCTACGCCGACGACCCGGCCCAAGCCGACGCCGTGGCCGAACTGGTTCCGACCCTGGCCGGGGTCGACTTCGAGCAGGCCTGGTCGGAACCGGCTCTGACCGCTTTCCTGGCTCGTGCCGACCTGCTTTGGTACGACCCCAGCGAGGTCTCGCGCGGCTTGGTCACAGTGGTGGGGCCCCACGGCGCCCGGCCCCTGGTCTGACCCGGCCCTCGGTCGGCCCGCCGCCGACCGGGCTCCGACCCGGGGACGGGGCTTGGACGCCAGGTCGATCAATCCGGTCAGCCGGGCTAGATTGTCCGTCATGGATTCCATCACCGCAGTGCCGACGCCTCTCAACGAGCCCGTTCTCGGCTACGCCCCCGGTTCCCCGGAACGGGCTCAGCTGGAGGCCCAACTGGCGTCCTACGCCGCCGCTGATCCGGCTCAGTGGACGGGTTCGATCAACCCCTCCCGTCCGGCGGCGACCGAATGGCTGGACGTCGTCATGCCGTCCGACCGCCATCACCGGCTGGGCCGGGTGGCCCAGACCAGCCCAGCTGACGCCAAGGCCGCCATTGATCGGATCTGCGCCACCGCCCCCGACTGGGCCGGGCTCGACTTCGACTCGCGGGCGGCCGTCTTCCTACGGGCGGCCGATCTGATCGCCGGGCCCTACCGGGCCCAGCTGAACGCCGCCACCATGTTGGGCCAGGGCAAGACCGTCCAACAGGCCGAGATCGACGCCGTGGCCGAGCTGGTCGACTTCCTGCGTTTCAACGTGGCCTACGCCCGTCAGATCCACCAGGTCCAGCCGCGGTCGGCGGCCGGGGCCTGGAACCGGTCCGACTACCGTCCCCTGGAGGGCTTCGTCTACGCCGTCACCCCCTTCAACTTCACCTCCATCGCCGGCAATCTGCCCACGGCGCCGGCCATCATGGGCAACGTCGCGATGTGGAAGCCGGCCGTCACCCAGCAGTTCGCGGCCCAGGTCCTGCTCGACATCTTGGCCGAGGCCGGATTGCCGGACGGGGTCATCGCCCTGACCCCGGGCCACGGCACGGCCATCTCCGAGGCCGCCCTGGTCGACCCCCGCTTGGCCGGCATCCATTTCACTGGTTCGACCAGGGTCTTCCAGCAGCTCTGGCACGAGGTCGGGACCAATATCGCCCGCTACCGCACCTACCCCAGGATCGTGGGCGAGACCGGCGGCAAGGACTTCGTCCTGGTCCATCCCTCGGCCGATCCCGAGGCTGTGGTGGCGGCCTTGGTCCGGGGCGCCTTCGAGTACTCCGGTCAGAAGTGTTCGGCCGCCTCGCGGGCCTACGTCGCCAAGTCGGTCTGGGAACGCATCGTCGACCAGTTGGTGGAGGTCACCAATGGGCTGTCGATCGGCGACGTGCGCGACCTGTCCCATTTCACCTCCGCCGTCATCGATCAGCGGGCCTACCTCAAGCTGTCGGCCGCCATCGAGGAGGCCAAGGCCTCGCCCACGGCCGAGATCGTGGCCGGCGGGGAATACTGGGACGAGCCGGGCTGGTTCGTCCGCCCCACCATCGTGAAATCGTCCGACCCCAACAGCGCCGGCTTCACGACCGAGTACTTCGGGCCCTTGCTGACGGTCTACGTCTACCCCGACTCGGAATGGGACTCCGTGCTCGATCTGATCGACTCGACCAGCCCTTACGCCCTGACCGGCGCCGTCTTGTCGCGCGACCGTTCCGCCATCGTGACCGCCACCACCCGGCTGCGGCAGGCCGCCGGCAATTTCTACATCAACGACAAGCCGACCGGAGCGGTGGTCGACCAGCAGCCCTTCGGCGGGGCCCGGGCCTCCGGCACCAACGACAAAGCCGGTTCGCTCTGGAATATGATGCGCTGGACTTCCCCGCGCTCGATCAAGGAATCCTTGGTCGCCCCGCGGGCCATCGCCTACCCGCATATGGCCTGAGCCGGCAGCCGGACCCATCGGGCCGGTCCCAGGCGGGCTCGGGCTCTCGGAGGCCAGTCCTCAGAGCGGGCTCGGATCCATCGGGCCGGTCTCAGGAACGGGCTCGGGTTGTCGCAGGGCCCGACCTCGAGGCGGGCTCGGGTTCGCCGGGTTGGCCTCAGAGCGGGCTCGGGTCAGGGGGCCTGACCGGAGCCGCCGTGCTGGGACAGCCAGAGCTGGCCCAAACGCTGTCCCGCCATCACCACCTTGGTGACCGTCTCGGCGGCGGCTCGTTCGACCCGACGGCCGACGAAGGGGATCTTGACCTCGAGTTCGCTGTCGTAGACCACTTCGGTGACCGGTTCGTTCCAGCTCAGAGTGACCAGTCCGGTCAGCTTGACCGGCAGCCGCTCGACCGTCATGTCGAGCTGGCCGAGGCGGCGGCCGGCGGTCAGCGGCCCGGTCCAGACGAAATCCGCCACCAGGCGCATCTGGTTCCCCACCAGGGTGGCGACGGCCGGGTTGGAGACGGGCAGCAAGAAGCAGGTGGCGACTCGGTTGGTGCTGGTGACGGTGGAATGTTCGGTCGCTTCCAGCTCCAAGGCGATGAGGTCCTCGAAGTCTGAGTCCACCAACATGGCGCAGACCAGCTCCGCATCATCGAGGAAACGGAGTTTTGATGACAGTCGCACGGGGTCCATTTTGGCGGATGGCTCTGGCCGGGGCCAAGCCGGCCCGGACCATTGCGGCACGGCCGGCGGCCGGAGCGCCCCTGAGGGCGTCCGGGGAGCCGGCCGGGCGGCTGTGCCACAATGAGCCCGATGTCGATCCAGCCCGCCCCGTCCGTCCCGCCCCCGCCCGTCCCCTCGGCCGCCCGGCCGCCCCGCCGCCGTCCGAGCCAGCTGCTCCGAGCGGCGAAGGGGCCGCTGTGGATCGACCTGCACGTCCACTCGACCGCCTCCGACGGCACCGACCCGCCGGACCAGTTGGTCCGGCGGGCCCACGCCCTGGGTTTGGACGTGATAGCCCTGACCGACCATGACAGTTTCGCCGGTTTGGCCGCGGCCGGCGCCGCGGCCGAGGCGGTCGGTTTGGAGTTGATGCCCGGGCTGGAGCTGTCGGCCCACCACGGCCCGGCCCACGGCCCCGACAGCCGTCCCGTCCATCTGTTGGGCTACGGATGCCGCCCGGACCACCCCGAGCTGACGGCCGAGTTGAAACTGATCCGGCGCAGCCGCCGAGAGCGGACACCCAAACTGCTGGAACAGCTGGCCGGTCTCGGTTTCGAGCTCGACCTGGCCGAGGTCGAGGCCCAGGCTGGATCGGCCGCCGCCGTCGGTCGTCCCCATCTGGCCGACGCCATGGTGGCGCGCGGTCAGGTGGTCGACCGCGACCAAGCCTTCGCCCTCTACTTGGGCGACGACGGCCCGGTCCGAGCCGACCGCCACACCCCGACGGCGGCCCGGGCGGTCGACCTGATCCGAGCGGCCGGCGGTTGCGCCGTCCTGGCCCACCCCTGGGCGCGCGGGGCCGAGGCTTGGATCAGTCCGGCCTGGCTGGCCCAGCTGACGCAGCACGGCTTGTTCGGCTTGGAGGTGGACCACGTCGACCATAGCGCCGACCAGCGGCGGCGCTTGCGCCAGCTGGCCGACCGCCTGGGCCTGGCTGTGACCAGCTCCAGCGACTACCACGGCCGGGGCAGGAAAGGCCATCCCTTGGGGGCCGAGCGGACCGACCCGGCTGTGTACGCTGTCCTGAGACAACGCCTCGTCGATCAGAAGGGACGACTATGACCGTCGCCGACCCCGCCACCAGCGCGACCGCCGCCACCGGGCCAGTCGACGTGGGGGAGTCCTTGGCCTGGTCGACCTCCGAGGCCTCGTTGGCTCGATCGGTCGAGCGCAGCCACCAGATCGAACGGGAGATCGCCTCGACGCCGGGCCGCTTCCGGATCTTGACCGGCGACCGGCCGACCGGCAATCTGCACATCGGCCATTACTTCGGCTCCTTGGCCAAGCGGGTCAAATTGCAGCGGGCCGGTTTGGAGACCATCTTGGTGGTGGCCGACTACCAGGTCATCACGGACCGGGACGGGGTCGGCCCGATCGCCCAGCGGGTGCTGTCCTTGGTGACCGACTACCTGGCGGCCGGTTTCGACCCCGACCGCGGCCTGATCTTCACCCATTCGGCGGTGCCGGCCCTGAACCAGTTGATGCTGCCCTTCCTGTCCCTGGTGACCGACGCCGAGCTGCGGCGCAACCCGACCGTCAAATCTGAGCTGGAGGCCACTGGCGAGCGGCCCATGTCCGGCCTGCTGCTGACCTATCCGGTCCATCAGGCGGCCGACATCTTGTTCTGCAAGGCCAATCTGGTGCCGGTCGGCAAGGACCAGCTGCCGCACTTGGAGCAGACCCGCGTCATCGCCCGGCGTTTCGACGAGCACTACGGCCGGGTCGACCCGGACCGCCCGGTTTTTCCCCAGGCCGAGGCCCTGCTGTCGGTCGGCGGCGTCACCATCTTGGGCCTGGACGGGACCAAGATGAGCAAGTCGCGCGGCAATGTCATCGAATTGGCCATGGACGCCGACACCACGGCCAAGCTGATCCGCAAAGCCGTCACCGACTCGGACCGCCACATCACCTACGATCCGGTCAACCGTCCGGCCGTCTCCAACCTGGTCTACCTGGCCGCCCTCTGCCTGGAGCGCGACCCGGTCGAGATCGCGGACGAGATCGGCTCGGCCGGGGCCGGGGCGCTCAAGCGCTTGGTCACCGAGGCGGTCAACCAGCGCTTCGCCCAGCACCGGGCCCGGCGGGCCGAACTGGCCCAGGACCCCGGTTATCTGCGCCAGGTCCTGCGCGACGGCAACGAGCGGGCCAATCAGATCGCCCAGCAGACCTTGGACGAGGTCCGCCAGGCCATGCGCATGGTCTATTACTGACCGTCCGCCGGCGGCCGGCTCGGCCCCGATCCGGCCGGACCGTCCCTCACCGCGGCGGCTGGCGTTCTCCGCCCCCCAAGCCGCCGGCTGGCCCAGCGGGCCAGCCAAGAGGTCGAGATGTCGCGTCCGGTCACGACGTAATGCAAGGTCGAGTCGTCGTAGATCACTTCGGTCTGATCGTCGTAGGCCTGTTCGCGTCCGGCCATGACGATCTCGTCGCCCGGTCTCAGCTCGGTCTCGGGATCGGGCCGGACCATGACGTGTTTGCCCCGCACCAGTAGCAGGGGCAGGGCGGCGATGTGGGAGGCCCGGTCTTGGGGGCTGCGGAAGAGGTCGTCCAAGGTCAGCTGGCCCTGTTCCAGCCAACGGCAGACGGCCGGGGTCTGGGCCATGGTCAGGCGGAGCTGCCGCACCCGCGGGCTAGGGGTTCCGACCCGGGCCACCAGCTGCTCGGTCAACTGACGGCTCCAGTCCTCGTCGGCCTCCATGACGGCCGTGATGAAACGCCAATAGTGCGGCACGGCCAGCCGGGAGACGACCTGTTGGACCACTAGAGCGGGCGGGAAGAAGACCGAGTCGGGTTTGAAGGCCTCCAGCAGCGGGATCTGGTTGTGCGAGGTGATGCGCACGGCCAGGAAGACGTCCGGCCGGTGGTGTCTGACCTGGGCCGCCAGGGCCAGATTGAGGCTGTCCGACTCGGCCCCCGCCACCAGGGCGTCGACTTGGCTCAGATCGGCTCCGAAGCCGTCCGCCGGGCACAGCCGGGAGACTTCGTGGCCGGCGGCGGTCAAGTCCTCGGTGATGTCGTCGCCGAAGGGGCCGTCCGACACCACCGCCCAGCGGGGCAGGGTGAAGGCGGCCGGCAGCGGGGGCAGCTCCTCGCCGGCTTCGGCCATGACCCAGGTCAGCAGCCGGTAAGTGTGGGGGCGGTGCAAGCTGAGCAGCAGGAATTGGCCGTAGTCGTCGAACACGTTGATGGCGGCGTGGGGCGCGAAGTTGGCCATGGCCGAGGCCACCTGGCGGGTCGAGGCCCGGGCCAGCACCGGCAGGTCGGGCCGCAGCAGACGGCAGGTCATGACGATCTGGAGGTTGGCCTGGTCGTCGCCGGTCAGAGCCAGGACGGCCTCGCAGCGGGGGGAGTCCAAGCCGGCGATGCCGAGGGTGGCCGGATTGCGGGCGTCGCTGGTCAGAGCCGGCACGTCAGTCGACAACAGATCAGTCGTGAGCAGTTCGATCGGGGTCATGTTCTGGTCCACCACGACCACCCGGTGGCCGCGGGCGTCGAGGGCCCGGGCCACGCTACGGCCGATGAAGCCGTAACCGACGATGACGCTGAAGGGCTCGCTCAGACGTTTGACGCCACGGCGGAAGGTGGCCGCCCGGCGGACCGACTGGAAGCCGGGGTCCTGGGCCAGCGACAGCAGGCGGCCCAGCGAATAGCCCCAAGCCACCACGGAAAGGTAGATCGAAGCCATGGTCCACATCCGCTGGGCGGTCGAGAAGGGGTGTGGCAATTCGCCCAGGCCGATGGTGGTGGCGGTCGAGGTGATGAAGTAGAAGGCCTCGAAGGCGTTGAGCCGTCCGTCCGTGCCGTCGGGTTGGGACAGGCCGGGCATCAAGCACAGCCCCAGCACGCCGGTGGTCATGGTGGCCAAGACGGCCAGCAAAGGTCCGCGCATCTTGCGCAGGACTAGGAAGACGACGGCCTGGTTGGGGATTTGGGTGGGGGTGACGACATCGCCCAGCCGCAGCCGCGAGCTGCGCCCCGAGCGCGAGCGGCCCCGCCGCCGCCAAGACGGCGCGGCCGGTCGGACGAGACGGGACGGGTCGGCCACGGTGTCAGCGGCGTCGGAAGGTGGAGGTCTCGACCACCAGCAGGACGACCGAGATGACATTGGCGAAGAGGGCCCCGCCGGACAGTGAGACGACGGTCGAAGTGATGCCGGCCGTCATGTCCCGGTCGGCCGTGTTGGCCCAGGCGTGGACGATGGCGGCCGCGATCAGCTGGAGGTCGGCCACCAGCGAGGTGGCCAGATGGACCGCCCCGATCTGAGTGCGGTCCCCCAACTTGATGATGGTGGCGGCCAGGGAGACCACGAGGGCGGCGTAGAGCTCGATCGGACTGTGCAGATCGGGGTTGGAGACGTCGCCTAAGAAGAAGCCGAAGTTCAAAGTGGCCGCGAACAGCACGAAGAAGCCAAAGAAGACCTTCTCAAGACTCATACCCATAACATAGCTCTCCGGCGGCCCAGGCCGTAGAACTGGGGCCGATCGACCCTGATCACGGCGCTGCGCGCCCTCGTTCGAGCCCCGTTCGAGCTTCGCGGCCGGTCGGGCTACTCGCCCGAACCTCGCCGCAGCAGATCGGACAGGCGGTCGGCGGCCGCCATCACAGCGGGGGCGTGCAGGCGGCCGGGCTGGCGGGTCAGCCGCTCGATCGGCCCGGACACGGAGACGGCGGCGATGACCTTGCCGGAGGGGGAGCGCACCGGCGACGAGATCGAGGCCACGCCGGCCTCGCGCTCGCCGACCGACTCGGCCCAGCCCTGGCGGCGCACGGCGGCCAGGGCGGCGGCGCTGAAATGGGCCCGTTGCAGGCCGCGGTGGATGCGTTCGGGGTCGTCCCAAGCCAGCAGGACCTGGGCCGCCGAACCGGCCCTCATGGTGAACTGGGAGCCGACCGGGACGGTGTCGCGCAAGCCGGAGGGTCGCTCGGCGGCGGCCACGCAGATGCGCACGTCGGCCTGGCGACGGAAGAGCTGAGCCGACTCGCCGGTGATGTCGCGTAGCCGGGCCAGGATCGGTCCGGCCGTCGCCAGCAGGCGGTCCTCGCCGGCCGCCTGGGCCAATTCGACCAGCCGAGGGCCGAGCACGAAACAGCCGTTGAGGTCGCGCCCGACCAGGCGGTGGTACTCCAGGGCCACGGCCAGACGGTGGGCGGTGGGTCGGGCCAGGCCGGTGGCGGTGACCAGCCCGGCCAAGGTCATGGGGCCGTTCTCCAAGGCGCTCAAGACCAGAGCGGCCTTGTCGAGCACCCCGACCCCGGAAGATGTGTCCATATGCTGATACTATCGTCTTGATATGTGGGCAGTCTAGTGGCATGCTCGTGCTCGTGTTGAGCGCACCGGAAGGCGGCTGTGAGGGAGCCATGGCAAGGACACTGAGTCAGAAGATCTGGGACGACCACGTCGTCCGGTCCCCAGCGGGCGAGCCCGACCTGCTCTACATCGACCTCCACCTCTGCCACGAGGTGACCTCCCCCCAGGCCTTCGACGGCCTGCGTCTGGCCGGCCGGCAGGTGCGCCGGCCCGATCTGACCCTGGCCACCGAGGACCACAACACTCCGACCTTGGACATTCTGGCCCCCATCGCCGACCCGGTGTCGCGCCTGCAGGTCGACACCCTGCGGCGCAACGCGGCCGAGTTCGGCCTCCGGCTGCACTCCCTGGGCGACAAAGACCAAGGCGTCGTGCACGTGGTCAGCCCCCAACTGGGCCTGACCCAGCCGGGCATGACCATCGTCTGCGGCGACTCCCACACCTCCACCCACGGGGCCTTCGGGGCCTTGGCCTTCGGCATCGGCACCTCCGAGGTCGAACACGTCCTGGCCACCCAGACCCTGCCCCAGGCCCGACCCCAGACCATGGCCGTGACCATCACCGGCCAGCCCCCCCAGGAGGTCACGGCCAAGGACATAGTCCTGAGCCTGATCGCTCGGGTCGGGACCGGCGGCGGGGCCGGGTACGTGGCCGAGTACCGGGGCGACACCATCGAGCGGCTGTCCATGGAAAGTCGCATGACGATCTGCAACATGTCGATCGAATGGGGGGCCCGGGCCGGCTTGGTGGCCCCCGACCAGACCACCTTCGACTACCTCCAAGGCCGCCCCCACGCCCCTGGGGGGGAGGACTGGGAGGCCGCCCTGGCCTATTGGTCGACGCTGAGGACCGACCCGGGGGCGGTCTTCGACCGCGAGGTCGTCATCGACGCCAGCCAGCTGACCCCCTTCGTGACCTGGGGCACCAACCCCGGCCAGGGGGTCGGACTGAACCAAACCGTGCCCGACCCGGCCTCCTTCGCCGACCCGGTCGAGCGGGCCGCGGCCGAGCGGGCCCTGGTCTACATGGACCTGGAGCCGGGCACCCCGATGCGTCAGATCGCGGTCGACACCGTCTTCCTGGGCTCCTGCACCAACGGTCGGATCGAGGACCTCAGGCTGGCCGCCAGCGTCCTGGCGGGCCGCCAGGTGGCGCCCGGGCTGCGCCTGCTGGTGGTGCCGGGCTCGGCCCGAGTCCGGCTGCAAGCCGCCCGCGAGGGCCTGGACCGGGTCTTCCAAGCGGCCGGGGCGGAGTGGCGCGAGGCCGGTTGCTCGATGTGCCTGGGCATGAACCCCGACACCCTGGGGCCGGGCCAGCGCTCGGCCTCGACCTCGAACCGTAATTTCGAGGGCCGCCAGGGCAAGGGCTCGCGCACCCACCTGGTCTCTCCGGCCGTGGCCGCCGCCACCGCCGTGGTCGGCCGCTTGGCCACACCGTCCGATCTGTCGAGTTGAGGCTGCCATGGAGAAGTTCGAGACCCACACCGGCGTCGGCGTGCCGCTGCGTCGGAGCAACGTCGACACCGACCAGATCATTCCGGCCGTCTACCTCAAGCGGGTGACCCGGACCGGCTTCGAGGACGGGCTGTTCAGCTCTTGGCGCTCCGATCCCGCCTTCATCCTCAACCAGCCGCCCTACGACCGCGGCAGCGTGTTGGTGGCGGGGCCGGACTTCGGCACCGGCTCCTCGCGCGAGCACGCCGTCTGGGCCCTGCAGGACTACGGCTTCAAAGCCGTGGTCAGCCCCCGCTTCGGCGACATCTTCAAAGGCAACGCGGGCAAGGCCGGGCTCTTGACCGCCCAGGTCGCCGAGCCCGAGGTGGAGGCCATCTGGCGAGCCTTGGAGGACCGCCCCGGCCTCGAGATCACCGTCGACCTGGCCGCCCGTCGGCTCAGTCTCGGCGCCGACAGCCACGCCTTCGAGATCGACGACTACACCCGGCATCGGCTCTTGAACGGTTTGGACGACATCAGCCTGACCTTGTCCCACCAAGAGGAGATCGCCGCCTTCGAGGCCACCCGGCCCTCTTTCAAGCCCACCTGTCAGCCCATTCGCACGGCTGACTGAGCCAGCCGGAGGACGTACTAAAGTTGGGGCCGGTCGACCCCGACGGGACGTCCGTCGAGCGAAGGGAGGGGAGCTGGTGACAGAGCGACGACCGCGGCGTCCCTGGCGGCTGGCCCGAGTCAACCCGTACCCGGCCAACCCGGTCTACCGGTTCTCGGCCTGGGGCGTCCACCTCTGTCTCAGCCTGATCGGTCGACGGCAATGGCTGGACCAAGACAAGCTGCCAGCCTCCGGGCCGGTCATCGTCTGCCCCAACCACGTCAGTCGTTTCGATCCGGTGGCGGTGGGGGAGTTCCTGATCTGGTCCGGCCGCTGGCCCCGTTTCATGGCCAAGGCCGAGCTGAGCCGCCATCGGATGAGCCGCTGGATCTTCCAAGCCTCCGGCTGCATCCCGGTCGAACGGGGCTCGATGCGCGCGGTCGATTCCTTGGGGCCGGCCCGCGCCGCCCTGGAACAAGGCGACTGCGTGGTCGTCTACCCCGAGGGCAGCGAGACCTGGGACCCCGACCTGTGGCCGATGACCGGCCACACCGGAGCGGCCCGCTTGGCTTTGGCCACCGGCGCGCCGGTGGTGCCGATGGGCCAGTGGGGGTCGCACCGGATCTATCCGCCCCACCGCTTGCGGCGGCCCCAATTCGGACGGGTGCCCTTCCAAGCCGTCTTGGGCGACCCGGTCGACCTGTCCGATCTGGTCCAGGAGCGCCCCGACCACACCGTCCTGGACCAGGCCACGAACCGGATCATGGACTCCATCACCGCCTTGGTGGCCGGTCTGCGCCAGGAGCCGGTCCCGACTCAGCGCTACGACCGTCGGGCCCGCCGCCGTCTGCCCGAGGCGGGCGAAGAAGCGGTTGGCTGAGGCCAACCGGCTCTGCTTCCGCCGGGGCCGATCCCGCCGGCGGGGCGCGCCATCGGCGGCGTCGTCGACAGCCCGGCTGTCCACTAGGCTGAAAGGAACCTGCGACGGCTAGGAGCGGCCATGTCTGACAAACCATGCGTATTACTGGTGTTTGGCGGCGTCTCATCCGAGCATGAGATCTCTTGTTTGACGGCCGGTGGCGTCTGGGGGGCGCTCGACCCGGATCGGTTCGAGGCCGTCGGGGTCGGCATCTCGAAAGCGGGCGATTGGTTGTTGGCCGACCGAGCCACCGTGCGGGGCTATCGGGTCGAAGGCCAACGGCTGCCCCAGGTCGACCCGAACTGGCCCGCCGCCGTTGTCCTCCGGCGCCGACAGTCCGTCTGGGTGGCCCGTTTGGAGGGCGACCGACTGGTCGACCAGCGTCCGGTCGACGTCGCCCTGTGTCCGATGCACGGCCCCTTCGGCGAGGACGGCACCATCCAAGGGCAATTCGAGATGTTGGGTCTGCCCTACGTCGGCGCCGGCGTGCTGTCCAGCGCCGCCGCCATGGACAAATCGATCATGAAAAGATTATTAGCTGAGGCCGGTCTGCCGGTCGGTCCCTGGCGCACGATCGAACCCGGCCAATGGCTCCGCCAACCTGAACGTTGCCGTCAGAACTTGGCCGCTTTGGCCTATCCCCTCTTCGTCAAACCGGCCCGGGGCGGCTCCTCCATCGGCATCAGTCGGGTGGATCGGCCCGACCAGCTGGACCAGGCGGTCGAGACCGCCCTTCAGTTCGACCCCAAGGTCATCGTCGAACAGGGTTTCACCGCGCTGCGCGAGGTCGAATGCGCCGTCTTGGTCGATCGCGCCCAAGACCGGGTGGAGTCCTCGGCGCCAGGCGAGATCGAGGTCCAAGCGGCGGACCGTTTCTACGACTTCGAGGCCAAGTACCTGCCCGACCAGCCCTTGGCCCTGGTCGTGCCGGCCCGGCTCGACCCGGCCGTCGCGGCCGAGGTGCGGAGACTGGCCGAAGCCGCCTGCCGGGCCCTCGAAGTCGAAGGGCTGGCCCGGGTCGACACCTTCGTGACCGAGCGGGGGGTCTTCCTGAACGAGATCAACACCATGCCCGGTTTCACCCCCACCTCGCTCTTCCCGGCCATGTGGGCGGCCAGCGGATTGGACTATCCCAGTCTGGTGACCCGTCTGGTGGAGGAGGCTCTGTCGCGCCCCAAGGGCCTGCGATGAGCCAGACCTTGGCCGAGCTGGGCGAGTTCGGTCTGATCGAGCGGCTGCGGGCCGATCAGGAGAACGGCGGTCCGGTCTGGATCGGCCCGGGGGACGACGCGGCCGTGCTCTCGATCGACGGCCGAGCCGTCAGCGCTCTGGACCAGTTGGTCGAAGGCGTCCATTTCCGGCGCGACTGGTCCGGGCCGGTCGAGGTCGGGCGCAAGGCGGTGGCGGTGGCGGTGGCCGACATCGAGGCCATGGGCGCCCGCCCGCTGGCCGTCCTGGTCGGCTTGGCCGCCCCCGGCGACCTGCCCGCCAGCTGGGCGCTCGACTGTCTGGCCGGCCTGCGTCAAGAGTGCGCCACCGCCTCGGTCCAGCTGATCGGCGGCGACGTCAGCGCGGCCGAACGGATCCACCTGGCCGTCACAGCCCTGGGGGAGACCCGGGGCCAGGAGCCGGTCCAGCGGTCCGGGGCGACGGTCGGCGACCTAGTGGCCCTGCGCGGCCGGTTGGGCTGGGCGGCGGCCGGCCTGGTGGTTTTGACCCGGGGCTTCCGCTCGCCCCGGGCCGCGGTCCAGGCCCACCAATGCCCGACTCCGCCCTACGGGGCTGGAGCCGAGGCGGCCATGTTCGGAGCCACCGCCATGATCGACCTGTCGGACGGTCTGCTGGCCGACCTGGGACACGTCGCCCGCGCCTCCGGCGTCGGGATCGACCTCGACTCCCGGGCTTTGGGACCGGGCGAGCCGGTGCGGGCGGTGGCGCAGGCCATCGGGCGCGATCCGCTCGAGTTCGTCTTGTCCGGCGGCGAGGACCACGCTCTGGTGGCGACCTTCCCCTTCGGCCAGGTGCCGCAGGGCTGGGACGTGATCGGCCGGGTCGAGGCGGTCGGCCCGCTGGGTCCGACCGTGTTGGTGGACGGCCGAGCTTGGTCGGGGCCGGCCGGCTGGACCCACTTCTGAGCCGCCGCTGGAGGCGGCCGTCGGCCGAGGCCGCTCGCAGTTGGCGGGACGGCCGGTTTCCGGCGTGGCAGGACGGTCGGATCGGTCCGGTCGCGTACTGTCGCCTGCATGGCGACCCGCACCGCTTCCCCGGCGCGGTCTCGAACCTCGGCGGCGGCGTCGTCGAGGCCCAGATCGCGCGCTTCGGGCTCTAAGACCGCCGGCCGACGTCCTGGTCCGAAGTCTCGGCGTCGTTCTGGCCTGCTGCCCGCCCTCGGGCGCGGCCTGGTCCGACTGTGGTCCGGCCTGGCCCACGGTTTGGGGCGCTTGGTCCGAGGGGTGGGCCGCTCGGCCGCTCAGATCGATCCGGCGGTGCGGCGAGACGGCCTCGGCCTGGTCGCCCTGGCCAGCGCCATCGTGCTGGCCGCCACCGTCTGGTTCCCTCTGACCGGTCGGGTTCCGGCCGCTTTGAGCCTGGCCATCGAGACTCTGATCGGACGCGGCGCCTACGTCTTGCCGCCGCTGCTGGCGATCATGGCCTGGCGCCTCCTGCGCCGCCCCCGTCCCAGCGAGGGGCTGGGACGGCGTTGCCTGGGCTGGGCCGCCATCGCTCTGGGTGGCTTGGGCGTGGTCCACATCGCCGGCGGTCTGCCCCGGCCGGCCGATATGGAGGCCGTGCGTCAGGCCGGCGGTCTGGTCGGCTTCCTGTCCAGCTCTTTGATCGCGGACATTCTGACGGTCTGGGTGGCGGTGCCGCTGCTGCTGCTGCTGACCGGCTTCGGGGCCTTGGTCTTGATCGACCGGCCGGTCCGCCAGGTGGTGGCCGCTTTGGTGGCCCGCTCCGAGCGGGTCCTGTCCTGGCGCCGGCGCCGGACGGCCGAGATCGAGCACAGCGATCAGCCGGCTTACGACTCGCCCCTTCTGACCGACCCGGACCCGACCGAGGACGATCTGGCCCCCGCGGCCGAGGTCGATCCGGCTCCGCTGGAGTCGGATCGACCGACCCCGTCGGAGCCGGCCGCCCCGCCGGCCCGCCCCCGGGCCCGGGCTGGCGGACGACGGGCCTCAGCCAAGTCTCCGGACCAGGCCGTCCTGTCCAGCGAGCTGGGCTATGAGCTGCCCGACTTGGCCTTGCTCAAACCTGGCAGCGTGCCGAAAGCCCGTAGTCAGGCCTCGGACGCCGTCGTGGGCTCCCTCAGCGAGGTGCTGCGCCAATTCGAGATCGACGCCGTCGTGACCGGGTACACCCGTGGTCCGACCGTCACCCGTTACGAGGTCGAGCTGGGCCAAGCCGTCAAGGTCGAGAAAGTGACCGCGCTGTCGCGCAACATCGCCTACGCCGTGGCTTCGCCCGACGTCCGTATCCTGTCGCCCATCCCGGGCAAGTCGGCCATCGGCATCGAGATTCCGAACAAGGACAAGGAAGTGGTGTCGCTGGGCGACGTCCTGCGCTCGCCGGTGGCCCGCAACGACCATCATCCTTTGACGGTCGGTCTGGGCAAAGACGTGGAGGGCGGCCACATGGTCGCCAATCTGGCCAAGATGCCGCACCTGTTGGTGGCCGGCGCGACTGGATCTGGTAAATCTAGCTTTGTCAACTCGATGGTGACGTCGATCCTGGTGCGGTCCACCCCGGACGAGGTCCGTCTGATGCTGATCGACCCCAAGCGGGTCGAGTTGAACCATTACGAGGGCATCCCGCACCTGGTCACCCCCATCATCACCAGTCCCAAGAAGGCGGCCGACGCCCTCGGCTGGGTGGTGCGGGAGATGGACCAGCGTTACGACGACCTGGCCGACTTCGGTTTCCGCCACGTCGACGACTTCAACAAGGCGGTCCGGTCCGGGGCCCTCCAGCCGCGGCCCGGCTCGGAACGCGAGCTGGAGCCGTACCCCTACCTGCTGGTGATCGTGGACGAGCTGAGCGACCTCATGATGGTGGCCCCGCGCGACGTGGAGGACTCCATCGTGCGCGTCACCCAGCTGGCGCGAGCGGCCGGCATCCATCTGGTGCTGGCCACCCAACGGCCCTCGACCGACGTCGTGACCGGTCTGATCAAGGCCAACATCCCCTCCCGGCTGTCCTTCGCCACCAGCTCCATGACCGACTCGCGGGTGGTCTTGGACCAGCCCGGTGCGGAGAAGCTGGTCGGTCAGGGCGATGGTCTGTTCCTGCCCATGGGGGCTTCCAAGCCGACCCGGGTGCAGGGGGCTTGGGTGACGGAGGCCGAGATTCGAGCCGTCGTGGCCGAGGTCTCAGCCCAGCGGGAGGTGGTCTATCGGCCCGACGTGACGGCCCCGGCCGAAGGCGCCACCAAGGTGGCCGAGGACATCGGCGACGACCTCGACCTGGTGCTCGAGGCGGCCCGGTTGGTGATCAATCTGCAACTGGGCTCGACTTCGATGCTGCAACGCAAGCTGCGGGTCGGCTTCGCCAAGGCCGGTCGGCTGATGGACATCTTGGAGAGCCGGGGCGTGGTCGGACCCTCCGAGGGCTCCAAGCCGCGCGAGGTCCTGGTCAAAGCCGATGATTTGGACCAGATCATCGCCGCTCTGGCCGGCGCATGAGCGGCTCCAAGACCACTCTGCATCTGGTCGGTCTGGGCTGCCCCCGTAACGACGTCGACGCCGAGGAGCTGGCCGGCCGTCTGGAGCAGGCCGGTTTCGAGGTGGTCGACCGGCCGGACCAGGCCCAGGTCGTGCTGGTCAACACCTGTGGCTTCATCGAAGCGGCCAAACAGGACTCCATCGACCAGCTGTTGGCCGCCGCCGACCTCAAGCGCGATGGCGTCGCCCAGGCCGTCATCGCCACCGGTTGCCTAGCCGAACGGTACGGCCGGGAGCTGGCTCTGGCCCTGCCCGAGGCCGACGCCGTGGTCGGCTTCGACGGCTATCAGTCCATCGCCGGGACCATCCGCTCGGTCCTGGCCGGTCAGCCCCACCTTTCCCACCAGCCCCAGGACCGCCGCCGCCTGCTGCCGGTGACCCCCTTAGACCGGCCGGCCCAGCGTCGGGCGGCCACTCGGCCGAACTCGACCGCGCCGGGTCCGGATGGGGGCCCGCCGACGCCTCGGCGACGTCTGGGCCAGGGGCCCAGCGCTCCGCTCAAGATCGCCTCTGGTTGCGACCGCCGTTGTGCCTTCTGCGCCATCCCCAGCTTCCGGGGGGCCTACTCCTCCCGGCCGTCGGACGAGATCGTGGCCGAGGCCGGCTGGCTGGTCGGCCACGGCGTGCGCGAGTTGTACTGCGTGTCCGAGAACACCACCTCCTACGGCAAGGATCTGGGCCGCCGGGACGCTTTGGAGGACTTGTTGGGCCAATTGGCCCAAGTCGATCCGGGCGCTTGGGTCCGACTGTCCTATCTGCAACCGGCCGAGTTGCGGCCGTCCCTGATCGATCGGGTGGCGGCCCTGCCACAGGTGGTGGACTATTTCGACCTGCCCTTCCAACACGCCTCCCGGGCCTTGCTGCGACGGATGCGCCGGTTCGGCGACGGCGAGTCCTTCCTGGGCTTGATCGACCGGATCCGCCAGGTGGCTCCGGCGGCCGGCCTCAGAAGCAATTTCATCGTTGGTTTCCCTGGGGAGACGCCGGCCCAGGTCCAGGAGTTGATCGACTTCCTGGCCGCCGCCGAACTCGACGCCATCGGCGTCTTCGGCTACTCCGAGGAGGAGGGCACGGCCGCCGCCGAGCTGTCCGGCCGCCTGGACCAGGCCGAGATCACGGCCCGGGTCGAAGAGGTGGCCGACCTGGCCGAGGTGGTGATGGCGGAGCGGGCCCAGGACCGGGTCGGCCAGACGGTCGAGGTCATGGTCGAGGCTTGGCAGGACGGCCGCTGGCAGGGTCGTTGCCGTCACCAGGGGCCGGAGGCGGACGGTGAGACCTGGCTGCGGGCCGCCGCCGGGGCTTTGCGGCCCGGCCAACTGGTGCTGGGACAGGTGGTGCGGGCCGATGGCGTCGACCTGTTGGTGGAGCCGGCCGCGGCTTGAGTCGGCCGCCAGGGGCGGCTGGGCCGCGCGTCCGGGTCTAGGCTGGCTGGATATGGCAGGCTTACAGATGACGCCGCCGTCGACCGAATCAGGAGCGAGCAATGACGACTCCATCAGCGGCCTCCGTGCCAGTGGTCAACCTACCCAACGCCTTGACCGTGACGCGGCTGGTCATGGTGCCGCTGTTCGGCTGGATGTTGCTGTCCCATCCGCAGCCGGTCAGTTGGCGCTGGGCCACCACCTTGGTCTTCCTGGTCGCTTTGGCCACCGATCTGGCCGACGGTCAGATCGCCCGTAAATACAACTTGGTGACGAACTTCGGCAAGCTGTGGGATCCGATCGCGGACAAGGCCATCACGGGCATGGCTTTCATCGGGTTGAGCGTTCTGGCCGAGCTGCCCTGGTGGGTCACCATCGTCATCTTGGTGCGCGAATGGGGCATCACCCTGCTTCGTTTCGCCATCATCAAATACGGCGTCATGGCCGCCAACCGGGGCGGGAAGGCCAAGACCATGGCCCAGACCATCGCCCTGTTCGCCTATCTGGCCCCCCTGCCGGATCTGATGCATTGGCCGGCTCTGATCCTGATGGGTCTGGCCTTCCTCTTGACCGTCCTGACCGGTTTGGACTACCTCCGCGAGGCCTACAAGCTGCGGCGGGCCTGGTTGACCCAGCAGGAGCGGACGGCTCCGGCCGATCCGGCGTGAGCGATCCGGGCTCGGCCGCGGCCCTGGTAGCCGGTCCGACCGACCTGGCCGCCCGCCTGGTGGCGGAGTTGACCCGGCGGGGGCAGACCGTGGCGACCTGTGAGTCGATCACGGGCGGTCTGATCGGCGCCAGCTTGACCGAACCACCGGGAGCCTCGCTGGCCGTCCGCGGCGGTTTGGTGACTTACATGACCGACCTCAAGACCACTCTGGCCGGGATCCCGGCCGATCTGATAGCCGTCCACGGCGTGGTGTCCGAGGCGGTGGCCGCGGCCATGGCCCAAGCCGCCCGTCGGGTCTGTCGAGCCGATTGGGGGATCGGGGTGACCGGGGTGGCCGGTCCGGGCCCGGCCGAGGGCCAGCCGGCCGGCACGGTCTGGTTGGCGGTGGCCGGTCCGACTGCCCTCAGCGCCCGATCGCTCCACTTGGCCGGCTCCCGGCGCCAGGTCCGGCGCGCCGTCGCCTTCCAGGCCTTGGTCGATTTGGAACGGGCCCTGGCGCTGGCGGCGGATCCCGCTTGAAAGCCGGTTCCCAGCCGCCTCCGAGCCCGCCGCCGGCCGGTTCGACGCTCGCGTACCGGCCGCGTTCTTGGCCGCCGGAGACGGCCCGGCCGGGTAGACTGGCCGCCATGCGCCAGGTCACTCCGTTGCGGCCCCGTCTGATGCGGGAGGTTCTGGGAGAGAGCCTGCGCGCTCGCCGGGTCGCCCAAGGGCGCACCCTGCGCGACGTCTCCCACGGCGCCCGCATCTCGCTGGGCTACCTGTCCGAGATCGAACGCGGTCAGAAGGAAGCCTCCTCCGAACTGTTGGCCGCCATCGCCGGAGCCCTCGAACTGCCCCTGTCCCGCCTCTTGGCCGACGTGGTCGAGCGTTTGGCGGTCCAGGACCAGGCCTCCGACTGGGCCGTCCTGAGCCAAGTCGCGGCCTGATCCGAAGTCCGACCGGGGCGGGGCGGCAGATGCGTGAGACCACTTTGTGGGCCAAGCTGGAGTCCGTCTTGGGGTCCGGTTACGCCCACGCCTGGGCCGAGCAGATCGTCTTGACCGACCTGGGCGGCCGAACCGTGACGGAGGCCCTGGCCGAGGGTCGGGACGGCAAAACCATCTGGCGGGCGGTCTGCCTCCAGCTGGAGCTGCCGGCCGAACGGATCTGACTGGCGGACACGCCGATCCGGAGTCGGTTTTCGAACAGGTGTTCGTATAGATTCACAGGTGGCGTCCGGGACTGGTCGGTCCAACCCGACCTGTGCGTCTGAGACTGACTGTCACAGGTCGGGCCTATGGTCCAGGAGTCAGAACCGGTTGAATGAGAGAGGACACATCATGACGGTGGCAGATCGAGGCAAGGCCTTGGAGGCCGCTCTGGCCCAGATCGAGAAGCAGCACGGCAAGGGTTCGGTGATGCGTTTGGGCGAGCGCCCGCTCGACCCCATCGAGGTCATTCCGACCGGATCGGTCGCCCTCGACATCGCCCTCGGCATCGGCGGCCTGCCGCGCGGGCGGATCGTCGAGATCTACGGGCCGGAGTCGAGCGGCAAGACCACCGTCGCTTTGCACGTCATCGCCAACGCCCAAGCCGCCGGCGGCGTCTGCGCCTTCATCGACGCCGAGCATGCCCTCGATCCGGATTACGCCCAAAAGCTCGGCGTCGACACCGACCAACTCCTGGTCAGCCAGCCCGACAACGGCGAGCAGGCGCTCGAGATCGCCGACACCCTGGTCCGTTCCGGCGCCTTGGCCCTGATCGTGATCGACTCGGTGGCGGCTCTGACGCCGAGGGCCGAGATCGAGGGCGAGATGGGCGACTCCCACGTCGGCCTGCAGGCCCGGCTGATGAGCCAGGCCCTGCGCAAGATGACCGGGGCCCTGTCCGGGGCCCGCACCACCGCCATCTTCATCAACCAGTTGCGGGAGAAGATCGGCGTCATGTTCGGGTCGCCCGAGACCACCACCGGTGGCCGAGCGCTCAAGTTCTATTCCTCGGTCCGCCTCGACGTGCGCCGGATCGAGACTCTCAAAGACGGGGCCGAGATGGTCGGCAACCGGACTCGGGTCAAGGTGGTCAAGAACAAGGTCGCCCCGCCCTTCAAACAGGCCGAGTTCGACATCTTGTACGGCGAGGGCATCTCGGCCGAGGGCAGCCTGATCGACCTCGGGGTCGAGCACGGCATCATCCGCAAGGCCGGGGCCTGGTTCACCTATGACACCGAGCAACTCGGGCAGGGCAAGGAGAACGCCCGCAACTATCTCAAAGCCAATCCGGAGGTGGCGCGCGAGATCGAGTCGAAGATCCTGGCCCGAGTCGGGCTCGGGGCCGTGCCCGAAGGGGTCGATCCAGTGACCGGCGAAGTCGACTTCTGAGTCCGGCCTTGGCCGAGTCGCCCGACCGGGAGCGGGCCGCCCTGTTGGACCGGCTGCGTTTGATCGCGGCCGGGAACTTGGAGCCGAACCAGCCGTACCAGGCTGACCAGTCGGACCGGCGGCCCTCCGCCCCATCGTCCCTCCCGCCCCGGCCAAGGGCGGGCGGCCAGGCGTCCGAATTGCCGTCCATCCAACCGTCCGAACGGTCGGCTGAACGGTCGTCCGGTCGGTCGGACGACCCTGGCCCCGGGAGCGTAGTCGAGGCGGCGGAGCCGGATCCGCTGGATCAGGCCGTGCTGGAGCGGGTCCGACACCTGGCCTTGGATCGCTTGACCGGGCGCTCCCACAGCCGGGGCGAACTGACCCGCTGGCTGTTGGGCCGGGGCTGCCCGGAGCCGGCCGTGACGGCGGTCTTGGACCGCTTAGCCGCCGTCGGCTTGATCGACGACGTCGCCTTCGCCCGGGACTGGGTCGATCAGCGGCGGCTCCGGAAAGGCCTCTCGCGGGTCCAGCTGACCCGTGAGCTGAGCGCCAAGGGCGTGTCGGCGGAGATCGTCGAACAGACCTTGGGGGAGCGGGCCGAGTCCGATCAGGCGGTGGCCTTGGAATTGGCCCGGGCTCGGCTGAGCCGGTTGGCCGGGCTGGAACGGCCGGTCTGGGAGCGTCGCCTGGCCGGCTTGTTGGCCCGGCGCGGCTTCAGCCCGGCCGTGGTGCGGGGCGTCGTCTTCCAACTGGGCCAGGAAGCGGGGCGGTCGGCCTCCGAGCCGCCGGATGACGACTACGACGGGTTGGGCTGAGACCGGCGCGGCGACCGGCTTGACCGGTGCGCCGATTTGCCAAGTCCACACGACTCGTCAGGTTGGGTCGAGTCCGGCGCGGCGACCATCCTCCGTCGACGGTCGGCTCCGGCCGGGCTCGGACCATTAGGGTTGACAGCGACAGTCAGGAGGGCCTGTGCCGGGTTTCTGGATCGCCGTGGTGGCTTTGGGAGCGGTCTGCGTCCTGGTCGCCGTCGGTGGCGTCCTGGTGGCGCGGCGGGGTTTGGGCCTGGTCCGGGCCGAGGTCGAAGCGGTCGCCCGGGCCGGTCGGCTCGACCGCCAGGCCGCCGACCTGGAGCGGACGAGCGCGGAATTGGAACGGCGGGCCTTGGCCCTGGACCAGGAGCGGGCCAGGTCGGCGGCGGTCCAAGCCGACACCGAGGCGGGCTGGGCGGCGGTCGAGGCGGAGCGTCAGCGCTTAGCCGGTCTGACCGAGGCCGAGGCCCGGGCTGAGATCGTCGAACGAGCCGAACGGCAAGCCGCCACCCGGGCTGGCGCCATCCGGCAGCGGGCCGAGCAGGAAGCCCGCCGTCAGGCCGAACGGACGGCTCGGGGCATCGTCACGGACGCGGTCGCGCGGGTGGCGGTGGAACAGAGCAATCAGGTCGCCATCACCGCCGTCGACCTGCCCTCCGAGGAGATCAAGGGCCGCATCATCGGCCGTGAGGGTCGCAATGTGCGGGCCTTCGAACAGCTCACCGGCGCCACCTTGATCATCGACGACACGCCCGGTTCGGTCTTGGTGTCCTGTTTCGACCCGGAGCGTCGCGCCACCGCCGTGGCGGCCCTGCGTGATTTGGTGGCAGACGGGCGCATCCATCCCTCCAGCATCGAGTCGGCCTACGAGCGGGCCCATCGCGGCGCCCTGGCCGAGGCGGAGCGGGCCGCCTCAGCCGCTCTGGTGCGGGCCGGGGTGGGCGACGTGGCGGCGCCGCTGTTGGAGCACTTGGTCCGCTTGCACCACCGCAGCTCGTACGGGCAGAACGTGCTCGAACACTCGATCGAGGCGGCTCAACTGGCGGCTGGGATCGCGGCCGAGCTGGGCTGGCGGGGCGACCTCTGCCGCCGGGCGGCCTTCTTGCACGACATCGGCAAAGCCGTCACCCCCAGCCGAGACGGCACCCACGCCGCCCTGGGGGCCGAGTTGGCCCGCCGCTGCGGCGAGCCGGACGAGGTCGTCAACGCCATCGCGGCCCATCACGGCGAGGTCGAGCCGACCTGCCCGGAGGCGGTCGTGACTCAAATCGCGGACGCCATCTCCGGGGCCCGCCCCGGGGCTCGGCAGGAGCGGTTGGAGGACTATTTCACCCGCTTGGAGCGGCTCGAGTCCCTGGCCAGCGAGCACCCCGGGGTGGAACGGGTCTTCGCCATGCGGGCCGGCCGCGAGATCCGGGTCATGGTGGTGCCCGAAGTGGTGGACGACGAGGGGGCCGGCCGGCTGGCGGCCGATATCGCCCATCGGATCGAGTCCGAGCTGGTCTACCCCGGACACATCCAAGTCACCGTGGTGCGCGAGTCGCGGGCCACCGCCACGGCGGTTTGAGGCCTGGCCGACCCACCGCGGGCTGGGCCGGAGGGGCCGGCTCGGCCGTTGGTCATCTGGCAGAGGCGGCACTACCATCGACGGCGATGGAGAAGACAAGGACCTACCAGGTCATCACCTACGGCTGCCAGATGAACGTGCACGACTCGGAACGCATCGCCGGGGTGCTGGAGCGAGCCGGCTACCGTCCGGGACCGGAATTGGCTGAGGTCGACCTGGTGGTCTTCAACACCTGCGCCGTGCGGGAGAACGCCGACAACCGTCTCTACGGCAATCTGGGCCGCCTGGCCCCGTTCAAAGCCGACCGTCCGGACATGCAGATCGCGGTCGGCGGTTGCATGGCGCAGAAGGACCAAGGCCGGGTGGTGGAGAAGGCCCCCTGGGTCGACGTCGTCTTCGGCACCCACAATCTGGCCAGCCTGCCCCTGCTGCTGGAACGGGCCCGAGTCGAGCGGGTGGCCCAAGTCGAGATTCTGGACGCCCTGGAGCGCTTCCCCTCGACCTTGCCCACGCGTCGGCAGGCGGCCTACTCCGGCTGGGTCGTGATCTCGGTCGGCTGCGACAACACATGTACTTTCTGTATCGTGCCGGCCCTGCGCGGGCGGCGGATCGACCGCGGCCCGGACGACATTCTGGCCGAGATCGAACTGCTGGTCGCCTCCGGCGTGCAAGAGATCACCTTGCTGGGCCAGAACGTCAACACCTACCGGGGCGGCGCCGACGACCGCGACGCCTTCGCCAAACTGCTGCGGGCCTGCGGCCAGGTCGAGGGTCTGCGCCGGGTCCGTTTCACCTCGCCCCATCCCAAAGATTTCACCGACTCGGTGCTGGTGGCCATGGCCGAGACCGCCAACGTCATGCCTAGTTTGCACATGCCTCTGCAATCGGGCAGCGACCAGATCCTGCGCCGGATGCGCCGCTCCTACCGCCGCGACCGCTTCCTCGGCATCTTGGAGCGGGCCCGGCGACACCTGCCCGAGGCCGCCATCACGACCGACGTCATCGTCGGCTTCCCGGGCGAGACCGAGCAGGACTTCGCCGACACCTTGGACCTGGTGCGTCAAGCCCGCTTCGCCGGCGCCTTCACCTTCTTGTACTCGGTCCGTCCCGGCACCCCGGCCGCCACCATGCCCGACCAGGTGGCGCCGGAAGTGGCCCAGGAACGCCATCGGCGACTGGTCGAGTTGGTCGACCAGATCGCCTGGGAGGAGAACAAACTCCAGCTCGGCCGTCAGGTCGAGGTCATGTTCGCCGCCGGCGAGGGCCGTAAAGACGCCCACACCAAGCGTCTGTCGGGCCGGGCCCGGGACAATCGGCTGGTCCACGTGGCCCTGCCCGAGGGGTGGACCGAACGCCCCCGGCCGGGCGACCTGGCTTGGGCCACGGTGACCTACGCCGCGCCCCACCACCTGGTGGCCGACGCCGGCTTGACCGGTTTGGTCCGGACCAGCGGCGGCGACGCTTGGGAGGCCGCCCAGGGCGACCGAGCCGCCACCGTCGGCCTGGCTGGGCCGGCGCGGCGACCGGCCGCAGGGCCAGTCGTTCCATGAACGGAGTCTTGGTCCTGCTGGGTCCGACCGCGGCTGGTAAATCCGACCTGGCGGTCGCCCTGGCCGACTGGTGGGCCCAGCGGGGACAGGCGGTCGAGATCGTGTCGGCCGACTCGATGTCGGTCTACCGGGGCATGGACATCGGCACGGCCAAACCCTCCCTGGCCTGCCGCCGGCGCGTCCCCCACCATCTGATCGACCTCATGGAGGTGACCGAATCAGCCTCGGTGGCGCAATTCCAAGCCTTGGCCCGGGCCGCCATCGCCGACTGTCAAGCCCGCCGGGCGCTGCCCATCGTGGTGGGCGGCTCGGCCTTGTACCTGCGGGCGGTGATCGATCGCTTCGACTTCCCCGGCTCCGATCCCGAGCGGCGGGCCGCTTTGGAGGCCGAGCTGGCCCAGATCGGTCCCGAGGCCCTGCACCGCCGACTGGTCCAACTGGATCCGACGGCGGCGGCCGGGATCCAGCCCGGCAACGGCCGCCGCCTGGTCCGGGCCCTGGAGGCCATCGCCGTCTCGGGGGCCTTCCGCTCCAGCCTGCCCCAGCTGGACTACGCCTTGGACGGCGTGGTCCAGATCGGCCTCGACCTGCCCCGGCCGGAATTGGACCGGCGTATCGCCCAGCGGGTGGATCAGATGTGGCGGGACGGCCTGCTGGAGGAGGTGGCCGGACTGCTCCAGCGCGGTCTGGCGTCAGGTCGGACGGCCGCCCGCGCCATCGGCTACCGCCAGGCCATCGACCAATTGGCCGGGCGCTCGAGCGCCGACCAGGCCCGTCAAGAGACCGTCCAGCGGACCCGCCGCTTCGCACGGCGGCAGTTGTCCTGGTGGCGGCGCGATCCCAGGATCGAATGGCTCCAGGGCGATCCGGCCCCCCAGCCGGCCGCCGTGGCCGAGCTGGTGGCGGGCCGGTTGGGTCTGCCCGGGCCGGGAGTGTGAGACCATGTCAAAGATGCGACCCTGGCCTTTCGCCAAAGGGCATGGCACTCTGAACGACTTCGTGATCGTTCCCGACCGCCAAGCCCAGTTCGACCCCACCCCGCAACAGGTCCGTTGGCTCTGCCACCGGCGGGCCGGCGTCGGCGGCGACGGTTTGCTGCGGGTGGTTCCGGCCGACAGCCTGCCCCAGTGGCGCGACCGCGGCGATCTGTGGTTCATGGACTACCGCAACGCCGACGGTTCGCTGGCCGAGACCTGCGGCAACGGTCTGAGGGTTTTCGTGCGCTACCTGCTGGAGGAGGGCTGGGCCTCGGGCGACCGGATCGAGGTCGTCACCCGAGCCGGCCTGCGCCAGGCCTGGGTCGAGTCCGACGGGCGGCTCAGCGTCGAGATGGGCCAGCCCCAGTGGTCGTCCGAACCGGTCCCGGTCGGCTCTTCCGGGCGGCTCTGGTCCGGCCGAGTGGTCGACGTCGGCAACCCCCACTGCGTGGTCCGGTTGGATCAGCCCTCCAGCTTGGCCCGGCTCGACCTGACTCGGCCGCCCAGGCTACCCAATGACAGTTTCCCGAATGGGGGTAATTTGGAGTTCGTGGTCCGGCTGGGTCCGGAGCGGATCCGTCTGCGCGTCTGGGAACGCGGCGTGGGTGAGACCCGCTCCTGCGGCAGCGGCGCGGTGGCGGCCGCGGTCGACAGCTTGGCCGGGGCCGGCGGCGAACCCGGGCGCCGGTTGGTCGAACTGCCGGGCGGTCTGTTGGAGGTCCGGCTGGACCGTTCCGGCCAGGCCAGCCTGATCGGACCGGCCCTGGTCCAAGCCCGGGGAGAGGTCGCGGTGCCAGGTGACTGAGTCGCGTCCCACGCCACCGCCGGAGGCCGACTCGGCTGGGGCCGACTGGCCCGGGGCTGGCGCCGACGGCGACCAGGCCGATCTGGCCGCCCGCCGCTCGCTGAGACGGGTGGCCGGTTGGGGCACCGAGCTGGAAGACGTCACAGCGGCCGAGTACCGCCAATTGCGTTTGGAACGGGTGGTGTTGGTCGGCGTCGGCGCGGCCGGCCAGACCGAAGCCGAGGTCGACCAATCCTTGGCCGAACTGCGCCGCCTGGCCGAGACGGCTGGCTGCCTGGTGCTGGCCGGCCTGGCCCAGCGGCGGGCCCGGCCCGATCCCGCCACCTTCATCGGGCGGGGCAAGACCGAGGAACTGGGCCGGATGGTTCAAGCCGAGGGGGCCGACACCGTCATCTGCGACGGCGAGCTGAGCCCGGCCCAGCTGCGTAATTTGGAGGACCGGATCCAGGTCAAGGTGATCGACCGGACCGCCCTCATCTTGGACATCTTCGCCCAGCACGCCAAAAGCGTGGAGGGCCAGGCTCAGGTCGAACTGGCCCAGCTGGAGTACCTCCGCCAGCGCCTGCGCGGCTGGGGCGGGAACCTGTCCCGCCAGGTCGGCGGCCGATCCGCCTCGGGGGCCGGCATCGGCGGCCGTGGCCCCGGCGAGACCAAGCTGGAGACCGACCGGCGCCGTCTGGCCAGCCGGGTGGTCCGGCTCAAGGCCAGTCTCAGACAGCTCCAAGGCACCCGCCAGCTGCGCCGCCAAGAGCGGGTGCGCCAGGCGGTGCCGTCGGTGGCCTTGGTCGGCTACACCAACACCGGCAAGTCGTCCCTGCTCAACCGCCTGACCGGGGCCGGCGTCCTGGTCGACGACGCCCTCTTCGCCACCCTCGACCCGACCACCCGCCGCAGCCGGACGGTCGACGGTCGCGTCTTCACCCTGACCGACACGGTCGGATTCATCCGCCGCCTGCCCCACGACCTGGTCGAGGCCTTCCGCTCCACCCTGGAGGAGTCGGTGGCGGCCGACCTGCTGCTGCACGTGGTGGACGGGGCCGACGCCGACCCCTTCGGCCAGATCGCGGCGGTGCGCCAGGTCCTGGCCTCCATCGCGGCCGATCAGCGCCCGGAGTTGATGGTGGTCAACAAGATCGACCTGGCCGACCCCGAGACCTTGGACCAGCTCCGACGGCGCCATCCCCAGGCCGTCTTCGTGTCGGCCCGCAGCGGGGCCGGTTTGGATCAGTTGCGGGAGCGCTTGGCGGCCGGCTTGCCCCGTCCCCGCCAGCGGGTCGAAAGCCTGATCCCGTACAGCCGAGGAGATTTGATCGACCAGATCCACCGCCGGGGCGAACTGATCGCCTCCCAGCACGGCCCCCAGGGCAGCCTGGTCGAAGCTTGGGTGGACGACGAGCTGGCGGCCCAGATCGCGGCCGCCCTCGACTGAGGCCGGCCCTGTCACGCCCAGCTGGGTCTGTCGGACCGGGCCAGTACGCTGGCCCGGTGACTTCGCCCGACCGCTCAGCGATCAGCGGTCAGATCCTGGCCGCCGCCGTGGCCAGTTTGGACGGGCAGGCCCGGTCCGGTCAGACCGCCATGGTCGAGCTGATCGACCGAGCCATCGCCAGCCGGCGCCACGTCTTGGTCCAAGCCGGCACCGGCACCGGCAAATCGTTGGCCTACCTGGCCCCCGCCGCCGCCTATCTGGTGGACCAGCCGGCGGCCGGCGTGGTGGTGGCCACCGCCACCTTGGCCCTGCAAGCCCAGTTGGCCACCCGCGACATCCCCACCATCGTGGCCGCCACCGAGCGGGTGACTGGCCGCCGGTTGACCTTCAGCCTGCTCAAAGGGCGTTCCAACTACGCCTGTCTGTGGCGGCTGCGCGACCAGGTGGGCCCGGATCCCGACCAGAGCGAGTTGGTCGATGAAGCCGAATTGGCGCGGGTCCTACGCTCCGGCGGGGCCGACCCAGCCTCGGTCCTGGGGGCCGAGGTCCTGGCCCTGCGCCGGTGGGCCGAGGACGAGGCGGTGGCCGGGCGGCCGGGCGACCGGGACGACGCCCCCAGCCATTCGCCCAAGGCCTGGGCCCAGGTCTCGATGTCCGGACCGGAATGCCTGGGGGCGCGGGGCTGCCCCCATCTGGCCAGCTGTTTCGCCGAGGCCGCCCGGGACCGGGCCCGGGCCTGCGACCTGGTGGTGACCAACCACGCCTTGATCGCGATCGAGGCCGCCGACGGCGCCGTCGGTCTGCCCCAGCCCGACCTGTTGGTGATCGACGAGGCCCATGAGCTGCCCGGCCGGGCCACTTCGGCGGCCTCGCAAGAACTCGGCTCGAAAGCGGTCGAGCGGGTGGTCCGGCGGGCCGCCACTTGGCTGTCGGAGGAAACCCTGGACGACCTGGGCCGAGCCCAGCGAGACCTGGAACGGGCTCTGGAGGAGGCCGTCGCCGGCCGGGTGACGGACCCGGACGGCGCTCTGGCCCAGGCTTGCGCCCAACTCCGCCAAACCGCCCGGCAGGCCGTCGGCCAACTGGGCCGAGGCGGCCCGGAGCCCGCACGCGGCCAGGCGGCCAACGCTCTGCAAGAGGTCGGCCAGGTGGCCGAGCGGATGGCCGCCCTGTCGGAGGCCGACGTGGTCTGGCTGTCTGACAGCGAAGTGATGGGCCCCCGACTGGTGGTGGCGCCGCTGTCAGTGGCCGAGGGCCTGCGCCAGGGTTTGCTGAGCGATCGGACGGTGGTCATGACGTCGGCCACCCTGACCGTCGGCGGCGGTTTCGAGACCTTGGCCCAGGCGGTCGGCTTGGAGGCGGGGGAGCGGGAGGCCCCGCCCGACGGCACGGCCGTCGCCCCCGCGCCAGAGCCGCCCGTCTCGACGCCGTCCTGCCCGGCTGCGGCGCCAGCGCCGGCCGAAGCGTCGGACAACCTTGAGCCGGCCGAGGCGTCGGGCCACCTTGAGCCGGCCGAGGCGTCGGGCCACCTTGAGCCGGCCGAGGCGTCGGACCACCTTGAGCCGGCCGAGGCGTCGGACCACCTGGCGCCGGCCGGTCGAGCGCTGCCCTGGTGGGGAGTCGACGTCGGTTCGCCCTTCGACTATCGGCGGCAGGGCATCGCCTACGTCGCCCGGCACCTGCCGCCGCCGGGCCGGGACGGCATCGGGCCCGAGGCTCTGGCCGAGATCGTCCGCCTGCTGGAGGCCTGTGGTGGACACGCCCTGGGCTTGTTCTCATCCCTGCGGGCGGCCCAGGCCGCCGCCGCTTGGGTGCGACAGGAGTCGGATTGGCCGGT
>JAIRYW010000073.1 GCA_031267645.1 Propionibacteriaceae bacterium
TCAGCCCCGGTTGGCCTCGCGTCAGCCCCGGCTCGGCTCGACCGCCCCACCGCCGAGCGTCGACGCGCCACCGAGCGAGGTATCTTCGTCGAGTCCCGACCTTCCGCCCAGCGATGTCCCCTCGTCGAGCCCAGACCTTCCGCCCAGCCCTGGTTTTCCCTCGAGCGACACCCCTCCATCGAGCCCCGGTTTTCCGCTCAGCGACGCTCTTTCTTCGATCCCAGACCTTCCAGCCGACCTTCCCTCGCGTCTCAGTTTTCAGCCGGACGCCAGTTTCCCGTCCGCCGCCGACCCAGCGCCGCCACCGGTCGAGGCGACGGAGCCCTGGTCGCTCCCACTCGAGACCGGCCCGGTCGAGGCCGAACCCACCAGCCTCAGCCCGTCCCCAACCGGGTCGACCGCGGCCGGCCCAGTCGGAGCCAGCTCGGCCACAGACAGTTCTTTAGCGTCCGGTTCGAGCGCGGACAGCCTCTTCGAGACCGGCTCGACCACAGCCGACCATTACGAGATCAGCTCGGCCGAGTCGGCTGCCTTGACTCCGGCTGACGCCGAGACCGGTTCCTCTGAGACCGCCCCCTTCGAACCCGCCCCACTCGAGACCAGCTCGTTCGAACCCACATCCTTCGAACCCGCCCCACTCGGAACCGCCCCGCTCGAATCCACCTCCTTCGAGACCGGATCGTTCGAACCCATCCCCTTCGAACCCGCTCCACTCGAATTCGAACCCGTTCCACTCGAACCCACTTCGTTCGCGCCCGCCCCATCCGAGACCGGCTCGGTCGAACCCACCTCTTCCGCGTCCAGCCTTGACGCGACCGCCGCCAGCTCGAGCGACTTCTTGGGCGACTCCCTGCACCAGACCGGTCCCACCGTGACCGATCCCACCGAGGCCGGTCTCGACCCCGATACCCCGTCCCGGGACGTCTGGTCCGGCGCCGTCGGACCGCCCGTGGTCGGACCCGAAGCCGCGGCCGACCCAACCTTCGCCGCCACCCCGGCGTTCTCCAGCCTTGGACCGCTCCCGGCCGGCGACGCCGAGTCCGCGCCGGCGATCGACCCGGAGGCGATCTTCGCGCCCGACCCGATCCTGACTCCGGATCCGACCGTCCCGCCCGATTCGATTCCACGCCGGGGACCGATCTTGACCGCGGGTCCGGTCCCGCCCACGTTCCTGTTCCCGGCTCCGGTCGCCCTCCCGGCCGAAACCGACCTCGGCCCGGCCCTCGCCGCCCCGACCGACCTGGACCAACCACCCGAACCCTGGACCACCACCGCCGCCAACGACTTCAGCCACCTGCCCGAGTTCTGGACCCCCACCGCCCCGGCCTCGGTCCCGCCGCTTCCATCGAGCGAGAGCCTCGTTCCAGAGCGGCCCGACTGGTCCGCCGCGGACGCCCCTGTCTTCCCACCGCTTTCGACCGCCGATCCCACAGCGGTCGTGTCTCCGATCGACCTCGGGTCGGCCGGACCCGGTCGTTTCGAAGCGGCCGCCGCTGAGTTCCCGCCCCCTGGTCTCGATCCCATCCCGCTCCACTCGATTGGGCTCAGCCCCACCGAGTCCGAGCTCCCGCCCTTCCCACCGGCCCAGTCAGACCCCGCTCGGTTCGACCCCGCTCGGCTGACTCCTGCGGAGCCTCCACTCCCCCGCTTCGGCCCCATCGTCCCCATGGCCGACCGCTTGACCGCCGGCCAGAGCGCGCCCCCGCCAGACCTCGAACAACCAGCTCCGGAACCGTTCCCCACCGCCCCCAGCGGCGACTCGATCTGGCCCTCGACCACCCCCGCCCAGGACCCGACCACCCCCGTCGACGACCCGATCTGGGCCCCGACCACCCCCAGCGGGACAGCAGCCGATCAGCCGTCCCCAGCCGACTCGGGCGAAGACCGGCCGACCGTGTCCGACTCGCCCGGTCCGCCCTCGTGGGCGCAAGACTGGCAAGCCGCCGCCGTACACACCAGCCAGGTCTGGCAGGATCCACGGCCGCCCCGGGAAGAGTCCTGGTCAGATCGGTCCGCCCCGCCGCCGACCGCCGCCGGACCGACTGAACCGACCGCTCCGGCGGACCCTTCCCCAACGGACGGCTGGACCACCAGCTCCACCGTCCCCGGCCCTGGCGCTTGGACCCCATCCCATGTCGCCGACTCCGGCCGCCCCTGGATCGGAGCCCCGTCCGACGCCCCCGACCCGACCTTCCCCGGCCCCGCTGGCGGCCCCCCCGCTTGGACCCCGTCCGACACCCCCTCCCCCACTGGCCCGACCTTCCTCGGCCCGGCTTGGCCGGACCGCCCGACCAGTCTGGCGACGACCGCGCCGGCTGGGCTGGCGGACGCCCCGTCGCCAGCCGCCGACCTAGCTGAGGCGTTCCCCGGCCAACCGTCCGACCCCGCTCTGGCTCGGCCGTTCCCCTCCAGCGCCGACGCCACCCCGCCGCCGGCCTCCGCCGACCGGCCGACCGACCCGACTTCCTTTTTCCGTCCCGTCCCGGACCGGACCGCCCCCATCGCCACCGCCCCGGGCCTCTTCGACCCTGTCCCCACCGGGATCGCCCCCCCGACCGTCGGGCTCGACCCGGCCGACCACGCTGACTCCTCCGCCTCATCTGTCTGGGCCAGATCGTTCGAACCCCCGATAGGTGGAACGGATGGGACGACCGAGCCAGAGACGGCGGACCGTCTCAATCAGCCCGAGATCGGAACCAGCCACCACGCCGCCGACCAATCCGACCTGGCCCCGGGCGACGCCCTCTGGCGCCGGCTGAGCCAGCCCTGGCCGGACCGGCCGGACCGGTCAGGCGCCTCGGTTACGCCGCCGACCGTCGACGGCCCCGGCCACTCGACCGCTCCCGACGCCCTGGTCGACAGCTGGACCGGCGACGACGAGGCCTGGGCCGGCATCGAAGCCGAGCTGCCCCCGACCGACTGGACCTACCTGCCGCCCGACCCCGCCGATCCGCTGGCCGAGGCGGGCCAAGTGGCCACTTGGCCTCCGGTTTGGTCGGAGCCGATCAGCTCGACTGGGCGCCCGGAAACCACCTCCGACCCGGCTCCACCCAGCCAGATCAGCCATCTCGGATCGACCGACCCCGCCGTGGTCGCCCCAGAGCCGGCGCCGGCTTCTCTATTCGACCCGGTCGGACCGCTCGACCAAGCTGATCCCCTCGACCAAGCTGGTCTGGTCGGACCGGCCGCCGGCGCCGGAATCGACCGATTCGCTCCGCCCGAACCGCTCCCAGCCGACTCCTCGGCTGGTCTGGCCGAACCGATCTGGAGCGACCCCTCAACCGATCTGACCGAACCGGGCCCGGCCGAACCCTCATCTGGCCTCACCGAACCGGGCCCGGCCGACCACTCATCCGGTCTGCCCGAACCGCTCTGGACCGACGCCCCGGCCAGTTCAGTCGGCCCGACGCCTCAAGAGACCGTCCCGGGCCTGGACCGGCTTCCGAGCCGGCAGCGCTCCGCCTGGGAGCGACCCGATCCAGACTGGGACGGACCGGCTCACAGCGCCGCCAGCCCAACCGCCGAAGCCGACCTCGCCAGCCCAGACGACGACGGCGCGGCGGCGCCCGCCATCGAATCCTCCGTCTGGACCGATTCGACTGGCTCGACCGATTGGATCGATCAGACCGCCGGAGACGACCGGTTCCTGAGCGCCGACCCGACTCTGGCCGACCATCACTGGGACGAGGCGACCGCCGAAGCGACCTGGTCCGACCCCGCCGAAGCCGACCCGACCGCTGCCCCCGCCCCGCCCGGGCTCGACTCCTCCTCGCCCCTGGCAGTCGTACCCCCGACTGATCGGACCGACGCCGTCTCCGCCGCGGCCGACCGTTTCGACTCCGACTCGATCGACCCCTGGCCGACCCTCGCCGCCCCGCCCGCCAGCGGCGCCATGGCGGCCACCCCCGACCCCAGCTGGGACCCCGCCCAGGCTCGGCAGGCCGTCGGCACCACCTCCGACCGGGACGGTTCCGAAGTCCCAGACCGCTCGGCAGGCTCCGACCACGCTCTCGAACCAGACAGCGCCGTCATTCCAGATCGCGCCAGCGGCGCGGACTCCATCGCTGACTCCGAACCGCCCGACACCGGCGGCCCACGCCCACTTGACGGCCTCGACCCGCGCCCGGACCCCACCGCTGATCCCGAACCGCCCGCCACCCCGCCGGACTGGGCCGAGCCAGACCAGCCTCAGCCCTCAGCCGACCCGACCTCGGAACCGTCCAGCCGGACCGAGCCGGACCAACTTCAGTTCCTAGACGCGCCGGCGCCGGAATCGTCCAGTCCGTCCGAATCCGCGCCAGGCGAGGCCGACGCCCCGCTCCGGACCGGCTTCTACCCCTCCGACGAAGACTTGCTCGAACAGGCTCTGGCGGCCCGTCAGACCGATCTGGACTCCCGCGGCGGCCCCAAACGGGCCCTGGTCGAACCCCGCTTGAGCCGACGGGAACGCCGGGCCAAGAACAAACGGGACCAGAAGGCACGCGCCCAGCGTCTGACCGCGGGGCCGGACGGCCCCGAAGCCGAGCCGATGGCCGAGGCCGGGGACCAGTCCCCCTCCACCCCAGCGGTCGAGGAAGCCGCCTCTCTGATCGCAGTCGAACCGTCCCCGCAGCCCGGTTCAACCGTCTCGCCCGACTCCGACCAGGACGGCCCAGTCGACTCCGATCTCCAACCCGATCCGACCGCCGCCGACGCCTCACCCGTCGGCCGTGGCCCCGACGGCTCGGACGACCCCGACCCTCTGGCCGACCCGACCGGTTCCGACCTCCTGACCGCGCCGACCAGTTCCAGCCCCCTGAGCCCGCTGGACGACCAGGACGGCTCCGACCCCGCGATCGAACCAGGCGGCCCCACCCGCCCGACCGAACCCGACCGCTCCGACTCACCGATCGAACCCGACCACTCCACTCGCCCGTCCGAACCAGACGACTCCACCGATCCGGCCCCTCCAACCGAACCCGGCCCGGAACCAGACTCAGAGCCCGATCGTCTGCGCTCGGCCACCAGCCCGACCGAACCGGTCGGCCAAAGGGCTGGCCGCCAGGCCAAGCCGAAGCGGCCTAGTCCGCTCCGCCCCAGCTCGACCCCACCCAGCCGGGCGGCCTCAGACCGGCCGGTGGGGGCCAAAGCGGGTCTCAAACCGCCGCGCGTCGTGACGCCCCCCAGCCCGCCCTCCGACAACCTAGTCTGGGCTCTGGTGGTCCGCCTGGTCCCGGGGCTGGGCCTACGGCAAGTCGGTTTTAAAAAATTGTCTTGGCTGGCCTGGTCGGTCCTGCCGGTCCTGTTGGCGGGAGCGGCCTGGCTCTTCCTCTCACCCAGCGCCCGCCTCCATCTGTTCTTCTCCGCCGGGACCCTCAAACTGGCCTTGGTCGCTCTGGTCGTCTTGGCCTTGGCTTGGACGGCCGCCCTAATTCTGATCCAACGCGGCGTCCGCCCCGGTCGAACCGGCCCCGGCGGCGCTGGCCGACTGGTCCTGACCGTCTTGGTGGCCGTCCTGGCCTGCGCTTCCCTGGGTTGGGGAGCCCGTTTGACCTGGGCCCAGATCGACGCCTTGGAAAGTGTCTTCGCTCGGGCCGACCAGCCCGGCTTGGCCGTCTCGCCTTTGAAACCGTCCGCGCTGCTGAATGCCGATCGGGTCAACCTCATGCTGCTGGGCTTGGACTCCGGCCAGGACAACACCAATCCGACCGGCCCGGCGACCGACACCATCATGGTGCTCAGCGTCGATCCGGCCAGCGGCGACTCCGTCCTGCTGTCGATGCCCCGTAACACCGCTCGCATGCCTTTCCCGCCCGGTTCGCCGTTGGAGAGCCGTTTCCCTCAGGGTTGGTTCGACGGGTCGACTCCGACCAATCCGGAATTCTTACTCGGCGCCATGTACAGCGGTCTGCCCACCACCGTCGACCGCAACCAATTGGGACCGACCGAGGACCTGGGGGCGGACGCCTTGAAGCTGTCCGTCGGCGCCGCTTTGGGGCTGCGCGTCGACTACTACGTCCTGATCGACCTGTCGGCCATGGCCGCTCTGATCGACGCCCTGGGCGGCGTCACGCTGGACGTCAACCACTCCATCACCACCCCCGACTCTCTGATCGAGGCCGGCCCCCAGCGGCATTTGGACGGGGCCACCGCCTTGGCCTTCGCCCGTAGCATCGAGGCCGGCGACGACTACGGCCGGATGGCCCGGTCGCGTTGCCTGGTCCAAGGCGTCCTGTCCCAGACCTCGCCCACCAGTTTGTTACGCGACTTCATCGACGTGGCCGCCGCCGCCGACAGCGGCATCCGTTCCGACATTCCGACCGCGGCGGTGCCGCAACTGATCGAGCTGGCCGACCGCGTCCAGCGGGGCAATGTCATCAGCCTCCAGTTCACCAACAACCAGAATGGCTTCGTGGCTTCGCGGCCCAATTTCCAACGGGTCGCGGAGCAGGTCCAAGAGGCCATCGAGCTGTCCCATAAGCCGGTCGTCGCGCCCGCGCCGTCGGAGGACCGTCGGCCCATGCGCACGGCCGATCCCCGGCCCTTGCCTGAATTCTGCGCTTACGACCCCGACAGCGACTGGTGAGCCGTCGGCTGGATCCGCTCGCCGGCTCGGGCTAGGCGCCCAGATAGAGGTCGATCTCTTGGCGCAGACGCATCAGATCGTCGTCTTGCACACCGGCCGGGTGGGCGATCACCGTCCGCCGCCGTTCGCCGTGGTACAGAGCGATCTTGTCTCTGCCGCGGGACCAGGCCACTCGGCTGACGTCGACCCAGTCGCCGGTGAACTCGCCTTGGGGGGAGTAGACGGCGTAGCCTCGCTCGTCCAATTCGACCCAGACCCGCTGACGGCGCCAGGCCACCAGGCCGATCAGGACCACGATCAGACCGATTCCGGCCAGGATTCCGCCCACCACCCACCAGACCACTCGGCCGGTTCCGGCCAGGGCCACCCCGAGGCAGACCCCGCCCACGATGACCAGTAGGGCCGCCAGAGCGACCACCCGAGGCAACCTCGGTCTCAGCAGATAAGTCGTCATGTCTCCTCCTCCGCCCCAGCGCCGGCGCCGGAGCCCCCAGGCTAGCGCCTGCCGCCCCGCCGTCGCGGCAGGCCGGCCGGCCCAGCCCAGCGCGTGGGGCGACGGCCAGGCGGGCCGGGGCAGACCCGACCGCGCCGCCACGCCATCCCATAGAGAAAGTGAAATTGCGGCGAGAGTGGGATTCGAACCCACGGGACGTCTCCGCCCGGCCGCTTTCAAGGCGGCTGCACTCGACCACTATGCGATCTCGCCCGGCCGGGCACCATCGTAGCCGGCTGGCCGGGCCGGCCTCCCCATCCGACCGGACTGGCCGCCGCCGTACCGGCGCCACCGGGCTCGACTGGCCGCTGGGACGCGACCCGCCCTCGGCCGGGCCGGGCGGACCGGGCTCGACCGCCGCCAGACGACATGGCAGGCTGGCCCCATGCGTGCCATCACTGTCAGCCAGCCGGGCGGCCCGGAGGTGCTCCAGCTGAGCGAGGTCCCGACCCCCCAGCCGGAGGCCGGCCAGGTTCGGATCGCGGTCACGGCCTGCGGCGTCAACCGAGCCGACCTGCTGCAGCGGCGAGGCCACTATCCGCCGCCGCCCGGCGTCTCGGACATCATCGGGCTGGAGGTGTCGGGCCTGATCGACGCGGTCGGGCCCGGGGTCGAGTCCTGGCGGGTGGGACAGCCGGCGGTGGCCCTGATCGCCGGCGGCGGTTACGCCGAGTACGTCGTCGCCCCGGCCGGACAGTGCGCCCCGCCGCCGCCCGCCGTCGACCTGGTCGAGGCGGCCGGAGTGGTCGAGGTGGCCGCCACCGTGGTCTCCAACCTGGACCGGGTCGGTCTGGCCCCCGGCGAGGTCTTCCTGGTCCACGGCGGGGCCGGCGGCATCGGCGGTTTCGCCATCCCCTACGCCAAATCCCTCGGCGCCCACGTCTTGACCACGGTCGGCTCGCCGGACAAGGCCGAACACTGCTTGGCTCTGGGCGCCGAAGCCGCCTTCGACTACCACGGCCCCTGGGCCTCCGAAGCCCGCCAAGCCAGCCAGGGTCACGGCTGCGACGTCATCTTGGACATCATCGGAGCCAAGTACCTCGAAGCCAACGTCGCTCTGCTGGCCCGGCGCGGCCGGCTGGTCGTGATCGGGCTCCAAGGCGGCCGTAAAGGCACACTTGACATCAATCAGCTCTTGACCAAGTCGGCCAGCTTGACCGCCACCAGCCTGCGTTACAGCCCGTCCTCGGACAAAGCCGCCGTCATGCGTCGGCTGGAGGAGCGGGTCTGGCCTCTGTACGCCGACGGCGGCCTGCCTCTGACGCCACCGACCCGTTTCCCCTTCACCGAAGTGGTGGCCGCCCACGCCCACCTCGAGTCGGGCCATCACATCGGCAAAGCGGTCTTGACCTGGTAGACCGTCTCGACCGGGCGGCCGGTCAGCCCAAGTTGGGGTTGTACCGCAGCAGATTGGGGGCCCCGGAGCATTCCATGGCCACCCGCAGGTCCGCCACCCGGCCTTGGGCCCGTAGCTCGAACAGCCGGGGCACCAGCAGGTCGCGCAGCCGTTGCGGGCTGATGGTGTTGATGTACAGCTTGGTGCCGCCTTCGAAGCCGGCCACGGTCGAGACCCGCCACTTCAGGTTGACCCGCCATGGCATCTTGACGTCGACGTCGGGCGGCTGGTGGTGCCACTCCTCGTTGCAGGGCATCTCAGAGCCAGAAGCGGCGTGCAGGGCGTGCATCAGATCGCTCATCTGGCCGACCTCCGCCGCCGATTGGCGCCAGGGCAGGGGCTCGGCCGATTTGGAGTGGATCTCGATGGTCGGGTAGCGGTGCCCGAAGCCGGCGTAGGCCACGGCGGCGTCGTTCTCCGCGATCAGCAGATTGTGATAGCTGGCGTAGTTGACGCCGGCCTCGTTGAAGATGTTGGGGTTCTCCCGGGCCCGGCTCAAGGTCAGGTCGACGGCGGTGCCGTGCTCGTCCACCGCCGCCAGTTGCTTGTGCAAGTGGTCGAAGGAGGCCCCGGCCGGTTTGAGCCAGTTCTGGAAGATGGCCACGTAACGGACGTACCGGTTGTCTTCGTAGAGTTGGCGGGCCACGTCGATGGTCAGACCGACGAAGGCCCGGTGCTCCGCCACCGTCAGATCGCCCGACCCGGCCAGCTGGGACACGTCGGTGGCCTGGTCGCGCCAATGCCGGCGGGCGATCACGACGTCATGGCCGCCGTCGAAGAAGTCGATCGCCCGGCTCACCAGCTCCTCGGCCCCGACCGCCTCGACCTCGGCTTCGGACAGTCCAGCCGAACGCAATTTGCTCCGCTGCACCTCGACCACGTGCTGCCAGCCAGCCGGATCGTCCAGGTAGGCCTGACGGCGGGCGGCCGCGGCCGGCGTCAGCTCGAAGCCGTAGTTGGCCCGCCAGTATTCGTAAGACAGGATCTCGAACAGGTTCGGCACCACCCGGAAGTCGGCCTGGCTGTCGAACAGCTGGCCGGCCGGCAAGTGGTCCCAGCGCCGCCAATCGTCGCCTTGGCTCACCAAGCGGACCTTCTCCGGCGGGGTCTCGAGGTAGCGCTCCGGGCAAAAGGCGCAAGCCCGCTGGCGACGCTCGGGCGGGATCGCCTGCGCTTCTCGCTCCGCCCGCGCCAGCGGCCGGTCGGCTCGGCTGGGCACGGTCCAGACGCGCGTGCCGGTGAAAGGGTTGACTTGTTTGATGGTGCCGTCCGCCATGGTTTGCAGATAGGCGGGCTCGATCATGTGAGTCTGGACCACGGACAGTCATCTTACTGATCCAGGCCCGGCCGGCCGCTCGACTCGACCCGGTCAGCCCCCGCCCGAGGCCCAGTGGGGCGCTGGCTAGGCCCGATCGTCCGGTCCGGGCCGTCGCCGGCGGGGCCGACCGGTCCACCGCCGGGATCGACTGTTGTGCGGGCAGTACGCTAGGCGCCATGAGTGAGACCCCTGACCAAGCTGGCATCGTCTTGAGCCAAGGCCCCGACGGCGAGATATACCTGCTGCAGCCCGACGCCGCCGCCGGCTCGGACCAGGCCAAGCCGGCCGAGGACGAGTCGGTGGTCGAGCCGGCCAAGGTGATGCGGATCGGGCGGATGATCTCCCGCCTGCTGGACGAGGTCAAGGACGCCCCCTTGGACGACGTCTCCCGGGCTCGTCTACGCGAGATCTACACCCAGTCGATCGACGAGCTGGCCGGCGGTTTGGACCGCGAGCTGGCGGACGAGCTACGCCGCATCACCTCGCCCTTCGCCCAGGACTTCGAACCGACCGACGCCGAATTGCGGATCGCCCAAGCCCAGTTGGTGGGTTGGCTGGAGGGCCTGTTCCAAGGTTTGCAGACCGCCTTGGTGGCCCAACAGATGGCGGCCCGGTCTCAGATCGAGCAGATGCGCCGGGCCATTCCCGGGCGCCCCGGCACGCCTCAAGCCGAAGCCGGGGAGCAGACGCCGCCGACCGACCGCGCCCCCGGCGGCGGACTGTACCTCTGAGCTCGGTCCCAGCCCGGCCTTCGAACTCACTGGCCTGAGCCCAGCCCCACCGGCCTGACCCCGCCAGCCCGACGGCTCACGCCAGGCGCGAGGCGCTCCAAGGATCCCGGCCCGGCGGTCCTGAGCCCCCTGGGCTCGCCCTTCGACGGTCGGGCGCGCGCCCTAGACCCGTAGTTCCTCCAGGCCGCCCAGGTAGGGCCGCAGGGCCTCGGGCAGGCGGACCGAGCCGTCGGCCCGCTGGTGGTTCTCCAACAAGGCGATGATGACGCGGGTCATGGCGCAGAGGGTGCCGTTGAGGGTCGCCACCGGGCCGACGCCCTCGGCGTACCTGGCCCTGACGCCGAGGCGGCGGGATTGGAACTCGGTGCAGTTGGAAGTCGAGGTGATCTCGCGGTAGCGCTCCTGCGACGGCACCCAGGCGTAGCAGTCGTACTTCCGGGCGGCCGACAGGCCGAGGTCGCCGGCCGGCACCTCCAGGACTTGGAAGGGGATCTCGAGGGCGGAGATGAACTCCTTCTCGTACCCCAGCAGGCGTTGGTGCTGAGCCTCGGACTGCTCCGGCGCGCAGTAGACGAACATCTCGACCTTGTCGAACCAATGGACTCGGAAGATGCCTTTGGTGTCCTTGCCGTAGGAGCCGGCCTCGCGGCGGAAGCAAGGGCTGTAGCCGACGTAATTGAGCGGCAGGGCGGCGCCGTCCAGGATCTCGTCCGAGTGATACGCCGCCAGCGCCACCTCGGAGGTGCCGACCAGATAGAGGTCGTCCTCCGGCAGATGGTAGACGTCCTGGGCGGCTTGGCCCAGGAAGCCGGTGCCTTCCATGGCCGAGGGTTTGACCAGGGCCGGCGGCAAGATGGGTTTGAAACCCCAAGACAGGGCCTTGGCCATGGCGAACTGGGTCAGGGCCAATTCGAGCTGAGCCCCCAGGCCGGTCAGGAAGTAGAAGCGCGGCCCGGACACCTTGGAACCACGTTCGATGTCGATGGCGCCGAGGGCCTCGCCCAGTTCGACGTGGTCTTTGGCGCTGAAGCCCTCGGCCGCGAAGTCGCGCGGGCGCCCGATGGTCTCCAAGACTTGGGCGTCGTCCTCGCCCCCGACCGGCACGTCCTCGAAGACCGGGTTGGGCAACAGACGCAGGGCTTGGTCGAAGTCGGCCTCGGCCTGGCTGGCTTGGGCCTGGGCCAGTTTGACCTGTTCGGCCAGGGCCTTGGCCTCCTCCAACAGGGCCGCCCGCTGGTCGCCAGCGGCCTTGGGCACCTGCTTGCTGATCTCTTTCTGCCGGGCTCGGACCGACTCGAACCCGGCCGTGGCGGTGCGCCGACGCTCGTCCGCCGCGATCAGGCGGTCGATCAATTCGGGCGACTCGCCGCGGGCGACTTGGGCGCGGCGCAAGCGGTCTGGTTCGGAGCGGAGCAGCTTGGGATCGATCACCCGGTCAGTCTAATGGCGCGTCCCGGCCGCCCGAGCCGGCCCAGACCGAGCGACCTAGTCCGGTTTTTCGACCCGAGATGGAAGAATGGCCGTCATGATCGGGGCCGGACCATGAGCCAAGCCGCCCGAGTCCGCCTGCTGATCGGTTGCCTGGTCGGCTTCGGGTTGTGGACCTGGGCGGTGCTGGCCTGGCCGGCTCTGCCGGCTTGGGACCGGGCTTGGTCCGGGCCGGTCCTGGACCCCGACTCCCCGGTCGGCCAGGTCTTGTCCGCCTTGGCCCTGATCAGTTCCCCGCCGGTGGTCTGCCTCGCTCTGATCGTGATGGCGGCCTGGGCTTGGAACCGCCGGCTCCGTCGTTTGGCCTGGGCCATGCTGGCCACCGTCGTGGTGGGCCCGGTCTCGTATCTGCTGATCAAGGGGCTGGTCCAGCGTTCCCGGCCGGGCTCCCCCTTCGCCGACAACATCGTCCAGGGCGGTTGGGCCTACCCCTCCGGCCACGTCGCCATGGCGACGGTGCTGGCCGTCTGGGCGGTCGTGCTGAGGCGCCATCAGCGCGGTTCCGGGGCGGCTCTTTGGCTGACCCGCCTGAACGGCTTGGTCGGCGTCGCCCTGGTGGCCTTGGACCGCTGGGCGATGCGGGCCCACTGGCCCTCCGACTTGGTGGGCGGGGCTCTGATCGGAGCCAGCGTGGCCATGGCCGCCTGGTTCGTCTCGCTGCGCCCCGACCCCCGGCCGGACGGCGGGGCCGGGCCCAAGGCGCGTCAGGCGGCCGTGGTCTACAACCCGGCCAAGCTGACCGACCTGGGTCTGCTGCAGCGGCGTTTGGACTACGAGTTCCGCCAGCGGGGCTGGAAGCCGGCCTTCTGGTGGGCCACCACCCCGGACGACCCCGGCGGTTCGATGGCGGCCGAGGCCCGCCGCCGCGGGGTCGACCTGGTGCTGGCGGTGGGCGGCGACGGCACGGTGGGGGCGGTTTGCGCCGAGTTGGTCGGCTCCGGGCTGCCCCTGGCCGTCATCCCCAGCGGCACCGGCAACATTCTGGCCCATAATCTGTCCATCCCGCTGGACCAAGACGCCGCCTTCCGCATCGCCTTCGAAGGAGTGGCCCGCCCGATCGACGCCATGCGGGTGACCGGCCCCGGCTTCCGCGCCCATTCGATCGTCATGTCCGGTTTGGGGGCCGACGCCGCCGCCATGGAGGCGACCCGGGCCGAACTGAAACAGGCCGTCGGCAATGTGGCTTACGGTTTGTCGATCCTGCAGAGTTTGGGCGGCGACGGCGTCGAGGTCACGATCCAGGTCGACGACCGGCCACCGGTCACCCGCCGGGCTCTGTCGGTGCTGGTGTCCAATGTCGGCGGGGTCCAGATCCCGATCCAGCTCTTCCCGGCCGCCTTGCCCGACGACGGCCTGCTGGACGTTCTGGTGGTCGCCCCCGCCAAGGCGGCCGACTGGACCAAGATCGTCTCCGGCCTGATCGCCGGCAGCATCGCCAAACCCGAGCCGCCGGAAGGTTTGAGCGACCGGCTGGACCAGCCTTTGGAATACGACCAGGGCCGGCGGGTCCGGATCGAGGCCGTTCCGGAGACCGTCTGCCAGGTCGACGGCGACGTGGTCGGCCCGACCGCCTGGCTGGAAGTCGAGATCGAACCCCAGGCCTTGCTGGTCATGGCGCCGCCGGACTGAGGCCGGGCCGGACCGGCCGGACTGACCCCGACTGGACGTCGCCGGACCGACTCCAGGCCGGACCTCACCGGACCGACCCCCCGACCACCGACCAGACGTCGCCGGGCTGAGTCCGGGGCGGGCCGTTCGGCTCAGCCGTCGCGGCCCAGCCGGTAGCCTTGCGCCCGTGCTTGGATACTTCGGCCCCGAGGGCACTTTCACCCATCAAGCCCTGCTCAGTCTGCGTCTGGACGAGCCGGCCCAGCCCTTCCCCTCCGTCGGCGCCACCCTCGACGCCGTCCGTCACGGCCAGGTCCGGGCCGGCTTGGTGCCGATCGAGAACTCGGTCGAGGGCGGCGTCTCCGCCACCATCGACAATTTGGCCTCCGGCAAGGCCTTGGTCATCGTGGGCGAGGTCCTGCTGCCGGTCCAATTCGGCCTCTACGCCCGTCCCGGCTGCGCTCTGGCCCAGGTCGAGCGGATCATCACCCATCCCCACGCCGCCGCCCAGGTGCGCGGCTGGCTGGAGTCGAACCTGCCCCAGGCCAAGGTCACCGAACAAGGTTCGACGGCCGCCGCCGCGGCCGAGGTGGCCCGACCCCAGTCCAATTTCGAGGCCGCCGTCTGCGCCGACGTGGCCGGGCGGATGTATGGCCTCGAAGCCTTGGCCCAGGACATCGCCGACAACGCCGAAGCCGTCACCCGCTTCGTCTTGGCGGCCCGTCCGACCGCGCCCCCGGCCCCGACTGGGCACGACAAGACGTCCTTGATCTTGCACATGCGCGACGACCACCCGGGGGCGCTGCGGCAGATGCTGGAGCAGTTCGCCCTGCGCGGGGTCAACCTGTGCCGGATCGAGTCCCGCCCGGCCAAAGACAAACTGGGCAATTACTACTTCAGCGTCGATGCCGAGGGCCACATCGCCGACCTCCGGCTGGCCGAGGCCCTGCTGGGTCTGCACCGCACCTGCAAACGGGTCGACTACCTAGGCAGCTACCCCCGGGCCGACGGCACCGAGCCGGTGGTCAAGGCCGGTTTCCGTGACTCCGACTTCGCCAAGGCGGCCGCCTGGTTGGAGAGGTTGTACGACCCGGGCGCCTGACGGCGGACCGGACCCGACCCCGTCATCCGGCGCGTAGTCGCAGGATCCATGACCGGCTGATCAGGGGCCGGACGGGCGTCAGTCGATCACTCGACCAAGCCGGCGAACAGCGGCGTCGACAGGTAGCGCTCGCCGAAGTCCGGGGTGATGGCCACGATCAACTTGCCGGCGTTCTCGGGCCGGGCGGCCAATTCAATGGCGGCCTTGGCCCCGGCGCCAGCCGAGATGCCGGTCAAGATGCCCTCTTCGGTGGCCAAAGCGCGAGCCGTGGCGATGGCGTCGGCCGTGGTCACGGTCAGGACCTCGTCGATCAGGGAGCGGTCCAAGACCTCGGGCACGAAGTTGGCCCCGATGCCCTGGATGCCGTGCGGACCGGCTTTGCCCTCGCTCAGCAGCGGCGACTCGGCCGGTTCGACCGCCACGACCTTGAGGGCGGGCTTCTGCTCTTTCAGATAACGCCCGGCCCCGGTCAAGGTGCCGCCGGTGCCGAAGGGCGAGACCAGGATGTCGATCTGGCCCTCGCTGGCCCGCCACAGCTCCGGGCCGGTGGTGTCGTAGTGGATCTGGGGGTTGGCCTGGTTGGCGAACTGACGGGCCAGGACGCCGCCGCGTTCGGCCGCCACCCGCTCGGCCGTCTCGACCGCGCCGCGCATGCCGTCGGCCTTGGGGGTCAGGACCAGCTCCGCCCCGTACGCCCTCAGCAGGGCCCGCCGCTCCAGCGACATCGACTCCGGCATGGTCAGGACCAGTTTGTAGCCCCGGGCCGCCGCCACCCAGGCCAAGGCGATGCCGGTGTTGCCGGAGGTGCCTTCCACGATGGTGCCGCCGGGCTTGAGCTCGCCGGAGCGCTCGGCGGCGTCGATGATGGCCACGCCGATGCGGTCTTTGACCGAGTTGGCCGGGTTGTAGAACTCGAGTTTGACGGCGACGGTGGCGTTGGATCCGGCCACGCGGTTGAGCCTCACCAGCGGAGTGTCGCCGACGGCTTGGGTGAGATTGTCAAGGATGGGCATGTTGATTCCTTTTCCTGTGGTGAGGGGGTCGGGCGATGGTTTCCGAAGGCGGGGCGTCGGGCTCCGACCAGGGACGGACTGGGCCGGACGCCCTAACGACAGGAGCCTCGACGATCGAGTGGGAACGGCATCGCCATCGTCGCGGTCCTTACCTGTCAGCCGGCTGGATTGGCGTCACCTTAACAGATTCGGCCTTCTGCATACAAGCGCGTACGCCAGTCCACCACGGATCTCCAGCTCCCTCAGACGGGCCGATCCTGGTGCTCGATGTCGGCGTGGTCGCCGCCGGGCTCGAAGCGGAGCAGACGCAAACCGTTGCAGACCACCAACAGGGTCGAACCCTCGTGGATCAGGACCACCGGGGTGAGGCTGAGGTCGAGCAGAGCCAGCGGCGCCAGCACCGCCACCACGGCCAGGGACAGGGCCAGATTCTGTCTCACCACCCGACTGGTGGCCTGGGCCAGACGGCGCAGGAAGGGCACCCGGCCCAGATCGTCCGACATCAGGGCGATGTCACAGGCCTCCAGGGCCACCGCCGAACCGGCCGCCCCCATGGCCAGGCCGAGGTCGGCTTGAGCCAGGGCGGGGGCGTCGTTGACGCCGTCGCCGACCATGCAGGTGACTCGGCCGCCGGCTCCCAGACGACGGATCGCCGCCACCTTGTCCTGGGGCAGCAGCTCGCCCAGGGCCCGGTCCACGCCGACCGCCCGGCCGACCGCCTCGGCCACCGATTGATTGTCGCCCGACAGCAGCACCAACTGGTCGACCCCGCCTCGCCGCAGGGCCTGCAAAGTGCCGACCGACTCTTGCCGGGGGGTGTCCATCAGACCGATCAGCCCCAGGCAGACCGCCCCCCGCTGGACCGCCATGACGGTGCGCCCCTCGGCCTCCAGCCGCCGGGCGGTCAGGGCCAGCTCGGCGGGCAAGGGCCGGCCAGATTCCTCCAGCAACCGGGTCGATCCGACCAGGACCGTCTCCGACCCCGACCGGGCCCGCAGCCCGCGCCCGGGGACGGCTTCCAAATCGGTCACAGGCGGGGTCTGGCCCGGCTCGATCTGGCCGGCCAGGCCGCGCCGGACGGACTGGGCCAGGGGGTGGTCGCTGAGGGCTTCGACGGCCCAAACGGTCTGGACCAGGTCTTGGCGCTCCACCCCGGCCGCCGCCACCACCTCGGTCAACTGGGACTGGCCCCAGGTCAAGGTGCCGGTCTTGTCGAAGGCCATGGCCTGGACCCGGCCCAGGGCTTCCAAAGCGGCCCCGCCTTTGACCAAGGCACCGGCCCGGGCCGCCCGGGCGATGGCGGACACCACGGCGGCTGGGGTCGAGATGGCCAGGGCGCAGGGGCTGGCCGCCACCAGCACCACCATGGCGCGGTGGAAGCTGACAGCGAAGGGCTGGTCCCAGCCGGCCCAGCCGATCAGGGCGATCAGGGCGACGCCGGCCAGCACCGCCGGCACGTAGATCCGCTCGATTCGTTTGACCGTCGATTGGGTGGGCGACTGGCCGGCTTCGGCCTGCTCGATCAACGCCACCACCCGGGCCAGGGTGGAGTCTTGGGCGGTCGCCGTCACCACCAGTTCGAAGGCGCCGGGACCGTTGACGGAACCAGCGAAGACTCGGGCCGAGCGTGGGGCGGCGTCCCACCGGCCCGGGGCGGGAGCCGACTCCCGGTCGGAGCGGGCGGACGGATCCGAGCCGGCGACCCCGTCGGACCCGACGACCCTCTCGACCCCGTCCGTCCCGACGGCCCCACCGACCCCGGCCACCCGGTCGGACCCGAGGACCCCATCGGCCCCGCCGACCCCGGCGGTCCGAGGGGGACCCGGAACCGGTTCGGCCAAGACGGTCGGATCGTCCACCCAGGCCAGCGCCTCGGGCCAAGGGCCTTTCTCGGCCGGCGTCGACTCGCCGGTGACGGCCGACTGGTCGACCACGGCCCGCCCGGCCACCACCAAACCATCGGCCGGGACCCGGGCGTGGGGCCGGACCAAGACGACGTCGCCCGGCCGCAGTTGCTCGACCGGCCGTTCTTGGACGGTGTCGGAGCCGGTCTTGAGCCAGGCCGTCCGCGGGGCCAGTTGGCCCAGAGCTTGGATCGAGTGGGAGGCCCGGGCCAGGGCCGACTCCTCCAGCGCGTGGCCCAAACTGAAGAGGAAGAGCAGGACGGCTCCCTCGGCCCAGCGGCCGACGGCGGCGGCACCGACCGCCGCCAGCAACATCAGACTGTCGACCTCGAAGTGGCGCCGCCGGATCGAGGCCCAGGCCTGACGGGCGGTGGTCCAGCCGCCGGCCAATCCAGCCAGCAGGTAGGCCCCGCCCGACCAGGGGCGGGCCGCGCCGACCAGGTGCTCCAAGGCCAAGCCGACCAGGTAGGCCGCGCCCGAGACCAGGGCCAGGACCAGTTCGGCCCGCTGGCCGGATCGATGGTCGGACCGGTCCGAGGTCGCCGTCCGCTGCGCTTCTTCCGTAAACGTCATGACCTCAACATATCACGATGTGATGATATGAAGAAGACATGGGGACGTCTTCAAAACCAGACCACCGGGCCTGACAGACGCCCGCCCCGCCGCCGGCCCCGGCTGGCCGGGCCGTGCTTTACTGGACGCAACCTACCGGAGGGGTTGCGATGCGCCTGTCGCCAGCGGAGGCCGAGCAGGTCGCCGAGACCATGAGCGGGCTGGCCACCCCGGCCCGCATTCTCATCTTGGCCCGCTTGCTCGATGCCCCGGCCACGGTCAGCCAGCTGACCGCCGAGCTGGAACTGAGCCAGACCGCCGTCTCCAACCATCTGCGCATCCTGCGCCACCTCAATCTGGCGGCCGGCTCGCGTCAAGGCCGCAACGTGCTCTACCAACTCCAGGACGACCACGTCCGCCAGATGGTCCAGCAGGTCCTCAGCCACACCCGTCACGCCTGAGCGATGGCCGAGCCGGGGCCGTTCCCAGCGCTCCAACGGCCCGGCGGGCCGGCCGGGAAGCCCGCCCGCCGGACACCCTGTGGCCAACCGAAGAAACCCGCCCGTCAGACCGTTCGGCCAACCGGGGAAGCCCGCCCATCGGACCGTTCGGCCAACCGAAGAAACCCGCCCGCCGGACCGTTCGGCCGGCCCCGCGGAGCCGGAACCGGGCCTGATCTAGCGGCCGAAGCCCCCGGTCGCGAATCGGCCGACCGCGGATCGGGCCAAGGGGGTGTGCCAGGGGGCCGGGGCCAGTAGTCTTGGCGACTGAGCCGCGAGCAAAAGGAAATCCGATGGGGCCTGTCCGTCCACCCCGGGCCAGGGTCAAGCGTGGGCGTCACGACGCCGAGCGTGTCGACCTGCCGAGCGATCTCAACGCCCTCTTCCCGTACATCATGAAGGGTCGTAACGACTCCATCGCTTACTACCCGATGACCATCGAGGTCGAGAACCTGCTCGACCACATCGAGCGCAAAGCCGGCACCGACCAGGCCATCACCTTCTTCCAGGCCGTGCTGCTGGCCCTGACCAAGATCCTGCGCCAACGGCCGGCCCTGAACCGGTACATCATCGGCCGCCGCCTGTACCAACGCCGCGACGTCGTGCTCGGCTTCATCGCCCGCCGCCAGCTGACGGAGGACAGCCAGGAGACCAACGTCTTAGTTCGGATCGAACCGCAGGACGGCCGTGGCCGAATCCTGGAGAAGATCGCCGGGCGGGTCGACCAGGCCAAGGCCGGCTCGGTCAAACAGGACGACCAGATCATCTCCGCCCTCATGCGCCTGCCCCGTGGCCTGCTCCGGGTCGTCGTCAAGCTGCTCGAGTGGTGGGACTTCTACCTCGACACCCCCAGTTTCCTACGCGGCGTCGACCCGCTGCACTGCAGCGCCTACATCGCCAACGTCGGCAGCGTCGGTCTGGGCGCCCCGTACCATCACCTCTTCGAATGGGGCACCTGCTCCCTCTTCATCACGATCGGCCGGATCGAGCCCAAGGTCTGCGTCGGCCCGGACGGCCAACCGACCGTGCGCCGGGCGGTCGACCTCAGGATCGCCCTGGACGAACGCATCGCGGACGGCTTCTACGACGCCCGCTCGCTCGAGCTCTTCACCCGCTATCTGACCGATCCGACCCTGCTGGAAGAACTCTGAGGGTGTCCCTCGCTGTAGTCTGATGGGGATATCCCCAATGGAGGTTCCTGACTGTGACGGCCCTTGACCGCCCGTGGTTGAAGTTCTACGGCGACACTCCCGCCGACATCGACGTGCCGGACGCGACGATGTACGAGATGCTGGCCCAATCGGCCGAGCGTCACCCCGACCGGACCGCCCTGGTCTACATGGGCCGCAAATTCACCTACACCGCCCTCATCCACGAGGTCGGACGCTGCGCCGCCGCCTTCAGCGCCAACGGCGTCCAAGCCGGGGACACCGTCTTGGTGGCCTTGCCCAACATCCCCAACGCCATCATCGTCTTCTACGCTCTGAACCGGATCGGCGCCCGGGCGGCCATGGCCCACCCGCTGTCCTCCTCCACCGAGCTGGCCCATTATTTGAACGAGACCGGGGCCATCTGGGTGGTGGCGGTCGACATGTTCTACGGCCGTTTCCAGCCCATCTTGGATCAGACCCCGGTCCGCCGGCTGCTCATGACCCATTTCTCCGACTACCTGAGCCAGGCCAAGGCCATCGGCTTCCGCATCACCAAGGGGCGCAAGATCGACCCGCCGCCGAAGGACGACCCCTCCATCGTCGACTGGCGCGACTTCCTGCGCGGAGCCGGGCCGGAGCAGCCCTACGAACGCCGCATCGCCCCCACCGCCGGCTCGGTCGTGTTGTTCAGCGGCGGCACCACCAACCTGCCCAAGGGCATCGAGTTGAGCTCGGCCAACTTCAACGCCCTGGCCGTCTCGATGATCTTGATCACCGGCTTCAGCTTCGAACACTCGGTCCTGGCCATATTGCCCGTCTTCCACGGCTTCGGGCTGGGGCTGTGCGTCCACACCGCCATGAGCGCCGGAGCCTGTTCCATTCTGGTGCCGGAGTTCTCGGCCAAGATCTACATCGACAACCTGATCAAGCACCGGCCCTCCTTCATCGCCGGCGTGCCGACCCTGTTCCAAGCTCTGCTGCGCGAGGAACGCTTCGCCAAGGTCGACTTCTCGGGCCTGGTCGGTGCCTACTCCGGCGGCGACTCCCTGACCGCCGACATGAAACGACGCTTCGACCAGGCCATCGCCGACCAGGGCGGCAGCGTCGAGTTGGTCGAGGGCTACGGCCTGACCGAGAGTGTGACCGCCTGCGTGGTCTCACCGGTCGGCCACTACCGCGACAATTCGATGGGCGTGCCGATGCCGGGCATGCTGGTCAAGGTGGTCGACCCGGACTCCGGCCAGGAGCTGGAGCCGGGTCAGACCGGTGAGATCTGCATCGCCGGCCCGACCTTGATGAACTGCTACGTCAACGACCCCGAGGCCACCGCCGAGACCCTGCGCCGGCACGCCGACGGGCGGCTTTGGCTGCACTCCGGCGACATCGGCTCGATGGACGCCGACGGTTTCGTCTACTTCGTCAATCGGATCAAGCGCATCATCAAGGTCTCCGGCGTGACGGTCTACCCGACCCAGGTCGAGCAGGTCTTGGAGTCGCACCCCTCGGTCTGGCGGGCCTGCGTCATCGGCACCCCGGACGACTACCAGATCTCCAGCGTCAAGGCCTTCGTGGTGCTGTCCGACCGTTCGGCCGGCTCCGACCAGATCCGCGACGAGCTGATCGCGTACTGCAAGAAGCACCTGATCCGGTGGGCCGTGCCCCGTGGCGTCGAGTTCTGCGCCGAGTTGCCCACCACCTTGGTCGGGAAGATCGCCTACACCGAGTTGGAACGAGCCGATCTGGACCGGACCCAAGCCGCTGAGCCCGAGGCCTGAGACCGTCCGACGGCGTCGTCCGGACGGAGTTTCAGCCCTGTAACAAGTTTCAGAAGTTTATGAAACTTCAAGGATCAGGGGGTTCGGAGGCTCTATGCTCGGCACCACGTCCGGACCATCGCCTTGAAACCCTTACCTCACCCGCACCATCCAGCCAGACCGGACGTCCACTGGCGGGCCGACCGACCGAATCAGGCGGCGGCCCCGCACTCTAGGAGGTCTTGTGAAGCTCTCGATCCGCGCCGGACTCGGCGTCGCCTTGGCGGCCGCCCTCAGTCTCGGCTTGACCGCCTGCGGCAATGACTCGTCTTCCGACGACCCGACGTCCGGCGCCCCTGACGGCGCCAGCATCGTCGTGGCGACGGAGACGATCGACCATCTCACGCCCGGCAACCACTACTCCGCCTACATCGCCATCCTGTCCCTTTTCACTCCGCTGACCAGCCTGACTCAAGACGAGCAGCTGGAATACCAGCAGGCCGAGTCGGTGACTTCGCCCGACGGCCTGACCTGGACCATCAAGCTACGTGCGGGCTGGACCTTCCACAACGGTGAGCCGGTCACGTCCGACTCCTACATCGACTCCTGGAACTACCTCGCCTACGGCCCCAACGCCTGGGTCAACTCCGGCCAGCTGCGTGGCGTGGTCGGCTTCGACGAGATGCAGGGCGAGAACCCCACGGCCCAGACCCTGTCCGGTCTGACCAAGGTCGACGACCTCACCTTCACGGTCGAGCTGAAGGTGCCCGACCGCCAGTTCCCGATCCAGCTGTCGGACGGCCAGACCGGTCTGTACCCGATGCCGAAGGCCGCCTTCGACGACCTGGAGGCCTACGACCACTTCCCGATCGGCAATGGTCCCTTCCAGATGTCGGACATCTGGGCCTCGGACCGGGATGACATCGTGGTCAAGGCCTACGCGGACTACAAGGGCGCCAAGCCGGCTCTCAGCCAGATCACCTTCCGGCCTTACCAGGACACCAACACGGCCTACACCGACGCCCTGGCCGGCAATGTCGACATCACGGCCGTGGCCGGTGGCAAGACCGCCATCGCCCAGCAGGAGTTCGGCGACCGCTTGTACGCCTTGGACGCCCCTGGCGTCGACCTGCTCGCCTTCAACTCCAACGATCCGCGTTTCGCCGACGTCCGGGTCCGCCAAGCCTTCTCCATGGCCATCGACCGTGAGGCCATCAACCAGGCCATCTTCTCCAACTCGCAGATCCCGGCCACCTCGTTGACCTCGCCCTCCATGCCCGGCGACCCAGCCGGCGTCTGCGGCGACTACTGCCAGTTCGACCCGGTGGCGGCCAAGGCCCTGCTGGCCGAGGCCGGCGGCCTGGAGGGCCAGGTCGTGCTGTTGTTCGTCGGCGGTTGGGGTCAAGAGGACCTCTTCCAGGCCTACGCCAACCAGCTGCGCCAAAACCTCGAACTCGACGTGGTGGCCACCCCGTCGACTGACTTCGCTGATTTCCAGGTCCGCTTGGAGAATGGCGAATACGCCCTCAACCGGGCCCGTTGGGGCGCCTTGTACCCGAGCCAGCAGGACACCCTGCACTCGCTCTACACGGCGGCTGGCGACGGCAATTACGCCGCCGGCGGCTACCACAACGCCGAGGTCGACGCTCTCTTGGCCGCGGCCGACGGCGCGTCCAGCCTGGAGGAGTCCTTCGCCGGCTACCGTCAAGTCCAAGAGCGCATCTTCGCCGATTTCCCGGTCATCCCGACCTTCGGCAACCGCTATCTGTGGGCCTGCAGCGAGCGCATCGACCAGCTGCCCAGCGCGGCCGGTAGCGTGTACTTCGCCCGCGTCACACTGAAGTGAGCTGAGACTATCGACGTGTCCCAACCCGACACCGCTGCGGTCGGCTCGCCGGAGGACATCCTCCGGCGAGCCGCTGCGGTGCCCCCGCTATCAGGTTTTCCACCCTTGGACGACCTGCTGCGACGTTTCGACGCCGTGGCCTCGGCCCACCCCGAACTGATCTCAAGTCGTCGGGCCGGCACCAGCCGGCTGGGCGAAGCCATCCCGGTCTACCGTCTGACCGGCGGCCAGCGCCGCCATCTGGTGGTGGGCGGGGTGCACCCGAACGAGCCGATCGGGTCGTGGACCGCCCTGCACCTGATCACCCAATTGGCCCAAGACCCCGATCTGCGGCAGGCCCTGAACGCCTCCTGGGAGATCGTGCCCTGCGTCGACCCGGACTCCTACCGGCTGAACGAGGGCTGGTTCGCCGATCCGACCGACCGCTCCCATTACGCCCGCCACTTCTACCGCCCGGCCGGCGACGAGCAGGTCGAGTGGACCTTCCCCTTCTCTCACAAGGCGGCCTATTTCGACCGGATGCTGCCCGAGACTCAGGCCCTGGCCCGCCTGATCGACCAGACCGAGCCGGAGTTGTACGTCCCCTTGCACAACTCCGAGATGGGCGGCGTCTACTACTACCTGTCCCGTCCGGTGCCCCAGCTCTACGACCTGTTGTCCCGGTTGCCCGGCCACCTCGGGCTGCCCCTGCACCAGGGCGAGCCGGAGGCCGGCAACCTGGAGGTGCTGTCGCCCGGCATCTACGCCACCGGCGACTCGGCCCAGGCCTACGACTGGGCCGAGGACCTCGGTCTGGACCCCCATCCGCCCGGCTCCGGCGGGGCCTCCTCGACGGAATACGCCCGCCGCTTCGGCACTCTCGGCCTGATCGCCGAGCTGCCCCAGTGGCGCCACCACCAAGCCGACGACACCCGCCCGGTGGCGGAGTCGTACGCCGACTTGCTGACCCGCACCGGCCGGCAGCTGGCCCAGCTGAGCGACGTTCTGCTCTCGGTGCTGTCCCAGGCCGAGCCCTACCTGCGCTTGGACACCCCCTTCATCCGCGGCGCCCGCTCCTTCGCCGCCGGCATCGCCCAGTCGGCCGAGGCCAGCCTGGCCCGGGCCCAGCAGCCCTCCAGCGGTCGCCTGGCCAGCGTGGCCGAACGGTTCGGCTGCGAGGACGTGGTGCGCATGTTCCGGCTGCGCTACGGCGGCATGACCTGGCGGGCTTTGGAGGCCGAGGTCCAGGCCGGCGTGGCGGCGGTCGAGTTGCGCCGCTTGGCGGCGCGCATGGCCACCCACTTCGCCGAATGGGCGACCGAGGCCGAATCCTTGGACGGCGCCGAGCCGATCGCCATCGCCGATCTGGTCGGAGTCCAGTACGGCGCCATCCTGGCCGGAGCGGCCCACTGCCAAGGTCTGCTCTGACGATGGCGGCGGCGGCGCGGTGGGGCAAACGCCTGGGCGGTCTGGCGATCGTCTTCCTCGGCGTCACCTTCATCATCTATCTGGCCGTCTTCGCCTTGCCCGGCGATCCCATCCGGGCCTTCGCCGGCGACCGTCCCTTGTCCGAGTCCGTCGTCAGCGCCCTGCGGGCCAAGTATCACTTGGACGACCCGCTCTGGCGGCAATACCTGGACTATCTGCTGGGCCTGTTCCAAGGTGATCTGGGCCAGTCCTTCTCCGGCCGTCCGGTGGCCGAGCAGCTGGCCAACCGTTGGCCGGTCACCGTCGTCTTGGCTCTGACGGCCTGGGTGCTGGAGATCGTCTTCGGGCTCGGCCTGGGCGTGGTGGCGGCCCTCAAACGGGGCAGCCTGATCGACCACGGCCTGTTGGCCCTGACCGTGCTGGCCAGCTGTGTGCCGGTCTTCGTCCTGGGCGTGTTGTCGCAGCAGTTCTTCGGCGTCGAATTGGGCTGGCTGCCGGTGGCCGGGGTGCGCGACGGCTGGCCTTTGTCGTACATCCTGCCGGCCAGCGTCATCGCCGTCTTCGGCCTGTCCGCCGTCTCCCGTCTGATGCGCGGGGCCATGGTCGAGAATCTGGAGGCGGATTACGTCCGCACGGTGCGGGCCCACGGCTTCGGCGAGGGCCGTATCGTCGGGCTGCACGTCATGCGCAACTCGCTCATCCCGGCTTCGACCTACCTGGCCACCGACCTGGGCTACCTGCTGGGCGGCTCGGTCATCATCGAGGGCATCTTCAACCTGCCCGGGGTGGGCAATCTGCTGTTCGACTCCATCCGGGCCCATGAGGGGCCTACCGTGGTCGGCATCGCCACCGCTTTGATCGTGGTCTTCCTGCTGACCTCGGTCTTGGTCGACGCCCTCCACGCCCTGCTCGATCCCCGGGTGCGCCGTGGCTAGGCCAGGGCCGACCGGGCCCGCGACCGCCCAGCCGACTCGGCGCGGCGGTTGGCAGCGGCTGCGCCGGGACTGGACCTTCGTCGGGCCGGCCGGGCTGATCGTCCTGCTGCTGGCGGTGGCCGCGATCCCCGGCCTCTTCGCCGGCTTCTTCGGCCACGGCGACCCCAGGGCCTGCGACCTTCACTCCAGCCAGCTCGGACCGCGGTCCGGGCATCCCTTCGGCTTCGACCTGCAAGGCTGCGACGTCTGGGCCAACGTCGTCTACGGCACCCAGTCCTCCATCGCGGTCGGCTTGTTGGCGACCGCCATCTCCGGGACCATCGCCGTCGTCTTGGGCACCCTGGCCGGCTTCAACGGCGGCTGGGCCGATTGGCTGATCTCACGGCTGACCGAGGTCTTCTTGGGCTTCCCCTTCCTGCTGGCCGCCATCGTGGTGCTGAACTCGATCGGCCAGCGCACCGTCTTGACGGTGGCGGTGGTGTTGGGGCTGTTCGGCTGGCCCACCATGGCCCGTTTGGTGCGCGCCTCGGTCCGTCAGGTGCGTTCCTTGGATTACGTCCTGGCCGCCCGCACCATGGGCTTGGGCACTTGGCGCATCGTGACCAGGTATGTCCTGGCCAACGGGTTGACGCCGGTTTTGATCCTGGCCACCATCTCGATCGGCACCGTCATCGTGGCCGAGAGCTCGCTGACTTATCTGGGCATCGGGCTGGCCCCGCCGGCCATCTCCTGGGGTTTGCAGATCGCGGACGGCTCGCGCTACTTCCAGACCGCCCCGCATATGATCGTCTTCCCCTCGCTCTTCTTGTCTTTGACCGTCCTGTCCATCATCATGCTGGGCGAGGCCCTGCGCGCCGCCTTCGACCCCAAGCGGTTGCAATGACTAGGAAGAGGTCACGATGACTTTCGACACCCCGGTCGACGCCAAAGAACTGGCCCGACGCCAGTTCGCCGAGGACCTCTCCCTGATCTGGGAGATGGCCGGCACCTCGCGTATGGACGGGCGGGTGCTGGGCTATCTCATGATCATGGACCGGCCCCACATCTCGTCGGCCGACCTGGCCCAGGTCTTGCACGCCTCGGCCGGGGCGGTCTCGATGTCGACCCGCCGGCTGGTCGACATGCGTTTCATCCGCCAGCACTCCATCCCGGGCGACCGCCGGCATTATTTCAAGGCCGAGGACGACCCCTGGGGCAGCTTCCTGAGCAATGAGCACCGCTTCTTCGACCGTGAGATCGAGACCTTGGGGCAGGCCATGGAGCTGATCGGCCCGGACGAGCCGGCGGCCCGCCGGCGGCTGCGCAACGGCCGCGACTATCTGACCTGGATCTCCGCCTACCACAACAAGATGTTGGCCGATTGGGAGTCCCACAAACGGGAACGCGACGCCCACGAGCGGGCCGAGGCGGCCGGTCCGAGCGCCAGCCAGGACGCGGATTGAACATGACCGACCGTCTGCTCCAGATCGAGGACCTCTGCGTCAGTTTCGACGTCGAGGGCGAGACTGTGGTGGGCGTGCGCGGCGTCTCCTTCGAGGTGGCCGCCCACGAGGTGGTGGCCGTGGTGGGCGAGTCCGGCTCGGGCAAGACGGTCACGGCCATGTCGGTGCTGGGCCTGTTGCCCCACAACGCCAGCCTGTCCGGCGTGGTCCGCCTGCTGGGCCAAGAGGTCGGCCGGCTCGACCCGGCCCAACTGCGCCAGCTGCGTCGGTCCCGCGTCGGCATGATCTTCCAAGACCCGGTGGCGGCCCTCAATCCGGTTTTCAGCATCGGCTTCCAGCTCAGCCAGGTGGTGCGCCTGCACCAACCCGACCTGTCATCGGCCCAAGTCCGCCGTCGGGTGGTCGAACTGTTGGAGCTGGTCGAGATCGACCAGCCCGAGTCGCGGCTCAAGAATTATCCGCACGAGTTCTCCGGCGGCCAGTGCCAGCGCGTCGTCATCGCCATGGCCATCGCCGGCTGGAGCCAACCTGGCGCCGACGGCTCCGACGCCGCCGAGTCGACCCCCCAGCCCCGGCTGCTGATCGCGGACGAGCCCACCACCGCCCTCGACGTCACGGTCCAAGCCGAGATCCTGTCCGTCCTGCGCCGGATCAAGGACCAGTTGGGGGCCTCCGTCCTGCTCATCACCCACAACATGGGCGTGGTGGCCGACCTGGCCGACCGAGTCGTGGTGATGCGTTCCGGCCAGGTGGTCGAAGTCAACCAGTGCGCCGAGCTGTTCGCCCACCCCCAGGCCGACTACACCAAGGCCCTGCTGGCGGCGGTGCCCAAGATCGGCGCCAACGACCGTCCCGCCCCCGACCAACCCGTCATCCTGTCCCCCACCCAACCCGTCATCCCGCGCGCAGTCGCCGGATCCATCCCCGCCCCGTCCCCGACGCCAGACCCCACCCAACTCGTCATCCCGTCCCCCGACCAACCCGTCATCCTGCGCGCAGTCGCCGGATCCATCGACGCCCCGGCTCCGACGGCGGTCCTCCCCCCGACCCAGCCGACCGTTCTGGAGGTGTCCGACTTGGTGGTGTCGTACGGCCGGGGGCGGCGCGGCCGGTCCGAGGCCGTGGCCGGCGTCAGCTTGTCGGTCCGCGCCGGCGAGATCGTCGGCCTGGTCGGCGAGTCGGGGTCGGGCAAGACCACTTTGGGACGGGCGGCCGTCGGCCTGGCCCCGGTCAGCGGTGGTCGGGTCTTGATCGAGGGCCAGGACCTGGCCGGTTTGAGCCGGTCCCGCCGCCAGGCGCTGCGCCGGCGGATCGGGGTCGTGTTCCAGAACCCGGCCACCTCGCTCAATCCGCGCTACTCCGTCGGTGCCACCGTCATCGAGCCGCTACGGGTGCTGGGCGGCCTCGACCAGTCGGCCGCCCGGACCCGGGCCTTGGAGCTGTTGGAGGCGGTCGGGCTGGGGCCGGACTGGCTGGAGCGTTACCCGCACGAGTTGTCCGGCGGCCAGCGCCAGCGGGTCGCCATCGCCCGCGCCGTCGCCCTCGACCCGGTCTTGTTGATCGCGGACGAGCCGACCAGCGCCCTCGACGTCTCGGTCCAGGCCCAGGTCTTGGACGTCTTCCGCTCCCTCCAGGCCCGGCTCGGCTTCGCCTGCTTGTTCATCAGCCACGACCTGGCCGTGGTGGACTCCCTCTGCGACCGGGTGGCGGTCATGCACCAGGGGCGGCTGGTCGAAGTCGGACCCCGGCGCGAGGTCCTGGGCCGACCCCAGGACCCTTACACCCGTCGCTTGGTCGAGTCCGCCCCCATCCCCGACCCAGTCCTGCAACGGGCCCGCCGCCAGACCGCCCCGCCCGGCTGAGGACCGCCGCCGTGCCGACCCCACGCCACGCCCACCAGCCCCGTCCCGACCCCCGGGGCCCGATCAGGCGACAGACCCGATTTTGGACCATCCGACCCGATTTGGAGGCACTGCCATGTTGACTCTGCGCGACGTCCGTCTGCCCGGCCGATCAGGCCGGCACGAGGTCGTGATCGCTTCCGGCCTGATCGAATCGGTGCGGCCGCTGGCGGCCGGGGAGACCGGCTCCGACCAACCCGTCGGCGACCTGACGACCGGGTTGAGGGACCACCCCGGGGCCGGACTGACCGCCCAGTCCGGCCCGGTCCTGAACGGCGACGGCCGCTGGCTGCTGCCCGGTTTCTGGGACGAGCACGTCCACTTCCGGCTCTGGTCGGAGCTGTCGCGCCGCCTCGACGTCAGCCAGGCCGCCTCGGCCGCCGAGGTGGTCGACTTGGTCCGAGCCGGGCTGCCGGCCGGGGCCAGCCAGCTGATCGCGGCCGGCTTCCGGGACGGCCTGTGGCCGGACGCCCCGCGGCGCGAGCTGCTGGACGCCGTCACCGAGGCCGAGGTCTACGTCGTCTCGGCCGACCTGCACTCGATCTGGCTCAATTCCCCGGCCCTGGCCCGTTTCGGCTGGGCCGACCATCCGACCGGCCTACTGCGCGAGCAGGATTGCTTCCGTGTCACCTGGGCTCTGTCCGACGTGTCGACCGAGGTGTCTGACGACTGGGTCGGGCAGGCGGCCCAGAAAGCGGCCGCCCGGGGCGTGGTCGGCTTGGTCGACCTCGACCTGACTTGGTCCGTGGACGACTGGCGGCGCCGGGCCGAGAGAGGTTTCGACCAGGTCCGGGTGTCTTGCGGCGTCTTCATGGATTTCCTCGACCAGGCCGTGGCCGAAGGGCTCAAGGGCGGCGCCCCCATCGACCAGTCGGGCCTGATCCGCGTCGGACCGCTCAAGATCGTGACCGACGGATCGCTCAACACCCGTACCGCTTGGTGCTTCGACCCTTATCCCGGCCTGAGCGGCGACCAGGCCTGGGGCCGGCCCAGTCTGAGTGCGCCGGAGTTGGTCGACCTGATGGAGCGGGGCTGGCGGCAGGGCCTGCGGCCAGCCGTCCACGCCATCGGCGACCAGGCCAACGCCGTCGCCTTGGACGCCTTCGAACAGGTCGGCTGCCCCGGACGGATCGAGCACGCCCAGCTCTTGCGCTGGCAGGACATCCCGCGTCTGGCCGAGCTGGGTCTGATCGCCAGCGTCCAGCCGGAGCACGCCATGGACGACCGCGACGTGGCCGACCGGCACTGGGCCGGCCGCACCGACCGAGCCTTCGCCAACCGCAGCCTGCTGGACGGCGGCGTCCGCTTGGCCTTGGGCTCGGACGCCCCGGTCGCCCCGCTCGATCCCTGGATCACCGTCGCCGCCGCCGTCCACCGGGGCCGGGCCGGCCGGGAGCCCTGGCACCAGGAGCAAGCCATCCCTAGGGCCGCCGCCCTGGCCGCCTCGGCCCGGGGCCGGGCCGTCGTCGCCCCCGGACAACCGGCCGACCTCCAGCTGATCGAGCTGGACCCCTTGGCCGCCCCGCCCGACCACCTGAGGACCATGCCCGTGGCCGCCACCTGGCTGGCCGGCCGCCCCACCCACGGCGCCTGAGCCTCTCCCCAGACGACGAAAGCGCTTTCGTGAAGCGGTCAGACCCCTTCGTACAACCGCGAGAGGTCGATGTCGAACTTCTTGACCAAGAGGTTCTTGAAGTAGTTGACGGCGCTCAGGGAGCCCAAGATCAAGGCGATCAGGGCGCCGAGGCCGAGAACGACCAGCCCCTTGTTGTCCGCGTCCATCCCGTTGAAGAGACCCTTCGTGCCCGCCGTGACCAGTTTGGCGACGAACAAGCCGATGATGACGACCACGATCAACACTGAGAACGAGGTCGTCTTGTTGACCTTCTGCTCATGGGCGCCGGCGCGGACCCGCAGCACCTGATAGACAATGAAGAAAGAGGCGGCGTAAACAGCCCAGGGCGCCAGATAGGCCGCCACCGAGATCGACGGGCTCATCAGATCGGTCCCGATCAACACCAGCCCGAGAACCAACGCGTTGACCTCGAACATCAGCCCGAATTGGGTCAGGTACGTGTTGGCGACGCGGTTCCGCTTCGTCTCCGTGCTCCAGATGGCGAAGGCCAGACCCCCGAGGGCGAAAGCGGCTTGGACGAAGGACAGCATCTGACCGGTCAGGCTGCCGTTGATCTCACCGATGATGAAGGCCAGCCCAGCGATGAGCAGCCCGATCACCGCGATGACGTAAAGGTTGAAGGTGTTGAAGAGGGAGCTCTGCGACATATTATTCGCGAACACGTAGTCCTCTGCTTGTTTTTTGTACTCGATCTCGGACACGGTTCTCCTAGGTGTGGGCGACTCTTGAAGGTTTCTATGGAGGCGGTTACCCCGATGCTAGCACCGGCTCGAATCGTGAAACCAGAGGGGTGCACCGTCGCATACACAGCACCATGATGTGCCCCCTGCCAACGACGCCGGACGCTTCCTCGGAATCAGACAAGAGAACGTCGATCAAGCCTCCCGCTTGGTGACCTCGCTGAACGACGCCCAGAACAGCGTGGTCCAAAACATCGCGGCCAACCACCCGGACCATCCCGACTGAGGCTCGCGGATCGTGTTCTTCGATCCGGCGGGCGACGACTCGCCTTTCACTGGGCACAGCGTCCAGAACGACAATCCTTATTACGTCATGGTTTTGGACGCTTTCTGGAACTCAGGCGACTCGAAACCGTACGCTTTCCACCCCGACCCCACCCCAACCGACCCCACCACCATCACCCTGAACCCCCTCCACACCACCCATCATCACCCTCGACATCACCCCAGCCTGGTGGACCAAACCCATCATCACCGGAACCGTGATGTGGCAAGTCACCGACCACGGCTGAACCATCACCGGCTACGACATGGGACCAGGCACCGCCAAACTCAACGGCGACCACAGCGACGACGAGACCGGACTCCTCCTCGTCGAAAAAGGCGACCCCATCGTTCTCGTCAACATCGTCGCCACCAACACCTCCGACCAAACCCTCTACGTCGGGCTCGACCGACCCGACCTATGGGCCACCCCCGTCGACCTGCCCTACTCCCAAGGCCTCGTCGGCTACGACGAAATCCAAGGCGCTGCCCACGGCGTCTACCAAGACAACCTCAACGTCAACGTCGCCGGCCTGCCCTTCGCCTTGGGAGTCCAACCAGGCGAATCCTGTGCCCGGGGCTACGCCCTCCCCTCAAATACGGCCACGAGTTCGCCTTCGCCGCCCGACTCTGGACCTACGAGACCATCGACACCGTGATCGGCCACTGGATCGACTTCGAACACCGCTTCCACACCTTCCCCTGAACCCCACCGATCGAACCGATACACCACTTGCGATGTAGTGGATGATGCATACTTGCAGCACACCCGCCGCAGGGCTAATCTGACCACATGAGAACGACCGTGGACCTTCCCCCCGCCCTGCACCACCGAGTCAAGGACTACGCCACCCAGAGTGGGCAGTCGATGTCCGCCACCTTGGCCGCCCTGGTCGCCAAAGCGATGAGTCCGCTGGCGGATGAGACTCCGCCGACCCGGGACCCCCGCTCCGGTTTCCCCGTCGTGTCTTACGGCCAGCCGATCACAGCCGTCGCCGCCGCCCGTCTCATGGATGAGGAACCGTGACCACCGTATTACTCGACGCCAATGTGCTCATCGCGTTAACCGACTCCGATCACGAGCACCATGCCCGGGCCAGCGCTTGGGCAGAGAGCGCTCCGAGTTTCGCTCTCTGCCCGATCACCGAGGGCGCCTTCATCCGTTATCACCTCCGGCGAGGCCAATCCATCCAGGCGACCCAGGCCCTGCTCAAGGAGGTGGAGACGATGCCACGTTGCGAGTTCTGGCCTGACGCCGTCTCCTACGCGACAGCGGACCTCAGCCACGTAATCGGCCATCGCCAAGTGACCGACGCCTACCTGGCCGCTCTCGTTGCCGCCAGACCCCGAACGACTTTGATCACCTTCGACCAGGCGCTGGCTTCAGCCTTCCCGGACCTGGCCGAGTTGGTCCCAGAAACGACCAGTCCGGCCGGATGACATTGCTGTCATCCGGCCGGACTGGACCCACGAGCCAGGTTGGTCATCCCGGTTGATCGACCCGGCCTGACCCGTCGCCCGAGGCTGACCGCTGGTCGATCCACGACCAGCCCCGGGCGAGTGGTCTCAGGATCAGTTCAGTGAATCGAAGTCGATGTTCTGAACCGTCACCGCCATGTCAGCCCAGGTCGAGCGGTACTCTGAACCGCTCAGGAAACTGGACTGGTAGCCGACGTTGAGCAGCTGGGCCGCGAATCCACTGTCAGCGCAGATGTCCCTCAACGTGTCCTCAAGCTTCTGGCGGACTGGCTCCGGCACATCCTTCGACATCGACAGAGCTTGGATGGTCGACGCCACGACGTCGTAACCCAGTTCCTGCGCCGTCGGAACATCCGGCAGCTCGGGGACACGCTCTTCGGACCAAACCGCCAGTGCCCGCAATTGGCCCGACTGGACCGAGGCGATGATTCCTCCCAGCGCTCCGTTGGAGAAGTCGACCTGACGACTGAGGACCGCAGTCACCTTCTCAGCCGAACCGTCCACCACGACCTGTTGAATGCCGACCCCGGTCACACTCGCGAATTGGGCGTTGATGATAGCGTCGCCGCCCTTCGGAGAATCCGCCACAGCGATCAAACGACCGTTCTGCGCGCTCGCCAACAGCTCATCGACCGACTGCACTGGCGAGTCAGCCGCCACCACTAGGACCTGTGGTCCCAGACCGAACGCTCCGGCGAAGGAGAAATCCTCTGGAGCGTAATTGGCTTCGGACTCCGGGAAGAGGTACGACAAATGGCTGGGAATGCTGGAATGGCCCAGGGTGCATCCGTCCGCTTTGGCGGCCAACATGCGGTTGATGGAAGTGACTCCTCCACCACCCGGAGCGTTGATGACTTGGACGTCCTTGCCCAGTCGCTCCTTGAGCTCATCAGCCAGAACTCGGAAGGCCAGGTCGGTCGCGCCGCCTGCGGAGAAGCCGACGATGATCTCGATCGAGCGGCAATCGTTGGGATAGTCGCCAGCGCTAGTGGAAGTGTTAGGGTCGCTAGAGCCTGAAGTGCAGCTTGCCAGGAGCGGCAGGATGGCCAAGCAAGCTAGTATACGTTTCTTCACGGAGTACTCCTGTCCGGTGATTCGGCAACGGTGTCCGAGGCGTCGGTGGTAGCGCGCCGTCGGCCACGGACGACAGTGCGCGCAGCGAGAACGCCCTTGACCACGAAGACCAGGGCGATGCAGGCGAAGGCGAAGATTGACACGGCGCTGGAGGCGAAGGTCTCCAGGAACGGTTTGCCCAAAGACAGTCCGCGCCGGAAGTTGGCTTCGATCATCGGCCCTAGGACCAAGGTCAAAGCCAGCGGCGGCAAGGGCACGTCGAGTTTGCGCAGAAGCAGCCCGACGACACCGGCCACCCACATGACCACGACGTCGTAGACCGAGTTCTGAATGGCGAAGGCGCCGACCGTCATGATCCCCAAGACGATGGGATACAGCAACGGGGTTGGAACACGCAGGATCTGGACCCACATGCGGACCAGAGGCAGAGCCATGATCAGCAAGATGACATTGGACAGCATCAGACTGGTGACGATGCCCCAGGCGATGTCTGGATGGTCAGCGAAAAGCAGGGGACCTGGCTGCAGCCCGTTGATGATGAAAGCCCCCAGCAAGATGGCCATGGTCGAAGAGGACGGAATGCCCAAAGTCAACAGCGGGATGAAGTTAGCGATACCAAGGGCATTGTTGGCTGTCTCCGGCCCGGCCACCCCCTGGATGGCTCCATGCCCGAAGTTCTCCGGATGCTTCGCGAAGCGTTTTTCGACGGCGTACGAGGTGAAGGCGCTGGCGGCGGCGGGCGAACCCGGCACTAGACCGAAGAAGAAGCCGATGGCGGTGCCACGGCCCATGGAGCCCATCGAGTCTTTGATGTCGCGCCAACTCAGACGCAATGACCCGATGTTCGAAGAGAAGTCCGGCGGCTGCTTGTCTCCTAAGATCTGCAAGATCTCAGCCAGGCCGAAGATGCCCATGACCACGGCCACATAGCTGATGCCACCGCTGAGGTCGAGATTGCCGAAGGTGAACCGGGGCCGGCCGGTGAAATGGTCCAGACCGACGGTGCCGATGAGCAGACCCAGGGCGGCGGCGGCTAGGCCTTTGACCATGGACTTCCCAGCCAGACCGATCACGAGCATGAGAGCGAGCAGGGAGAGGGCGAAGATGTCGATGAAGGTCAGCCCCAGAGCCAACTCAGAGAAGTTGGAGGCGAACAGCATGCCGATGAAGGCCAAGGTGCCGCCGACGAAGGAGCCCACGGCCGCGATGGCGAGCGCTTTGCCCGCCTGCCCCTTCCGGGTCATCTGATAGCCGTCGATCCCGGTCGCGACCGACGACACCTCTCCGGGCACGTTCAGCAGGACGGATGTGATCGTGCCGCCGTACATGGACCCGTAATAGATGGCCGCGATCATCACGATCGACGCCTTGACATCCAATACGAAGGCCAGTGGAAGCAGCAGGGCGGTGGCGGCCGGTGGGCCGAAGCCGGGCAGCACGCCGGTCAACATGCCCAAGGCGCAACCAAGCACAGCGAAGGCGATGATCTCGGGCGTCAGGATCGCGCTGAACCCGAGTGCGATGTCGTGCAGAAGATCCATGTCAGACCCCGAATGGTCGTAGTAGGCCGAAAGGATCGGGCAGCTGAATACCGATCTTGTCGGCTCCGATGCCGACGAGCACGCAAACCACCAAGGTGGCCGGTAGAGCGATCCACCAACGCATCCGCGTGATGACGATCAACATGACACCGACGTACACAGTCATAGCGGGCACGAAACCGAACTGCTCCAGTCCGAGGATCGGCACCAAGAACCAAATCACGGCGAAGACGCGGATCGCGGCGCCAGCCCGCGTCGTCCGCTCCACTCCGTCCTCTTCTTCCTCGTCGGTCAAGGCGGACCCGTTGCCGGGCTGGCCTGGCCGACCCTTGACCAGCCACATCAACGACAGCAGAGCCAAAGCGGATGAGACCACGGCCGGGAACAGCCCAGGAGCTGGCTGACCCTTGTTATAAAGTCCGTAGGACGTCACCGAGATGATCAGCGCCGTCAAGGCGATCCCCAGAAAAATCGCCGCCGCGACCCGTTCACCGACCAAACGAGACGGCAGGGACAGCGGCTCCTCGGCCTGAGGCAAGCGGCTGAACAGGCCAGCCAGCCGAGGTGGCTCCACATCCGAAGAGACGCCGAAATCGGACGTCCGCACAACGCCCTCAGGATCCTGATCGGGCGGGTCGATGGCCTGGCCGGCCAGGTCTGTGCCCTCGTTCACGCTCTCAACCTCCGTTCGATGCCCCGGCGAGACGTCGGCTGATGGTGGCAGCGGCGCTTCGACCGGCTTCGGCCGCCGCATGAGCTATGTCGGCGCTCAATCCGACGTAGCTGGACGGATCGGTCAAAGCCGCGACCTCTTCCGCCGTGAGCCGTGACCCGACTCGGTCGTCCGCCAGGAGCAAATCGGCGAAGCTGCCCTGGCCCAACGCCGTGGCCTGAGCCGCGTCGTAAATCGCGTCATGGGAGTCCTGCCGCCCCAGGCTCTCAGCCAGGCGCATCATGATGGCCTCACTCATGATCAGACCACCAGTCAAGTCAAGGTTGACTCGCATGCGCTGGGGGAAGATCTCGAGGCCCTCCAGCACCGTCACCAAACGGCTGAGGGCGTCGCCAGTCTCCACACAGGCCTCTTCGATGGCCTGACGGATCATCATGGTCATGGCCCGATCCGACTCGTGCTCGACCTGCATGCCCTCCAAAGCCAACGGCACGCAGGATCTGATCCGAGCCGAGCTGGTGATGATGTCCTGACACAGCTTGGGGTTGCGCTTCTGGGGCATCGTCGAGGACCCGACGGTGCCTGGCGGGGTGGGTTCTTCGACTTCACCGAACTCGGTCTTCATGAGGGTGTAGATCTCACGGGCGATTTTGCCGGTGGTGGCCGCCAGCAGACCCAACAGACTGACGTACTCGGCGTCCCCGTCCAAAGCGCTACGCGAAGGCACGCCGACCTGGGACAGGCCGAGACGACTAGCCACCCCGGCCTGCACCGCCGGACCCTGCTCGCCGGTGGAGGCGAAATTACCCACGGCTCCGCCCAAGACCGCCACGAAGACGCGGCTCTCAGCGGCAGTCAGCCGGTCGACGTGACGCCGTAACTCGTCGATCCAAACCGCCGGCTTGTAACCGAACGTCATAGGCACGGCGTGCTGACCGTGGGTCCGACCAGCCACCGGCATGTCGGCGCTCCGATCGGCCAGGTCCGCCAAGGTGGTCAAGATCCGGGCGATCAGATCGAGGAAGACGCCGTGGACGCGCCGCAGGATCAAAGCCTCTCCGGTGGAGACGATGTTCTGCGTCGTGGCTCCCCAATGGACGTAATCGCCCGCCCCCGGGCCGGCCACTCGGGCCAGTTCCCAAATCAAAGGGACCAAGGGATGGCTGGTCTTGGCGGTGGACTGGTCGATGCGCGCTTGCTCCAACTGGTCGAGGTGGGCGACCTGGGCGATCCGGTCAGCCGCCTCCTGAGGGATCATGCCCAAGGCGGCCTGGGTCTGCGCCAGCGCGGACTCGACATCGAGAAATGACTGCTGCCGTGACATTTGATCGAAGCAGCCGCGCACACCGGGGTCTTTCACCCGACCCGCAGTAGACGGGTCGACCCTCGCCACTGTCGAAGCGCTCACAGTACCTCCTTGACTCGCAGCGAGTCGGCGACTCGATCCCCCGTCTGGCACTTATTTGGGAGATGGCCTGTCGATAGCCCGCCTTTGGACCTTGACGACGAGACCTCGTAGAACTATGGATTCCAGCGGGCCTCTTCTATCGCTCGCCAGTCAACTCGTGCCATGACTGACTGGGCAAGGGACGAGGGCCCGCAAACGCCGTGATAACGTTCCCACGTGACCACCCTGCGTGAGATCGCCGCCCGCGCTGGAGTCTCGATCTCGACCGCATCACGGGCTTTGTCCGATCAAGCCCACGTCGAGGTTGAGACGCGTCGTCGCGTCAAAGCGGTGGCGACCGAAATGGGTTACGTGCCCAACGCGTTGGCCCGGGATCTCAGGCGCAACCAGACCCGAACCATAGGCCTCCTGCTGCCCGACATGCGCTACAGCTCCTTCGCTTCGGATTCCTCGGCCTTGATCCAGGTCCAGCTTCAAGAACGCGGCTACGGCATGGTCATATACGCCACCCGTCACGACCGCGAGACAGAATTGCGCTGCCTCGAGCGACTGCACCAGCAGCAGGTCGATGGCATTATCCACGTGCCGACGTCTATGGCTGGCTCAGAAAATTTCAACTCCGCTCTGGGCTCCATTCCAATGATGGAATTCCTGCGCCCTTCCGCTTCGACCAAACTTGACGCTGTCATTTACGATGGCGAATCTGGCGCCAAGGCGGTGATCGACTATCTGTTCAGCCTTGGCCATCGCCACATCGGAGTGATCGCCGGTCCGAAGCGTGTGGCTTCGACTTTACGTCGCTTGGACGGAGCCCGGCGAGCGATCGCTGAAGCCAACCTCCCCGACGCCAGATTGTCCATAGTGCATGGTGAATATTCGCCTGACACCGGCCGGAACGCGATTCACCGGCTAGTCACCCAATCCGATCAGCCGACAGCGGTTTTCGCCACCAGCGCCCAGTTCGTCCTCGGCGCGATGTTGGCCACCAAAGAGATCGGCTTACATATTCCGAAAGACCTGTCCTTGGCTGGTTTCGGGGATCCGGAGTGGGGCAAGCTGATATCACCCGGGCTCACCACTTACGCCTTGCCCCTGCACGAGATGGCTATGACCGCCGTCCTGCTCATCACGTCACGGGTGGAACATCCGCCCCAAGACGACCACGTGCCAGTCCGCGTGACCATCGCTGGCAACTTGGTGATACGAGAGTCGACCGCCCCAGTGGCCGTTTAGCCGGCCGCCTCGCGGCGGCGGAACCTGGAATCGTTATCTGAACGCGTTTGCACGGCCTGTCCTTGACTGACCCGGGTCGAGCCGGTTTGACTGGGGAACCATGTCCGACAGGTCGCACAGCGACATAATCATTGTGGCAGCTCGATCGCATGACTTCTCCTGGCCGCGGGACGAACCCGTCAGCAATGGTCTGCACACCTACGCCACGTCAGACCTGACGGTGGTCGAACTACAGACGGACGTCGGACTGGTCGGATACGGGATTGGGCGACCCCGGCCGGGTGAGCGAGAATTACGGCGCGACATGCTCGACCGTGTCGTCGGCCGTGACCCTTTGATGTCAGAGGCCATCTGGGCCGACCTGTGGAGTCCGAAACTGAGAGGACGACGCGGACTCGAGACGAGGGCCTTGTCCTCGATCGACCTGGCCCTGTGGGACATCAGAGCCAAACTGGCCGGGCTGCCGCTGTACCGATTGCTGGGCGGCTTTCGGAAGACGGTGCCCTTCTACATGGCGGGCGGTTATTACTCTCCCGGCAAGGACCTCGGCCGTCTGCAGGCCGAGTTCGCCCACTACGTGGAGTTGGGGGCGACGGCGGTCAAAATGAAGGTCGGAGCGATCCCGATCGAACAAGATTTAGATCGCATCCGGGCCGTCCGCGAAGCCATCGGCCCCTCGGTCCGCCTCATGCTGGACGCCAACTGCGCCTATCGGTACTACGAAGCCATCGAGCTGTCCCGACGGGCCGAGGCCTTCGATCCCTTCTGGTTCGAAGAACCGGTCCAGCCGGACGACTACGACGGCATGCGCCGCATCGCCGCCGCCACCGCAGTGCCGTTGGCGGCCGGTGAGAACGAATACACCAAGTTTGGTTTTCGCGACCTGATCGACACCGGGGCGGTCGCCGTCATCAATCCCGACGCGCGTTACATGGGCGGAGTGACCGAATTCATGAAGGTGGCGGCCCTGGCCCAGGCCGCCGGTCTGGACCTCTGCCCCCACGGCGAGCAACAAGCCCACGTGCAATTGGTGGCGGCCGTGCCCAACGCCATCTACTTGGAGTACTATCCCGAGTCGGTCAAGGCCATGGCTTCTCGGGCGTATCTCAACCCGCCCACCATGAACCCCGACGGCACCGTCAACGTGCCCGAGGCTCCAGGGGTCGGCCTGGACCCCGATTGGGACGCTCTCGAACCGCACCGTCTCGCCCCGTAGCCAGCCCGTATCCTGGTAGAAAAGGAGATTCCGTCCATGCCGCGCCGACCGCTCCGCCGCCCCGCCCCCGTCCACCTCCACTTGGGAATCGACCATGTCTGACCATTTGACCCAACTACGGCTGAAGCGCCAGCAGGCCGCCCAAGGCGGCGGCCAGGCCCGGGTCGACGCCCAGCACGAGCGGGGCCAGCTGACCGCCCGCGAACGGCTGGCCATCTTGTTGGACGACGGCTCCTTCCAGGAGTTGGGAGCGCTGGCCCGGCACCAGAACACCGACTTCGGCATGGCCGAGCGGCGCTTCATGGGGGACGGCGTGGTGACCGGCTTCGGCAAGATCAACGGCCGTCGGGTGGCGGTGCACGCCCAAGACTTCACCGTCATGGGCGGGTCTTTCTCCCAGGTCCAATCCCAGAAGATCTGCCGCATCCAAGACCTAGCGGTCCAAGCCGGAGTCCCCGTCATCGGGTTGAACGACTCCGGCGGCGCCCGGGTCCAAGAGGGCATCAAATCGCTGGCCGCCTACGGCGAGGTCTTCTATCGCAACGTGGCCGCCTCCGGCGTCGTGCCCCAGATTTCGCTGATCCTGGGGCCGTGCGCCGGCGGGGCGGTCTATTCGCCGGCCCTGACCGATTTCGTCATCATGGTGACTGGCACCTCGCACATGTTCCTGACCGGCCCGGAGATCATCCAGACCGTCACCGGCGAGACCGTGTCGTCCGAGGAGTTGGGCGGGGCCTGGGTCCACAACGCGCGCAGCGGGGTGGCCCATTTCGCGGTCGAGTCCGACCAGGAGGCACTGGCTCTGACCAAGCGTCTGCTGGCCTACCTGCCCCAGAACAATTCCCAGGATCCGACTCCGCTGACGCCGTACGACGACGTCGACCGGCTGGAGGCGTCCCTCAACGACATCGTGCCTCTGGACGAGAACCTGCCTTACGACATGCGCCAGGTGCTCGACCTGGTCTTCGACTTGGACTCGGTCTTGGAGGTGTCGCCCGAATTCGCCCCCAACGCCTTGACCGCTCTGGCCCGGCTGGACGGCCACGCCGTCGGCTTGGTGGCGAACCAGCCGGCCCACCTGTCGGGCGTGCTCGACATCGACTCCTCGGACAAGATCGCCCGTTTCGTCAGGCTGTGCGACGCCTTCAACCTGCCCGTCGTCACCTTCGTCGACTGTCCCGGCTACCTGCCCGGCGTGGACCAGGAATACCACGGCGTCATCCGTCACGGGGCCAAGATCATCTACGCCTACTCCCAGGCCACCGTGCCCAAGCTGGCCGTCATCGTGCGCAAGGCCATCGGCGGCTCGTACGTCGCGCTGAGCTCGAAGCAGATGGGCAATGACATCGCCTTCGCCTGGCCCACCGCCCAGATCGCCGTCATGGGGGCCGAGGGGGCCTTCCGCCTGCTCGGGCGCAAAGCGGCCCAGGCCAGCCCCGACCCGGCCGCCGCCGAACGGCAGTTCATCGACGACTACCGGGAGAAGTTCTACAACCCCTACCACGCCGCCGACCTGGGCCAGGTCGACGAGGTCATCGAACCGCGTGAGACCCGCCGGCGTCTGGCCCACGCCCTCGAAGTGGTCCGTACCAAAGTCCAGACCGGCCTGCCTAAGAAGCACGGCCTCTTCCCGGTTTAGGCGGCTGACAAGTGTCTGAGATGGGATTCGGCCTCCAGATCACCGCCCTGGGCATGGGCACGGTCCTCGTCATCCTGGTGGCCCTGATGCTGGTGCTGCGCGCCATCGGCTGGTGGGACCAGCGCGGCCAGCGCCGGGCCGAGGCCGCCCAAGCCGCCGCCAACGCCCGGGCCGAGGCCGAGGCGGCCGCCAACTGGGACGGCCAGGGCGACGACCCGGCCGTGGTCCTGACCGGCCCGGTCGCCGGCGGGTTGAGTGACGAGGAGGTCGCCGCCATCACCTTGGCGGTGATCAGCCACGCCCGTCTGCGCCGCCTCCAAGGCGCCCCTGAGATGCGGGCCCACACGCCCGGCAGTCACCTGTTCGCCTCCCGCTGGGTGGCCAACGGGCGAGCCAACCAACATCAGCCGTTCAGACGAGGGAACTAGACCAATGCGTCGTTACGTGATCCAGATCGGTGACAACACCCACACCGTCGACGTGGA